>JAWXUA010000024.1:0-25187 GCA_044433065.1 Pseudomonadota bacterium
GAAGTACAGGCCAAGCAGAACGCCACCATGGAGCGCATCGCTGTTATTGAGGTTGATGTGCGGTGGATTAAGCAGACCCTTGAGCAGTCTTTGAAAGTCTTATCGTCCGATGGCTACAAGTTGCGGCGTTAAGCGCATGGCCAAGGCAAAGGGAGCACCAAAACAAGCACTCAAGCAAGGCAAGGGCAGGCCGTCACGCTACAATGAAGCCTATGCCAAGCAAGCATACGAAGCCATTGCCATGAGTGGCATGACAGACAGGCAACTTTGTCGGCTTTTTGGGGTGGATTCGTCAACACTCACAAAGTGGAGGAAAGCGCATGATGAATTTGCTAAGGCGTGCCGTTTGGGCCGTGATGCGTACGATACTGGTGAGGTTGAGAAGTCTTTGCTTCAGAGGGCCAAGGGCTACAAGGTTGTGGAAGTCACGAGGGAGCCCGTCCCACTTGATGATATATCTGAAGAGCTGGAGGCATTTCTTGCTGTTGCTGGCGAGTCTGAAGGCGATGCTGATGCTGAAGGTGCTTCGGTGGCAAAGGGTAAAGCGAGGCGTGGGCCTACTTTGCGGATAACAAAGACCGTGACCAAGCACATTGCACCGGATACGGGAGCGGCCAAGTATTGGCTTAATAATCGTGCGCCTGAACGATGGAAGGACAGGGCTGAGGTCAAGCTGTCTGGCGAGGTGGAGAACAAAGTGGTCTTGCCTGATTCTTTAACGGGATTGTTTGGTGGATATGGTGGCTTATTGGGTCGGGGTGAAGCTTGTGGGGGTGAAGCCAGTGAGGATGCATTAGGTGGAGAAGCTGAGTCATAAGCGCTGTGTTCCGTATGCCAATCGCCATGAAGCACGGGCGGCCTATGATGTCATTTTGCGTGAGGCCACAAAGCATGGACCACAGGCACAAGTGGCCGCTGTGGCTATGCTTGGGCGGCTTGACCTGTTCTTTCTGCTTTCAATGCTTTTGCGCCAACCATGGACCGACAATGATTGGTGCTTTGAGAGGTGCAAAGAGGTGGCGGCTGCTCCTGATGGGCGTTTGGACCTTTGGGCGCGTGAGCATTTCAAGTCTACCATCATCACCTTTGCGCTCACCATTCAAGATATTTTGTGTGACCCTGAAATTACCATCGGGATTTTTTCGCACACAAGGCCCATTGCCAAGGCTTTTTTGACACAGATTAAGCGCGAGTTTGAAGACAATCCTATCTTGCTAAGCTTGTATCCTGATGTGCTGTATCAAAGCCCTAAGACGGATTCGCCGCAATGGTCCCTTGATAGCGGCATTGTGGTGAAGCGCAAGGGCAATCCCAAAGAGGCCACTGTGGAAGCTTGGGGATTGGTGGATGGTCAGCCGACGGGCCGGCACTTTAAGCTTTCGGTCTATGACGACGTGGTGACGGCAGGTTCTGTAACGACGCCAGACATAATTGCCAAGGTGACTGAGATGTGGGCTTTGTCCTTAAATCTTGGTTCTCGTGGTGGTGCTCAGCGGTACATTGGCACACGGTATCACTTTAATGACACGTACCGCACCATGATGGACCGTGAGGCCGCAAGCCCTCGCATTCACCCTGCAACTGATGATGGAACCATGGACGGTGTGCCTGTTTTGCTATCACGTAAGGTGCTTCTAGAAAAGCGACGCATCATGGGCCCGTATGTTTTTGGTTGTCAAATGCTTCAAAACCCTAAGGCGGACGATGTGTCAGGTTTTACAGAAGAGTGGATGCGCTACTGGGAGCCGAAAAAGGACCTTTGGCAGGGCATGAACCGTTATATCCTTGTGGATCCTGCGCATTCCAAGAAGCAAGGTTCCGACTACACAGTCATGTGGGTTGTGGGCTTTGGTGCTGATGGTCACCGTTATGTCATTGATGGTGTGCGAGACCGCATGAATTTGACGGAACGGACGCGCCAGCTCTTCACCTTTGTGCGCGAATACAAGCCTTTATGTGTTGGCTATGAGCGTTACGGATTACAAGCGGACATAGAGCATATCAACGGTGAGCAAGACCGCCTTGGCTATCACTTTTCCATTATTGAGATGGGTGGGGCCATGCCCAAGAATGACCGCATACGTCGTCTTGTGCCGCTCTTTGAGCAGGGGCGCATCTTCTTCCCAGGGAATTTGTCCCTCAAGGATATGGAAGGCAAATGGCGTAATCTTACAGAAGAGTTTGTGCGTGAGGAATATTTGGCCTTTCCTGTGTGCAGTCATGATGACATGCTGGATTGTTTAGCGCGGCAGGTTGAGGACAATTTAGGCGCGAGCTTTCCTGATGAAGATGACTATGCCGAGTATGTGGGCGGTATGCCCAATGACCCACGCAGTTTGCGCACGTCGCAAGGGCTTGATGATTATGATCCTTTGAGTTCTTGGGAGTCCTAGGAGAAAACGATGGCGGATAAATACCGTTGCCATGTGGTGAAATATGCCGACGATGCATGCGCCTTTGCTGAGCCATTTTGGCAAATGCAGGATGAAGGGCTTGATGGCGTTGTTATGTACGACAGTGCACAGCCTAATATTGTCGATTGGAACAGCGTGACCAATTCGAACATGGCTTGGCTTATTCGTATTGAAGATGCGCAGGGCAATATGGTGGCTATTGCTTGGGTAAATTCCTTCATGGGCCGTTGTGCCATGATTCATTTTTGTGTGTTCAAGGCAGGGCGTTTTAATGCAGTAGCCATTGGGCGTACCTTGCTTGGCTTTGTTTTTAAGAGCGGCAAGCTTGATGCGCTCATGGGCATTACGCCTGCAACGTATCGGCATGCACTCTCCTTTGTGGAGAAGCTTGGCTTTGTGCGTCGTATGGTTTTGCCTAAGGCATGCCATATAGTGCGCAAGGCTCGCTATGTTGATGGCATTGTGACGCTGTTACAGCGTGATGATTTTATGAAAGGGGGTGACTAATGGGAGGGGCAAGTAGTTTGGGCAAGAGTACGCCGAGCGTTTCCACAGTGGAATATGAAGATATTCCCACCAAGGAAGATGAGGCTGAGGCTGAGTCTGACGCTGTACGCGATGAAGAAACCAATAAAATCAAATCCAAGAACGGCATTAGCTCTACTATTTTGACCTCGCCGCTTGGCACCACTGGGGCAACGTCCACGGTAAGCTCTGGCCTTTTGGGTCATGTATAACGTGTATGGCCAGTGAACTAATCACAGAATTACAAGAGCTTGTGGACCATCTGGAAGGATTGCGTAAACCGTGTGAACCGCGGTGGCGTGCTCTTTCTGAATGGGTTTTGCCCACGCGTGGCATTTACGAAGGGCAGGATGGCACCATTGAGGCCAAGAGCCGCGGCAAGAAGGTGCTCAACCGTGAGGGTACGCGGAGTCTTAAAGTTGCTGCTACGGGCCTCACTTCTGGCATGACGCCAGCGTCTTTACCGTGGTTTAAGTGGAGCTTTAGCAATGAGGCGCAAAACGAGAGCACGGGGGCGCAAGCGTGGCTTGATGTGGTTGAGCGTGAGATTGGCAACGTCTTACGTACATGCGGCTTTTACAAGGCCATTCATGCCTGCAATCTGGAGTTTTTGACCTTTGGGCCATTGCTTCTTTTTCAGGATAATTCAGCCACCAAGCTTTGCCGCTTTGAGTCGTGCACTGTGGGTACTTGGGCTGTGGGCCTTAATGCTGATAGAGAGCTTGATACGGTGTGTCGTCGCATCAAGATGACGCCGCATCAGCTTGAACAACGTTTTGGGCGTGACAAGCTTTCCACTGCTGTGTGTACAGCCCTTGATGAGCGGCGCGGTTATGATCAGGTGGAAATCATTCATGTGGTGATGCCGCGGCATCATCGCCAAGCTGGTAAGATTGACGCCAAGAATATGCCCTTTGCTTCCTACATGTATGAGGCTGTGGGTGCTGAGGATGTGCTGAGCGAAAGCGGCTATGTAGAAATGCCGTATTTCTTCGCCGCCAATGAGGAGACGTTGGATACCTATGGTTCTGGTACGGGCGATGATGCTTTGCCAGACATTAAGCAGCTTCAAGAGCTTGAAAAGCAAAAGCTCATTGGTTTGCAAAAGAGTATCAATCCGCCCATCCGTAAGCCTGTGTCCTTCAAGCATCGCTTGAACATTGGACCGGGTGGGGAAAATGCGGTGTCGCAATCTGAAAGCCAAGGCATTGGGCCATTGTATGAGGTGCGCATTGATTTGAATTCGGTACGCGAGGAAATCAATACCATTGCAGGGCGCATTGGCCAGACAACACTTGCGGCGTATTTTGCGGATATGTCTCTGGAATTACGTCCTAAAGGCATGACGGCAAGCGAGTATTTGGAGCGCAAGCGTGAGCGACTTCAGTTCATGGGACCAAGTCTTGAAGCCTATGAGGAAAGCGTCTTAACTCCTGTGATTTTCCGCACCTTTGCTATGCTTGACCGCGCCAATCTTTTGCCACCGCCTCCTGCGCAAATGGGGGAAGTGGCCATTGTGGATGTGAGTTACATAAGCCCACTAGCGCAGGCTTTGCGTCAGACTGGGGCTGAGTCTGCAAGGGCTCTTATGCAAGATGTTATGCAGCTTGCGCAAGTTGACCGCAATGTACTGGACAAGGTGGACGTTGACCAAGCTGTGGATGAGCTGGCGCGTGGCATTGGCGCACCTGGGCGCATGGTGCGCAGTGATGAAGAGGTTGTCGCGCTCCGTCAAGCACGGGCTGAGGAGCAAGCTAAGCAAATGCAAGCACAACAGGCCATGCAGGGCATGCAAAGCCTTGCACAAATGGCGAGCATGTCCACAGGTCCTGATACTTTGGCAGGGGACCTTATGGGCAAGAGTGGGCAAGGAGCAAGCAATGAATAAACAAGATGATTGGGATAATGTGTCAGGGCTAGAAAGTGCCTTACAAGACGTTGAAGAAGTGAACGCACGTCGCAAGGAACAAGCCAGACAAGTTCAATATCTTGAAGACTTGCGCGAGGTCATTACGACGCCAGCAGGGCAAAGACTGTTCACTAACCTGCTTGGTGTTATGGGTGTCCATAATTCCATTTGGACGGAAGGGCCTAGCCTCTATCGTGATTGCGCTTTGAAGGACCTTGGCGATGAGCTCTTAAATGATATCGCCAAGGTGGATGAAGGTGTCTTTGTAACCATTTCACGGGCCATACGATTGCGTGCCCACGGAGAATAAGGAGTATTTATGGGCGATATGGAGACTACGGGAAGCACTGAGAGCACGGTCCTTGGCGAAAGCGCGGGGGCCACCACTGGTGATGTTGGTGGTGCGCAAGATGCACCGTTGGGTGGAGCAGGGGACGCGGGCAGTACGGGTGGACAAAACCCACAAGGTAGCCCCGTTGGTGAGAGTGGAAATATTCCATCAACAGGTGGCACGGCTGGCAATTGGCTTGATGCTGTGCCTGAGGCATGGCGTGCCAGTATGCAAGGCTTCGGTTCTGCTGAGGATGCCATGGCCGCTTTGCATCGTGGTGCGGCCTATCAGCCTGCCACCGATGTAGGGGCCATTGAGCTTGGGTGGCCAGAAGGCACCACTATCGATAAGGCGCAAGAGCAACGCTATAAAGAAGCCAGTGTGCGTCTTGGGCTTACGCCTTCGCAAGCCCAAAACCTTGCGCAGTGGCAATTGCAGGAAGTGGTCAACAGCAAGACCGAGCATATCCGCCGTGGTACGCAAGAGCTGCAAGGCCGTTGGGGTACGCAGTTTGACGCCAATAAGGGGGCGGCTCTTTCTGCTTTGACCACCCTTGATAGACGTCTTGAAGGGCGACTTGCTCCTGCTTTGGCCGCGCGTGGCGTCACTGATGACCCTGTTATGGTGGAAGCCCTCTATGCCATTTCCACCATGATTTCAGAGGATAGTCTGGCTGGTGGCACGCAAGCAGGTGGGCAGATAAAGCCCATGACGACGGAAGCTTTTGTACAAGAGCTTTTCGCAAACAGTAATTCGTAAGGTGGTATATCTATATGAAAACATTACACGAACTTTCGCAAGAGCTTGCTAAAAAGCAACCACATCAAGTGGACTCGTTGACGGAAGAAGCGCCTATTTTGAAGCGTATTCCTTTTGAAGCGTCTTCGCATCCTTTGTGGAATACGTATGAGGACGTGGTGGACGTTGAGGGTGCTGGCTGGGTGAACATGAACGCACCTCTTCCCACCGTTGACGCGAGCACGCGCCTTGTGAAAGTGGACTTGTCCATTCTTGGCGGTGAAATTGAATGCCCTGAAGATACGGCGCAAATGTTTGGAGGCAAAGAAAAGTACTTTGCCAAGAAGATGCCAAAGGTTTTGCGCAAGTCTGGCATGACTGCTGAAAAGGCCATTTTGTATAACAATTTCCTTGCGTACGCTAAGGACGAGAACAAGCTCATTAATGCAGGTGCAAGCACTGGTGGCACGTATTCGCTCATTGCTGTGCGCTTTGTGGCTGGTGAAACGTGTGGTTTGTACAGCCCTGAAGGCTTTAAGCAAGGCACCATGCTTGATACGCGCCCCATTGCTGGTGGCCAATTGTACAAGGCCACGTCGGGCACGTATGCTGGTGTGCTTGTCTATGGTTTGCGCCTCAAGTCGTACCTTGGTTTGCAGATTGCCAACCCGAATACCGTTGCGGCTATTGTGAACATCAATAGTTCCAATAAGCCAACGGAGACCATGGTTGACGATCTTATTGCCATGGTGCGCGGTTCGGACTCCGGCCATACCATGTTGTTCTGTCATGAGCGTTGCAAGAATATGCTCTATTCCTACAAGGGCAATTCCTTGCAAGTGACCAACAAAGACAAGGACATGAACCGCATGCTGACCCACTGGAACGGTGTTGAAGTTGTGACTTCGTACAATTTCACCGATGGCGAAGACACCGCTATTACGGTAAGCTAAGGAGTAAAGCGATTATGTATAAACATACTTTGCGTGTGCATGGTGAGTTTTTGGCTGCGGCACAGTCTGTCAGCTCTACAGCGGCCACGGGTAATGGCAGTGCGCTTCGTGCGGATAATACCCAAGGTGCTCTTGAGCTTGTCATTGCTGCCAATGGTGATGTGAGCATTGCTGCAGAAAAAGCTATAACCGTGACCTTAACGGAATGCGATACGGAGGATGGCACGTATACCACTGTGCCTATCTATTTCATGAAGACGTATTCCGCGGCGACGGCCTATGCTGATGGTGATGTTATTGGCAAAATTCCGTTGCCTTCGGACATTAAGACCTTTGTGAAGGTTGCCTTGTCCACGACCAACACCTCCGCCATTGGGGCGGTGGATGTTTTTGCGGCGTATCTGCCTCGATAGGCTATGTCTTCAAACTGCTTCTTTTGCTTTCTGGCTTCGTCAAGCTCGTTTTTTGCTCAGGTCATGTATGTCCATATACACTCCCCTCGCCAAAAATTCGCTTTCCTCGCCAGAAAAACAAAATAAGCTAGTTTGAAAACATACCCATATAGCGGACTTAACCAAAGCCCTGCAAGGTGTCTGCTTTGCAGGGCTTTTTTAAAAGGACATTATGCCAACACAAATAAGCATTGTTAACAAAGCTTTGCGCATGATTGGGCAATCGGAGATTTCAAGTCTTGGCGATGGAACAGCGGCGGCCGCGCGATGTGATAGGGCATGGAGCACGGTTTTAGATGAAGTCCTCCGTATGCATCCATGGTCCCATGCCATGGAATGGGCGTCGCTGGCGAGGCTTACTACAAGCCCTGCTTTTGGTTTTCACTATGCCTATGCCATGCCAAGCAATTGTATCCGCATTGTGGATGTGCGTAGTCATGGGGATTTGCATCGTCAGGGCCTTCCTTTCGAGATTGTGGGCACGCATGTATACACCGATGCCAAGCCGTGTCTTGCCCGGTATGTGGTGCGTAATGCCGACTATGATTATTGGCCGTCTGATTTTTGTGAAGCTCTTTCGTGCAAGCTAGCGGCTGATATTGCCATTCCGCTTGCCCGTGATGGTGGACAGATCATGAAGGCCATGATGGAGCGGTATCAGATGGCCTTAGATTATGCGCGTCTGCATGATACGGCATGTCGCTATGGCCCTGAAATAGATGAGGCTTCGGAGTGCTCTTTTATTACGGCGAGGCATTAAGCTATGACCATGTACCCAGTGCAACAGTCCTTTAATGGTGGTGAAATTTCTCCTCTTTTGACAGCGCGGACGGACCAACCACGCTACCAGACGGGCGCAATCTTGATGAAGAACGCTGTGCCTATGGCACAAGGACCTGTGACGCGTCGCCCTGGTTTCTATTTTATGGGTGCGGCCAAGGAACAGGATAGCACCAAGACTGTGCGCCTTGTGCCTTTTGTCTTTTCATCCTTGCAATCGCGTATCTTGGAATTTGGTGATGGCTATGTGCGTGTGTGGATTAGTGAGGGCCTTGTGGCCACCAGTGATGGTGACGTTTACGAAGTGGAGTCGCCGTATACCGATGATGATATTTCGGGCCTTCGTTTTGCTCAGTCGTCGGACGTTGTCTACATAGTAAGCCCCAATCATCCACCGCGTAAATTATCGCGCTATGCTGATGATGATTGGCGATTTGAAACGCCAACATTCATGCCCACCATTGACCCTCCCAGTGATGTGAGCATTACCACTGGCGGCACGGTATCCTCTAATTCCGACGTGACGGCTACATATTATTATCGGGTGTCTACCATTTCCGCCACAACGGGTGAGGAGTCCCTCGCATCGGACATTGTTTCTATTGAAAGCACGGGCCTTAGTTCATCTTTTTATAACAGGCTTTCGTGGACGGCTGTGGACGGAGCCCTGCAATATCGCATCTATAAAAAGTCGTATGGCGTTTACGGCTTTATTGGCCGTGCTATCGATGGCGATACGTATTTTGACGACACGAACATTGGTGCAGATGAGGCGGATACGGTTTCCGAAGCGGAAAATCCCTTTGCAGAAGAAGGGGATTATCCTTCCATTGTCTTTTTTTGGCAACAGCGACTTGGCTTTGCCAGCACCAACAATAACCCCCTAACCGTTTGGTTTTCTGAGTCGGGCAATCTTGAGAGCATGGCCGCGTCGAGCCCTGCCAACGATGATGACAAAATTGAAGCCACCCTTGCGGCGCAGCGGCAAAATATCTTTCGATGGATTGAGGGCGATCGTGTTTTGTGTCTTGGCACGGATGGCGGTGAATGGACTATGGAAGGTTCTTCTGGAGGAGCCATTACGCCAAGTTCTATGGCCTTCTCGTCCTATGGCAATCGGGGCAGTGAAAGTCTTCCTGCTCTTACTGCTGGTGACTCGCTTCTCTTTGTGCAACGGGGCGGTAATGTGGTGCGTGAATTTGCGTATAGCTACGATTATGACGCGTACATTGCCGCGGATCTTACACTGCTAAGTGGTGTTTTACAGGGGCGGCGCATTGTTGCTTGGGCCTTTCAGCAATCGCCATACGCTGTTGCTTGGTGTGTGCTTGATAACGGAAGTATGGCAGGGCTTACGTATTTACGTGAGCATGATGTTGTGGGGTGGCATCGGCATGAAACGGATGGCTTTGTGGAAGATGTGGCCGTCATTCCCACAAGTTCCGCCACGGGGCAAAATGATGAAGTGTGGTTGCTTGTGCGCCGTACTGTGGATGGCGTTGAAAAGCGATATGTGGAGCGCATGGCAGAATTTTTTGATGGGGACACAGCGGACGCGGCTTTTTATGTGGATTCTGGCCTGACCTATGAAGGTGATGCTGTAACTTCTTTGTCTGGCCTTAGCCACCTTGAAGGGCGCACAGTTTCCATCTTTGCAGATGGTTATGTCATGCCACCGCGCATTGTTGCTGACGGGACCATCAAGCTTGATAGGGCTGCATCAACGGTGCATGTAGGTTTGCCGTATAATACTGATATTATTCCCACAAAGCCGGAGTCTACCATGCAGAATGGCACGACCATTTCACGTGTGCGCAAGGTTTCGGGTGCGCGACTGCGTCTTTATCAAAGTATGGGTGTACGGGCTGGCATGGATGAGAACAGCCTTTATGAGATACTTGTGCATGATGCGGCTGCCATGGTGTCACCAAAGTACATGACTGGCGATTGTGATGTGTCTTTTGATAGTGGCTGGAGTGAGGATGCCAAGGTTTTGGTGCGTGTGCAGGACCCTACGCCCATGACGTTGTTGTCCATTGTGTATGATGTGGACATTAGTTCGACTAGCGGCGGACAGGTGTAAAATTATGCTTGGGGTGCTGTTTGAGGCTTCGCATCAAGCTGTACTCCAAGGCCTTGCATGATGCGCCAGACAGTTTCAAAGCGAGGCTTTGCACCAAGGCGAAGCGTCTTATAGAGGCTTTCGCGTGAAAGACCTGTGTCTTCAGCAAGCTTTGCCATACCACGAGCTTTGGCCACGTCGGAAAGCGCATCGAGGAGAACGTCCGTATTATTGGTTTCCATGGCCGCGTTGATATATTCTGCAATCATTTCTTCACTATCTAGGAAGATGGCCGCGTCAAAAGGTGTGGCCTTAGGTGGGGATTGTTCTGGTGTCATATTGTATACCTTATGGAAAGTGTTTTTGCTTTTTCAATGTCTTTTACTTGGGTGGATTTATCGCCACCTGCAAGCAGAAGATACACAAGTTCGCCTTTACGGCAGTAGTACACTCTATAGCCAGCACCTGTATGAATGCGCATTTCACTTACGCCATCACCAAGGCTTTTACAGTCGCCAAAGTGACCATGCTTGGCAAGTTTGATACGCGCAAGAATACGGGCTTTGCCTTGAGTGTCTTTGAGGCCTAAGAGCCATTTTGTAAATTCTTCGGTGCTGTTTATAGTGTTCATGGGTAAAAAGTAGCTACACGGCTACAACAAGTCAAGAGGAGTTTTTTATGGGGACTGCGCTTATTGTAGGTATTGCGGCAGGGGCTTTGACGGCGGCAGAAAGTTTTATTTCATCGGAAGCCACACGTAAAAGTCAACAATATCAAGCTGACGTGTACGCGGCCAATGCCGATGCATATCGCTCACAAGCGGAGCTGACGCGACAACAAGGTGAAGTTGCTCAGAATAAAATTGATGATGAGAAAACACAACTACGGCGTGATTATAACAGCGCGCAAGGACAAAACACGTCCTTGCTTGCGGCTGGCAATGTGGTGTTGGACTCAGGTTCTGCCCTTGATACGCTAACTGGCAACGCAGATCTTTTTGCCGCTGATGTGGGTGAAAATCGTTATAATAGGCAACTTGCTGGTTGGGAGGCGGAGAACTCAGCAAGGCAATTGGATTATCAAGGAGATGTTGCTGATGCCCAATCTAGCTGGCTGAACAAGACGGCAGGGAGTCTTGGCATGAGTTTATTAAGTGGCGTGGTTAGTGGTGGGATTGCAGGTGTATCATCGTATATGTTGGCTGGTGGAACGTTTGGTACAGATCCAACATCTTCAGGCATGACTCATGTGTTTGATGGTGACCGCACTAATCCTCTTGCCCTTGGTTCACGCTAGGAGATTGCATGGTACAATTACGCATTTATACCCCTCAGACGCGTACCATGACTCCCAATATTGGCCACGCATCGGTGCAACAGCCTATGGCCAATGTGAGCAATACAGCCATGTCACGGGCTTTGCATGATGGTCTTGGTTTGGCTAAGGGCGTAGTGGACATGTATGCCCAGGAGGAAGCTAAGCAAAAAGAATTACAGCTTGCTACGGACATTCTCGCGGCCAGTGAGGTTTATGAACAGGCCAGTTTTGCCTTTGAGCGAGACTATACGGACACGCATAAGGGCAAGGATGCACGAGCTACGGGCAATGATTACATGGCTTGGCACTCTGAAGCGCGGGCCAAGGCACGGGAACAATTCGCCGACAATCCCAAAGCGCAATATGCCTTTGACCAATATTTGAGCCGTAGCTCTCAATCCAGTATTCAGCGCGGCTTTAGCTATGGTGATGCGCAAGATACCGTATATCGGCAAGATACTGTGGCGGCTAGGTGGGCAGGGCTTTCGCAATTCGCGGCAAGCACTGACGACATGGTGACTATTGAAAGAAGGCGGATTGAGGTTCAACGTGAGACTTCAGCTCTGCTTCCTGATCGTGATTTGACCGCGGATTTTGCGGCCAAGGATGTTGAGCTTTGGAGCAATGTCATTAATACGCGCCTTGCCAAGGGTGACCTTAACGGCGCAAGGGCTGTACTTTCTGGCAAGCGTGCTGAGCTTGGCATGTCCTATGATGATGCTGTGGGCAAGGTTAAGGCTGAAGAGAAGAGGGTGCAGGACGCGGCGCAAAAGAATTATGTGCGCCAAGCCAGTGATGCCTATGTTGCGCAGTTTGGTGATGACCTTGATGGGATGCTTGCCCATGTTAAGGAGAAAGAAAAAGACCCTGACGTTCGTGTATCCATTGAGCAAAACGTCAAGAGTCAATGGTCATTCAACCAATCACGAAAAGCGGTCGCAGAAAAGCAAGCACTCAAAGATGACCGTGATAGCCGTCTTGATATGCTCAACAGTGCAAACCCTGCTGAGGCCGCGGCCATTATCAGTGAGGCACCATTGGAAAATCAGCCCGTGCTTAATGCACACTATAATCGCCGTACAACGGGCAATTTCCATACGGACCCCATGAAGAAAAGTGAACTGCATCAGCAAATTATCATGGGTGAGAATGTGGACTTTGAGGACTATAGGCCCTTTATTAGTCCGCATGAAATGCAGGATTTGGAAGAGCTTAATCAGAATACGCAGCGTAAGAATATGCAAGCCCGTGCGAAAAAGCGTTTTGATGCACAATTTACGGCCACAAGACTTGGTGGGAAAAAAGAAGAGCGAGACGCCTTTAAGGACCAGTTGGAGCTAGAATACCTTGAATTTTTACAAGACCCAAAGGTGACCACAGATGAGCAAGTGGATACATGGCTCTTTAAAAATCTTAGTAGCAAAACGATTAAAGACGGTGGCTTTATGGGTTGGTTTGACAAAGACGTTGATGCCTTGACTGCAAGAAAGTTGGAAGAAAAGGATAATGCGGAAAACTATGTAGCTATTCCAAAGGCGCACCGTGATGTTGTTGTGTCACAGTTACAAGCAAGCGGCCTTCTGGATGGAGATGGTGAACTAAGCGACATGGGCCGTGAACGTGGATTTCTCAATACCAGTCAATTGCTGGAAAAGGCATACTTGAAAAATCGTGAGCGTATTGCTCTGCAAGTTCGTGAACAGAACGCAAAATAAAGAAGTACGATTATGACATATGATTTAGATTTCTCAGACCTCTATGCTGATGGATATAGCCCCACGGTTAAATCGTTACCCACTTCTTTAGAAAGCGTTGACGCGCCAGAACTTTCAAACAAAGACGATATTAGCCAAGGTGCGCAAAAGCTTGATTTTTCAGACCTCTATGCCGATGAAGTGCAACAAGATGATTTAAGTCAAGATAGCTTTGCCCCAGACTATGCCGCGCAAGCTAAGGCCAATATGGAGCTTGCGCAAGGGCAAGACCCAGATGCTATAGCTTTGGCAAAGCGGAGAGAGCAAGAAAGCGGCTTGCCATTCAATGTGACGTATGGCCTTGATGATGTGCCGGCCCAGTCTTCCATTGAGGCGTATTCTTTTTTGTGTGGCCCTATGCAGCAGTACATGGCCCAAAGCCCTGCCCATGCGGCCATGGTGCAAGATGATGTGAGCGTCTTGGACAGGTTGGCACGTAATTGGAATTTTTATAGCCGTAAAGTGGACCTTATTACAACGGCGTATCAGCGAGGTGAATTAGAAACAGAATACGCTAAGCTTGCCACACAAAAATATGTGTATGGCATGGCCACGGAGCAAGACTTACAACGCTTTGAGGATTTGCGCCTTGTGCTCGGGAAGAAGGAAGCAAGTGCTGAAGAGCTTGCTAGCCGCGGCTTGACCCTTGTGCCACAGGCTGTGCCCCAAAGTCCTCTTGAAGAGTCGCTTGTGGGCAGTTCTGGCATGGTGGCACAAATGGTGGATACTACTAAAAAGGGCCTTGGTACTGGCCTTATGTACTCCATAGGCTTTGCAGGTAGTGCGGCGTTGATGGGCCAATTAGGGCCACAAGTTGCCTTACCTGAGGAAGTTATCACCGTGCCAGCGGCCGCGTTAACGGGCTTTGTCACGGGCATGAAATTGGGTTCCGCGCAGAATATGTTTGAGCTTGAAGCCGGTAATATGGCCGATGAGCTGAGCGGTTTACGCGATGAGAATGGTGTGCCCATGGATCCTGAGATTGTGCGGTGGGCATCTGTTGGTGTTGGCGTTGTGAATGCGGCCATTGAATTTGCTCAGGTCAAGGGCATGGCTCAATTTCTTGGCCTTGATAAGCTCACGAGCACGGCGGTGAAGGAGGCCTTGCGCAATCCTACCATGCGCGATGCGTTGTTTAGCTTGGCTAAGCGGTATTCTGGGCGTGTGGCTAAAGACACCGTTATGGAAATTGTGCAAGAGGCTGTATCTATGCAGGGCGGCGAGCTTGCTAAGATTTTTGCCAGTGAACCCAACGCAGAATTTGCCCCCATGACGGGGGAGGAAAAGCTTGCACGTCTTAAAGAGGCGGGCCGCTCTGCTTTATTGATATTTCCGCTTATGCATATGCCAGGTGCCAGTGTGCGTCTTATGTCTGATGTGGCCAATGTACAACGTGGGCGCACTACGTCGGAGCGGCTTTTAGCGGCCAGTGAAGCGGCTGATGAGTCCACCTTTAAGAAGCGTAGCCCAGAAGAATTTGAGAGCTTTGTACAAAATGCCATGCCTGAAAATGAGGTGACGCAATACCTTGATACGGAAGAGGTTAAGGTCTTTGCGCAAAGCATGAAGGCGACGCTCAATGAGACTTTAGAGCGCATGGGCATTGAGGAGGCGGCTTTTGTGGAAGCGGAAGCTACGGGCCAAACTGTTGCTGTGTCTGCGCCGCGCATTGTGGCGCAGTATGAGAGCAGTGAAAGTGCGCCACTTATTCAGGCTTTGCGCGTTGAACCAACGGCCATGAATGCCAAGGAAGCTGAAGCCTTTGACCCTATTTCGCGTATGCAAGGGCTTTTGAAGGAAGGCAAAGCGCGGCAAAAGGAATATTCCAAGCAAGTGCAAACTGGCATTGGGCGCGAGGTGCGGCGTATTACGGGCGAACTGATGCATACGGGTATGCCACGAAATATGGCTCGTGGACATGCTGACTTTTACGCGGCGCAAGCTCATGCCACTGCGCAACGTTTTGGTGTGCCTGAGTTTGAGCAAGAGCTATTAGCCCGTAATTCGTTCCGTATGGAAGATGCACCTGTGGAAGGGGTTACGAGGGATGCGAGCGGCGCAATATTTCCCCAGTCTATGAAGCCTGAAAAGTCTTCGCTCGAGCAGGATATTGAAAGCTTGCCCAATGCCAAGGGTGGTAGTCCTGAGGGTGAGCAACAAGTTGAGCGTGTGCGCCTTGCTGAAGAGGTTTTACAACGTGATGTGAGCGCGTGGGCAGAAAATGTTGATGCAATTGTTGCTTCTGGTAAAAAGCCTTCACAAGCGGTTAAAATGCTTGGCCAAACGCCTCTTGTTCTGGACTTGCTTGGCACGGATACTGTAACAGGCAGGGCCGCCGCGCAAGGGGGCATCCACGTTGCGTCACATGTATTTGATGGTAGCCACATGAATATGACGCCTGACATGTGGAAGCAAATGCCAGCGGCCATGGCTGACCCTATTGCTATTTTTGATACAGATAGTCCCAACATGCGTAAACAAGGCAACGTTGTCTTTATGCTTGAGATTAAAGACGCGCAAGGGGCAACCATGGTTGTGCCTGTTGCGCTACAGGCAAAAGGCAAGCTTCACGGCGTAGAAATGAACATTGTTAAAAGTGCCTATACAAAAGAAAACGAGGGTGTTCCATCAAACACTTGGTTTAAGAAACAGGCACAAAAAAATGCCCGTTATATTAACGAGCAAAAAATAAAGCGTTGGCAAGAGAGAGCCGGGGTCTACTTCCCCTTTACCTCATTGCTCAACGCTTCAGGTAACAAAATATATACTGATGCTGACCTTGTCAATCTCAAAAGTCTCAACCCAACGTACTACCAAAACAAAGAAAGCAACCGTGGCCAAGTGGAGCTTGGTTCACAAAAGAATATTATCACGCTGTTCAGGGGCAAGGCGGACTTGTCCACTGTTTTACACGAAGCAGGGCATATTTTCCTTGATGATATGTTGCGCCTTGTGGAAGGCGGCCAGGTTGAAATGGCTGCAAGGGCAAGCTTTGCCAAGGCTTTAGAACCTTTTGGCCCTCTTGGTGAAGAGCTTGGCATCATTGAGCTTATGCCTGATGCCATTCTGAATGCTAAGGACAATGATGGCGTTAGTGTGGGCATTGAAGGGGCCTATCAAGAAGTTGACTATCTGCATGACCATGGCATGATTAACGCCAAGCAAAAGCGCGTGCTGAGGTCTGCTGTGCGAAAAATGGCGAGCCAAGCTAAGGCTATTCGTCAAGCCCAAGAAGACCTGAATACCTTGCGCGAGCATGCTGGGCTTGCTGAGGGTGAGGTTTTTTCTGAAGATGCCCATGAGCATATGGCCCGGAGCTTTGAAGCGTATTTGCGTGAAGGCACGTCGCCATCGGCAAAGCTCACGAAGCTTTTTGAGAATTTCCGTAAGTGGTTGACTCAGATTTATTCTTCTGTGCGTGAGCTTAATGTGGAGCTTTCAGATGAGGTGCGCCTTGTCTTCGACCGTATGCTTGCCACGGATGCGGCCATTGCGCAGAATGAAGTTTTGAGCTCCATATTAGATGGTGAATATACCGCGCTTGATGAAATGATACGCGGCGATATGTCGGGCAATAATGCTTTGGATGCGGCTGATGCGCGTACCCTTGAGGATGCACTC
The DNA here is from genome assembly GCA_044433065.1 of Pseudomonadota bacterium. Classification (GTDB taxonomy): domain Bacteria; phylum Desulfobacterota; class Desulfovibrionia; order Desulfovibrionales; family Desulfovibrionaceae; genus Nitratidesulfovibrio. Next base: position 16,857 of record JAWXUA010000024.1, read on the forward strand.
GCTGAGGCTGAGCGACAAGTGCATGCTGAAATGGACCGACTGACCCTGAAGGACAGACAGCAGCGTATTAAGGAGTACAACAAAGAAGCCAAGTCCATTGTTGAGAGTGACCCATTTTGGTCTATGGTTGATAGCCTTGCTAAGGGAAATGGCCTACATCGAGATGAGCTTGCTTTATTGTATGGCCCTGAACCTGTGAAGGAGCTCACCAAGCGTCGTCCCGGTCTTGTGCGCACGAAAAAAGCAGACAATGCTCAAGATATTGACGAAGTGGCGCAAGAAATGGGCTATGCCGATGCTGATACCTTATGGGAAGATTTGTATGGCCGTTTGGTTTTGAATGGTGAAAGCAAGGGCAAGACCATTCAAAACATGGCGGAAAGTCTCCTCGATGCCGACGATGCCACGACAGACCCAGTGCAACTCTTCATTGCTGGTGATGCGTATGGCGCATATATTCAGCGAGTGGAAGAGATTTTATGGAAAAAGGCTACGGGGAAAAAGTTCCGCAATCCAGAACAACAAGCACGATATCTTGACTCTATTCGCGTTGCCCAGTCCATTATCCGTGACCAAGCAAGGGCAGAACTGCGCTTTGAGGCCATTGCAGATTTGAACCCAAGCAAGCAGCATGCCGCCATCCGTAAGGCACTCGCTGATAGGCGTGAGGCTTGGCGCAAGGGCGATGCTGTGGGCGAGGTTCGCGCCGTTGATAAGTTACGCATGGCCACGGAACGCTCTAGTGCTGTGTATGAAGCTCAGCGGCGCGTTGAGAGTATTGTGTCCCATGCGCGTAAGCTTGGCGGCATGAAGCGCGGCCTCATGAATGAAGATTGTTATGAGCATATATTGCACCTTGTGCATCGTTATGGCCTTGGTACGGCGTCCATGAGGCCACGGAGTTTTCAAACTACCATTTTACCTTTGCGTGATATTATTGCTAATGCGGATAGTGGGCTAGACCTTGCTCCTTCATTTTCAAAGTGGCTAATTGATGGCACTGCCCCTAGTGAAAGGCAAGTACCTGGGCAAGATGGGCGTTTGAAATATCAATACCTGAACCTTGCGCAGCTTGATGAAGTGGACAATTTGCTCAGTCACCTTGAGCACCTTGGGCGTAAAGAGCGGCAAGACAGCGTGGAAGAGTACCGCCGTCGTGTGGAAAGTACCGTTGATGCGTGCCTTGCACCGCTACAAACGTTGACGAGCAAGACCGTGCAGAAGGTTGATACGGCACGGCGTCTTGTAAGTGATAAGGTTGATACCTTCCTTGCAGGTCAAGAAGCCTTTGCATGGATGATGCGTGCGGCGGATGCGTATACGTCGACGGGTGATAAGGGCGTGCAAGGTCCCCATGAGCAAGCAATTCTTGCGCCATTACAAAAGCAAGAAGATGATTATGCGCGGCGTACTGATGCCTTCGCCAAGGAAATTCAGCCTTGTCTCCATTATTTCCGTAATCGCACCAAAGCGTGGGCTAAGGAATATGGCTCCAAGATGAATATCTTGGTGGATGGAAAGCCCATGGAAATTCCGTCTCTTTTGCGCAGTGATGGCCATACGCATCTTACTGGTGAGCAGATTATTGCCATGGCCTTAAACCTTGGGAACAAGGAAAATGCGGCGCGGCTTTTTTCGGGTTTTGCTGACATGACACCAGAGACCGTGCTTCGCTTGTTTGGTACGCCGTTCATTCCTGTTTTGCAGGAACAGCAGACCAAAAACGCTTTGCGTCAAATGGCACGACTGAAGAATGTGCGTGAACCAAACGAAATGGAGAGGGGCGTCACATCAACGCTTGTGAAGATGGCCAGTGGTAAGGCTGAGCCCACAAAAGAGCAGATGGCAGAGCTTTATCAAATAGCTAACGAAAATCCAGCAGGGATGCTTGATGGTGAGGCTTTGAAGGCTGTGCAGTCTGTGACGCGACTTGATACCATGGCCAAGGAAAGTGTGCTGAATGCCAAGCAGGGCAAGAATGGGCAACCGCTTTTTACTGTGGAAGATTGGGAGCAGGTGCAAAAGGTATGGGATAGCATCAACGCGCTTTTCCCTGATCTTGATGCAACGCATAAGCGTATCAATGGTTTTGCGCTTACTAAGGTGCAAGCTCAGGGCTTTATGATACCAGCTAAGGGCGGCGCAAGGTTTTTCCGTGGTGGCTATTATCCTGCGCGGTATGATGGCAAGCTTGCTGTGTCTGCACGTGTTCGCGAGTGGACAGAGTCTGATGAAATTCTGAACCGCAATGAAGCCATGTATCAGACGCCAGCGGCCAAGTCTGGCATGACAAAAGAGCGTGCTAGTTCTGCGCCAAGTTTGCCGTTGCTGTTGTCGCTGAGTGTTTTGACGGAGCATGCTCACGACGTCATACGGTATACAAGCCATGCTGAGGCTGTGCGCTTTGCTGACCGTGTTTTGCAGAATCAAGCCTATGAGAAAGAGTTCACGCGTGTTTTTGGCCATGCCATGTTTGACTCATTGCGTCCTGCATTGAAATATACCATTAGACCTAAGGGTACGACGCAAAGGACGTTATCTGACTCTTCCATTGCGTGGGCTGTGTCTAAGGCTCGTCCTATGATGGTTGCTTATGGTCTTGGTTATCGTTTGAAGACCGCGGCTTCTCAGGTTGTGGCCATTTTCCCTGCGGCGCATGACCTTGGGTGGAAGTGGTTTGCCAAGGGATGTATTGAGGCTCTTTGTCAAAATCCCATGGAGAATATGAAGCGGATTAGAGAGCTGTCACCGTATATGGCGCGCCGTGCGTACAATGTTGATAGTACCATTGCCGCCATGCGGGACTCCGTTGGCCACAAAAATTGGACGGTGGAAATTGATGGTCAGCTGTATACATGGGAGGATGTAGTTAATTTGGGCTTGTTGCCTATTTCCGTTGTGGACGTAGCCACGACGTATCCCATTTGGCTTGGCGCGTATAAAAAGCACATTGCGGAAACGGGTGATGCTGAAGGGGCTGTCACCTTTGCTGATGACATTGTGCGACGTACTAACCCTGATGCTGACCCTATTTCTAAGAGTGATTGGCTAAGGAGTGACCAGACACTTATCAAGATGATTAATGTCTTTCAAAGCTCAGCACAGCAGGTGGCGCAGCGTCAACGTTACCATTGGCGTGGCATGAGGCAAGGTAAGATTAGCAAAGGGCAGTGGGGTTGGTATCAGCTTCATGATGCCGTTTTACCTGCACTTGGTACATGGTTTATTCAGTGCGCCTTGTTTAATGATTGGGGTGACGATGACAAGGAGGATGGCGACTGGACCATGCGCATGCTTGCCCACAGCATTGAGTTTGCCTATTCGCCGCTGATACCTGTGATAGCAAAAGATGCTATGCAATTACCTGCTCGCCTTGTGGATGATGACTTTGGCAAAGAGTTCATTTCTCGCGGTGGCCAGACCGTGCTTGGTCCTATTGGTAGCGTTTGGAATAGCTTGGCAAAGTCTGCTGGTGCTATACGTAAAAACGGCATTGACGATAGTGAGAGCTTGGAAGAATTGGCCATGTCGGTGGCGGATGCGGTGAGCTTGTTTGCACGCGTTCCTGTGTCTCGTGTAGCGCGTGACATGGCCCGTGGCTATGAACAATGGGAGAGCGGCGAGGGGACGATGCTTTCACCGTTTGCGCCAAGGCCACGAGGTTTGTAGGGGGAAGAGGGGAGAATAAGGATAGGGGGAAAGTAAAGCCCAGTTGTCAAGTTTTCCTTGGTAACTGGGCTTTTTTGTGTGTGGGGTGTTTTGCTCATAAATTATGGCATTGGACTAACTAATTTTTGCTTTATAGGGGGCTTAGACTAAAGGAGGTGTTGTGCCATGTCAAAGCTAAGCGTGGTATTGTCCTCAGAGACAACCAATTTGAAATCGACTTGCGATGAATATCTTGCTAATACAGTAGTTAGTCGCCTTCGAACCCTAGTGAAAGGGCGGTAGCCAAAAGCTTTTATGGGGCCATTATGGGGGCCATATTTAAATTGTATCTATTAATTCTCTTTAATTATCAATATTTTATAAACATAATATAGAGTCCACCCTCTCCGCCATTTAGACGTTTCGCAAAGTCTTATAAGGTATCTAAATACCTTATAAGACTTATTTTTTTGTCTTTTCTTTATGTCACGACGTAACACGAAATAACACAGCGTAACTTCCTACAACATGATATTTGGGATATGAAATGGGATATAAAAATGGTCAAAAAAATATATCTCACAAAAATATATCCCCACAAACGCATTTGAGGAAAACATTTCTGCTGTCAGACATACAATATAACAAGACAGTATTTTAAAAAGCATACAAATTGAGAAAGCTGCTGAGTTGTGTCTCCACTTTTTTATTGTAGGATTAGTATTGTAGGATATCTTGCATAAAGATGGCTAAGCTTAGGAATACGTTTTTATGCGCCTCCTTTGGGTCTAAAAATGCCTCTAGCTTTCCTTGTTCAACTGAAGTAAGTTGCGCCATGCGCACCTTGTTGCCGCACATAATAGTACAATTCAGCTAATATAAGTATAAGGAAAGACTATGGATTTTTCACAACAGGCAAATGTTCTGGTGAGCTGCCCTCTGGGAGCTGCCCCATTTTTGGCAGAAGAACTACGAAGTTTAGGTTTTCCTATATTGCGCACACTTCCTGCCGCTGTGGAAACCCATAGCGATTTACGTGGTTGCATGCGCCTTAATTTGTTTTTGCGCACGGCAAACAGAGTTATGTGGCAAATTTTACAGTGCCGAGCGCATACCCCAGAACAGCTCTATACGAAGCTCAAGACGTTTCCTTGGGAAAATCTTATTAAGTCCAATGGTTATGTAAGCGTCGCATCTTCTGTGGAAAATGAGTATATACGCGATTCGCGCTTTGCCAATATGAAAGTGAAAGATGCCCTTGTTGACCGCATTCGTGCAAAAACAGGGCAGCGTCCTGATGCTGGACCAGAACAAAAAGGGACCGTACTTTTTCTTTATTGGCGTGGGGATGAGTGTACTCTTTATTTAGATACATCAGGTGAACCTCTTTCGCGCCGTGGCTACAGGCTTAATCCTTGGAAAGCCCCCATGCAAGAAAGTCTTGCCGCTGCGACTATCTTGGCTAGCCCTTGGGGTGGTTTTTCTAGTGTAGAAGATGCTTCGCAAAATATGTGCTATGACGGGCACTTCCTTAATCCTATGTGCGGTTCCGGTACTCTTGCCATTGAAGCGGCTCTCATGTCTATGAATTCAGCTCCTGGCATTATGCGTGACAATTTCTGCTTTATGCATGACCCAGATTATAACGCAGCATGGTGGGATGAACTCCTAGATGAAGCAGAAGATGCAGAAAGTCCCACGCCCGATATTCGCATTATTGCAAGCGATCACGATGCCAAAGCCGTTGAAGTTGCACGCTCTAACGCCAAAAACGCTGGGGTAGATTCACTCATTGAGTTTAGCGTATGTGATTTTCGCCAAACCCCTGTGCCTCATGCTCATGGCACACAAGATACAATATTTATGAACCCAGAATACGGTAAACGCTTGGGTGATGAACGAGAACTTGTCTCCTGCTACGAAGAGATAGGGAACTTCTTTAAGCAGTCTTGTAACGGCTATACAGGCTACATTTTCACAGGTAATTCTAATCTTGCTAAACGTGTAGGTCTGCGCACAAAACGACGTATTCCTTTTCATACCGCAGACTTAGAATGCCGACTTTTGGAATACGAACTCTATAGCGGTAGCCGCAAGAGCTAGGGCGTACGCGCGAGCACGTTTACTTTCCTAGAATGAGAAAAAAGTCTCACAAAGCTTGAAATACTTTGTGAGACTTTATACTTGGATACCTTTTCTTGAGCGTCATCTGTTGTACTTGTGCTGAGTTCAATGTCAGCATAGGAGACGTAACTGTTTTAGATAGCTCATTTTTGCAGATTCATAGCCATGGCGAGAGATGATGTGAAACGCTTTGGGTGATAGTCTATGCAGTGTCGTTTTGTACCGCTGTGCGTAGAGGACTTCTTCTTCGGAAAGCCATGTGTTCGTTCCCAATGCCATCCTTGTTTCGTCGTCCAGCTCAATACTTTGAGCGATTTTCTGAACCATGTTTTGGGGCATCATGCCAATATGGCAATACAAAGCACAGTGTGGATTTTCGTGTAAAAAATGGACAAAGGATCGTGCACGTAATGCTCTTGCTTGATCTACTAATAAACGGAAAAGTCTTTCTAATCGCTTAGGATTACAAGGATTTCCAACTTGGCTGTGCTCATACGGTGAACCAGCATCAGAAGAAATCATGAAATCAATGCCACTATTTTTCGTAAATGATTGCGTTGCCACATCGAAGAGCGATTCCATGCCTAAATTATCGTACATACCACCATCATATATGTGAATGGTTTTGTACGGAGGCACATATGTCTTTCCATGGCTAGCCCTATCTTGCGACCAAGAAAAGGTGTCGCACTCCAGCTCAAGTGGGCCAATGGCTGTGGGCAAGGCCGCTGAAACCGCCATGGCAGTGGCCAAGTCAAAATTGGGCGCGTCAGCATAGCCCAGTACATCATCTCCAAGACGGCAGGATTTGAAGCTAAATCCTTGTCCTGTTTCAAGGGTTGAACCATTTATGGACCATACAACATTGGATGAAAGGTCGCTCAATGTGCCTTTAATACCCCAAAGTGCTTCAATAGATTGGGCTAATATCTTGACGCGGGACAGGCAAAAGCTCCAGTTGCGAGGATAGCAAAGACGCAAAAACATTTCTTTTTGTAGTGATTTTGTCGTAAGTATTTCACGTATATATGGAAAAATATCGTGCACATAGGTGTCTGAGTTTGGCCAGTGTAAACCTGAGCGTGCAAAAACAAGTCCTGAAAAAAGTGTACCGCCCGATACCGAAGAGACATGCACGATATCCTCTAATAAACCTTGCTCAGCTAAATAAAGCAAGACTCCTGCATGGTACGCCGATGCACGAACACCACCGCCTGAAAGGGCTAGGCCAATCTTTTTGCTTCCAGCACGTATGTGGCTTGGTATGGTTTCAGGCATGTTTTATCCTTGTTTGCTGACTATTCATAACGCCATGCGCACTCTAGATTGTGGCTCAGCGACAGTTGATTTGTGCTTTTATAGTTTTTAGCTCTGGGCATAAAATATACGGCTACAGAGTGCTTGTCAAAAGTGCTAGAGGGTTAATGTGAGAGTACGTACAATGCCTCTCCACCATAAGTTTTATGAAGGGGCATTGTTTCAACAGACGGACTTCGTTGCGGCTTAGTTGCAGCTATGTGCGTAAAATCTTTTTACAATTTAACCTTGAGAAATTGTGGGTATCCATGGTGCTTCGTGGACAGCAAGTGCTGCATGCGCCAGCGGTCTTCTTGCCCTTGGTCAAGCTGTGGATTGCATCCGCTTAGGACGTCAGGATGTTGTGCGGCGTAGATAAAACAGTAGATTTGCCAGTGTTATAGGAAGATATTGATAAAGCACTGCGCGCCATGCTTTGCAATGCTGACGACTTCGGAGTGCAATGGCAGCCTTAACGTGCGGTTTTCCTCATGAGATTATGTGTTTGAACTAAATAAAGCCAGAAGTAAGCCTCGACAGGAAGCGTGCAAAGCGGGTGGGGGGCTTTGCTTATTTTCGTATTCACAAGTTGACTAGCCCATCAGAAACACCCCCACGGGCGTGGGGAAGACTTGTAAAGACTTGTACGAAACCCCTTGTGGTCGGAAACACCCCCACGGGCGTGGGGAAGACGACATGGGCATGATGAAAGGAGCGCCTGACCTGGAAACACCCCCACGGGCGTGGGGAAGACTCTTCATTGCCGCGAGGTCCGCTGGCCCATATAGAAACACCCCCACGGGCGTGGGGAAGACAGCTGCGCAATAAGGACAGTATCCGCCCTATCAGAAACACCCCCACGGGCGTGGGGAAGACTTACAAGAACAACCCGATTTTATTCCTCAACCAGAAACACCCCCACGGGCGTGGGGAAGACTGCGACGAAATGCGGCGTATACTTCGTGGGATAGAAACACCCCCACGGGCGTGGGGAAGACCCAACATCCTTGGCCCATGCTTGCAAACTACCGGAAACACCCCCACGGGCGTGGGGAAGACGTTCATAGCGCGTAAGAGTTTTTTCTTGTGGGGGAAACACCCCCACGGGCGTGGGGAAGACAGTATCAAACTGGCACGGATAGTACAAGGTATAGAAACACCCCCACGGGCGTGGGGAAGACAACCTAAGCAAGGCACACTCCTGTAATCGAATAGAAACACCCCCACGGTGATCTGCTCCCCGTCAAGTAGACAGAGTAAAAA
>JAWXUA010000025.1:0-24897 GCA_044433065.1 Pseudomonadota bacterium
CCCCCTCCATCCTTCAAAACTTTTTATTTGTGGATGAAAGTTATTTCCTTTGTATGGTGTTTTCGGCCATATGTGGGATAAGAAGATGAGCATTGAATGGAAAAAGCTGAAGTATGGGAGCAACCTATACTTCAGCTTTTTTATTATGGAGAGTTTTCAAGTTACCAAGAAATTAGGGGCTAGAAACAGAATTCGCGAGGCGTTTGCCTGTCATTCGAAGAATGGCAGGCAAACGCCTCGCGTAAAATGGGTCAAGGGCCTAAAGCCCTTGCGGGGTGGAGGGGCAGCGCCCCCCTCTTAAAACTAGCGTTCCATTTCTTTGCCTCGAGCGTGGGCGGCGAGGACGGCATCGATGATGTGTCCACGCACGGCAGTGCGGTCGAGTTGGTTCATGGCAGCGATGGTGTTACCTGCTGGCGAACAGACAGCCTCACGAAGCTCGGAGAGGTGGAGGTCTGAGTGCTGAGCCAGTTTTACTGAGCCTGCGAACAGGTCAGTGACCATGGTGGTAGCGGCTTTACGGGTAAAACCGAGAGTTACGGCGGATTCGACCATAGCTTCCATAAAGTGGAAGACGTAGGCTGGGCCGCACCCAGCCACAGCGGTAAAGGCGTTGAACTGCGATTCAGGAAGTACCAAGACGCTACCGAGAGCGGCAAAAAGCTGGTGCACGTAATCGGCTTTGGCCTGCGAGAGAGCAGAGTCAGCAAAGCAGAGAGCGAAGACACCGGCCCCAACCATGGCAGGGGTATTTGGCATGACGCGAATAACAGGGGCCTTGTTAGCGGTGGTGGCCTTCATGGTGGCGATGGAGAGGCCAGAAACAATAGAAATCACGACCTTGTTGGGGGTCAAGTGAGGTTCTATGCTTTTGAGCACATCTTCAACATAGGCTGGTTTGACGGCCACAAGAATGAAGTCAGAAGCTTCAACAAGGCTGACAACGTCGGGCATGGCCTGTACGTTTGCGGCTTTGAGGGCTTCGAGCTTGCAGGGGCTATGGTCGCAACCAAGCAGTTGCAGGTCTGGGTATGAAGCGAGGCCTTGTAAGATAGCCGCACCCATATTGCCGCAACCTATGCAGCCAAGAACAGTGGACATGTTAGCCTACGATTTCAAAAGCGTTGAAGAAGTAGGAGATTTCAAATGCAGCGGTTTCAGGAGCATCGGAACCGTGCACGGAGTTGGCTTCAATGTTCACAGCGTACTTTTTACGGATGGTGCCTTCAGCTGCGTTTGCAGGATTGGTTGCGCCCATGAGTTCGCGGTAACGAACAATAGCGTTTTCGCCTTCGAGTACGGAACACTGAACTGGGCCAGAAATCATGTACTCAACGAGTTCACCAAAGAAAGGACGCTCTTTGTGTACAGCGTAGAAGCCTTCAGCTTGTTCTTTGGTAAGGCGGATCATCTTGGTTGCAACGAGCTTGAGGCCAGAAGCTTGAATCATGGCAAGGATTTCGCCTTGGAGGTTACGTTCAACTGCGTCTGGCTTAATGATAGAAAAAGTGCGTTCCATGGTAGTACTCCATAAAGTTTTATAGGGTAAGGATGTCCAAGCTCAAAAAAGAGTTGGTACAATCCATTGGGGCAAGAGCAAAAAATGCTAACCGGCCATGCATGGTGCTCGGTCTAACAAGAATATTCATGAGAGTAAAGCGTAAGTATGTTACGCATGTACTATATTTTTGCCTATAAATATTGTCAGTAGGGATAGAGGCATAAGCCATGCAGAAAAATTAGTGCACAATATCCTGAAGCCGCACAATGACAATGCTTTTGTCGCGGATTTTGGACCATGCTTTGAGTCCTGAAATCGTTGTGTCAAAAGGATGGCCAATGGCGATGCTCAGGCCATTTTTATGGGCTATATTTTCCGCTCTAGAGAGCTCGTAGAGTACATTTTTTTCGCCAGCCACAGCGTCAAGAAAGACATTGCGCCGTGCACTTGCAAGGCCAATCTTTTGCGCTTCGGTATGGAATATACTGCTTGCGTGCGTGAAGCTGTCCAAGGCAAAAAGACGACGCTCTTTGAGGATTTCACAGACAGTGCTGATGCTTGGGTCCTGCGTGAAACGAGAGCCCATATGGTTGTTGAGGCCAATGGCATGAGGCACGAGGGCCAAATTGGCGAGAACGATGGTGCGAATTTCTTGTGCCGTCATGCCCACATAGAGCGCACCTTTGCCAGGGTCTGCTGCCCTGTCCATGGCTTGCATAGGCTGGTGCACAATGATTTCTTTGCCTTCAGAGTATATGAGCATATCTGCTTTTTTGGCGTGGGTAGCATGAGGCCATATGGCAAAAGTGACTGGAAAATCAAGACTTAAGAGCGCCCGAACATCAGCAAGACTTTCACCAATATCATCAATGACGATGACCATTTTGGGCTGACTTGGGTCTGTAGTGGACATCTTGCTTGGGCTGGTTGTGGTCTCTTGAGCAGGTACCACTGGAGCCTGAGGCTGCACTGTTTTTGGTGCTGTCGGCTTTGCGGGACTTTGCTTTGCAGGCGTAGTAGGTGGCGTGGCATCCGCTTGCTTCGCCATATTTGTGGCAGTATTTAAGGCCTCGCGAATTTCCTTAGGCTCGTTTTGGACAGGAGCTTTTGGAGCTTCCTTTTTTTGGCTAGGGCGCGAACCATCAGCAGCCCGAGGAGCAACATGATCGGTGGAATTTTGATTTGCCACCTCTTCATATTGTATCCTGTGGATGAGGGCGCGGAATGTGCCATAGGTGCCTAGTAAAATAAATGAAACACCAATAATGCCCAAGAGCATGATGAGGCATTTGACCCATGTGGCATAGCGAAAAGGCTGTGGTGCATGGGCTTGAGATTTTTTGGCATTTTGGGAAGGACGTTTCGTTGCGGGCTTTTTAGGACTTGAAGTTTTGTTCATATAAAAGTGAAGCTTCTTTCTATTTTATTGGAGTGATATACAGTGAGCATAAAGACACAGTGAACCACACAAGAGAACGCAAGATGCGCATAAAAGCAAGATAAAAATATTGATTGGGAAAATGGCACGGTAATAGGCAAAAAAGGCAGACGGGATATGCATTCCACGTCTGCCTTCTTGATAGCTATGGGTGAGGGACTATTGAATTTGGCGCAAGGTTGGCAAGCGTTTTACAAACTGCAAAGCCATACGCAATTGATTATCTTTGCGAAGCATGTCTTTTGCAAGGTCGCTTGGCTCCATTGCCTTGTCCTTAGACTTATCTTTAGACTTGTCCTTGTTCTTTTTTTCGTTTTTACCTTCGAGGTGCTTATTAAGATCCTTTTCACGGCGGTGCGCAAAGCGCTCCAGTGGATCCTCTTTGCTTTCATCGTAAGGCTCAAAGAGTATCTCAATATCAGGCTCAATGCCTTCAGCTTGGATGGAAATACCCTTAGGCGTGTAGTAGCGTGCAATGGTCAACTTGAGGGCAGAACCGTCGCCAAGAGGAATGACATTTTGCACGGAACCTTTACCAAAGGTCGCTTCGCCAATAATAGCAGCGCGCTTATGGTCACGCAAAGCACCTGCAACAATTTCAGAAGCTGAGGCAGAACCAGCGTTGACGAGCACAACCATAGGGACATCGACATCGGTGGATTGCGGTTTTGCTGAGAAATTGCGGATGGTGGCATCATTGCGGCCACGGATGGATACAATGTCACCAGAGCTTAAGAAAACATCAGAAATACTTACAGACTGGTCAAGCAAGCCACCAGGGTTGTTGCGCAAGTCCAAAATGATGCCTTTAAGAGGGCCTTTTTTCTTCAAGGCTTTTAAGGCGTCGAGCAAGTCGTCTGTGGTGTCTTCACTGAAACGCGTGAGACGAACCCAACCATAACCTGGTTCAAGCATCTCATGCTTTACACTGGCAAGTGGAATGGCATCACGGATAATTTCAATGATTTCTGGCTTTTGTGCACCCTTATGCAGGATTAAAAGCTCAACTTTAGTACCTTTTTTGCCACGAATATGAGACACAGCTTCTTGTGAGGTCATATCTTGCGTTGGCTTGCCATCAACAGCTAAAATGAGGTCACCAGGCTGCAAACCAGCCTTATATGCTGGGGTGTCTTCGATAGGCGTGACAACAGTTAACTGCCCATTTTCACTGGACATTTCAATGCCAATGCCAAAAAACTCACCTTGGGTGGTTTCTTGCATTTCTTTGTATTCATCAGGCGTCAGGAATGTGGAATGGGGATCGAGATCTTCCAACATACCTTTAATGGCGCCATCAATAAGTTCACTGTAAGGAGCCTCGCGGACATAGTAGGTGTCAACAAGGTCAAGCACACTACTGAAGCGTTTCAAGGCTTCATGGTTGCTTTCGTCAGCTTTGGCGCAAGCAACTCCTGCTGTAAGAACTTGCGCAAGGCACAAGGCCATGGCAGTTGAACGTACAAAAGTTCGCATATATCCTCCAAAAGATTGATGATTATGTTGTGAAGCCTTTTCCGCGTATGCGCGTTCAACGTCATATACAAGAGAGGGCTTTATGGTTCATAAAAAATTAAGTGACGTATAGTTTAGGGTGTGTCTTCAAACTCGATTATTTTGTTTTTCTGGCGAGGCTGACGAAGTTTTTTACGAAGGGCGGCCGACCGAAGGCGGCGAAGCCATGACCGTCAGCGAGAGTGCGCTAGCAGGGGAGCATTACGGGCATCGAGAGCAACGCTGTATATAGACATACGTAACCGTATAAAATACGAGTCCGCCCTAATCGAACAGGCGCCAGAAAGCAAAAGAAGCAGTTTGAAGATATACCCTAGCCATTTTTACTCAACCATGGCCGAGGGTCAATGGGTTTTTGATGCGACCGTAATTCAAAATACAGGCCAGAGCTATTCACTTCTGGGTAAAAACCAGCTGTACCAATGACTTCGCCACTGGTCACCGTTTGGCCAACTTTCAGCGGACTGTCGCCAAGGTATGCGTACAGCGTATAATAGTTCTTATCGTGCATAAGGATGACTACACGCCCAAGACCACGCAAAATATCGTTGTGCGCCACCTTGCCCCAAGCAACAGCTTTGACTTTAGCGCCTTGATTACAAGCGAAAGCGATGCCGCGCATGGGTTCTTTGGCTGAGGGATTCCATTCCTTGACCCGTTTACCAGCCACTGGCCATGATAAATAGCCTTTGAGCTTGGTAATATCGCGACCTTCCATCTGCTCAAGACGCACATTATATTTTTGGATAATGGCCAGAACATCGTTGAGGTCATCAGCGGTATTCTGTTTTTGCTTGCGGACTTTGGTTAATTGCTGGCGAAAGGCGAGCCGATCTTGCAGTAATTTTTCCCTATCTTTATTGATGCTGGCCATTTGCTTTTGCACTTTGGCCATCAAGGCTTCACGCTCTTTGAGCGTCGCGGCAATGGCCGTTTCTTCTTCACTCATGTCTTTTTTGCGTGTGGCAATGAGCAGGCAAAGTTCCTGTGCCCACATGTAGTCGCGCTCCATGCCATGCCACTCGTCAGTATTTTGCCAGCTGTCTGTATCATGCCAATGGTTTTGGCCATGTGGCATGTCCGTCTGGCTGAGGTCATCTGAAGCTTGGCCACTGTGGCGTTGCACATAGAGAGGCCATAAAATTTGTAAAAGAGCTTCTAAATCTTGCGCATTGGCGTGAAGCTTTGTCTCAAGTTTTTCTTGGGATGCACGCACTTTGTTCATGGCCGCTTGCAATGCCTCAAGCTCTTTTTCCTGCTTGGCAATGTTGACCTCAAGCTTGGACATACTGCTTTCAGCTTTAGCCAAATTGGAATTGAGCTTGCGCTCCTCAGCGGTCAATCGAGATAAATTTTCTTTCTGTTTTTTGACGCGTGCTTCTTCATCTTTGATGGCAGTGCGCAATTCATCAGAACTTGTGGGGGCAGACATGGAGCTTTGTGCAGGCACGATGCAAAGGGTGCAAAGCATGACAAAAGAGAGCCCCAAAAAGCCCACAAAAAAATGTCGTTTTAGCTTTGTTATCAAAAGTTGCATCAATGTTCCTTGCTTCATCTGTAGTCTATGCCTTTCCATACATGCTTATACTTGGCCATGCTCAAGAAAATCTTGTAAAGGACAATCCCCACAACGTGGTTTTCCTTTGAGACAAAAATCCTTTGCCACGCGCACAATGAGAGCATGATATTCATTAAAAAGCCCCACATGGGGATCTAAAACATCCATAAAAAAGGCTTGTAAGTCATCATACCACACGTCTTCTGGCACAAGGCCATGGCGAGAAAAAATGCGACGTGTATAGGCATCGACCACAAAACTTGGATGGCCAGCCGCATAGAGTACAATACTGTCCGCAGTTTCTGGGCCTATGCCTTTGATTTGTAATAATGCTTCGCGCAAAGCGTGGGTCGACCATCCAGCATCTGGCCCAAGCTCGCGAAAATCAGAGCCACATGTATCATCCAAAAAGCGTAAAAGTGCAGTCAATCTATCCGCTTTTAAGCGAAAAAATCCAGAGGGACGTAAGCAGAATTCCAGTGTTTCGCGAGATGCTTCAAGCATGGCTTTACCATAGATGGCATCGCGTTTGGCTACACATGCATCGTCACAATCTACTGCCTCAGCCTCATTTTTACCGCCGCCAAGAAACCCCTCAGCTCGCAATAAATTCAAGGCTTTATCAACATTTACCCAAGACGTATTTTGTGTAAGTACAGCACCTACAGCAACCTCGAGGGGAGAGGAGGCTGGCCACCATGCGCTTGGGCCGAGCTTTTCTAGCATAGCGTGGTACATGGCGAGCAAAAGCTCTTCTCTGCTATGATGGGCATTCTTTGACATGCTTTAATCCTAGCCACATATCGAATGGTGCGCAAGGTGATTTTGCTATAAAAAGAGATTTATAGGCGCATGTTTTCTGGAGGAGGGTAGAACCTTTGAAAAGGCTTTCCTCTCCCCCAGACCCCCCACCCCTTTCTACACTTTTTGTTTGCGATGAAAAATTTTACTTTGGAGGATGTTCGCGGCGCATGGGGAGAAGGCTGGAGCATCAGTTGTTATTTAAAAAAAGTCGAATGAATAAGATTAGTTTTTTCTATCTGTTCAATAGTTAATGCTTAGCAATTAAATCTATAATGTTATGTGCCAAGTTTATGTATCATGGATAAAAAAACTCCCCCCATGCGCCGTAAACGACATACGAAGAGGAGAACTTTCATCGCAAATAAAAAGTTTTGAAGGAGGGAGAAAACTTTTTCAAAAATTTCCTCCCTCCCCAAGCGTCCAAAAAACTTACAACTTCAAAGCGGCATCCAAGACAGCTTGGAAGGCTTGCGCTGTTGGGCGATCTGGGAAGTTTTTGATGTAGACGTTACCATCGTCACCACTTTGTGCGACTTGTGGATCAAGTGGGAGCGCGGCGAGGAAAGGCACGGACATTTCTTTAGCGAGGGCTTGGCCGCCACCTTGTCCGAAGAGGGGTTCGATATTGCCACAAGAAGAGCATACGATACCGCTCATGTTTTCCACAAGACCGAGTACAGGGATTTTGAGCTCACCACAGAAACCAAGGGAGCGGCGTACGTCGTCGATGGCCACAGCTTGTGGCGTGGTGACAACGAGGGCGCGTGCATTGGCGTCTGGGGTAGAGGTGAGGACTTGCACAGCTGTGAGGGGTTCGTCACCGGTGCCAGGAGGGCAGTCAACTACGAGATAGTCGAGATCGCCCCAAGCGCATTCACCTACGAGCTGATTGATGAAACCGATTTTAACGGGACCGCGCCAAATGACGGCTTGGGTTCCGTTGGGTAAGAAGAAGCCGAGGGACATGACTTTAAGACTGCCGCCGTTGGAACCTACTGGCCATTCAACAGGAATGATGGAGTCGTCACTGACTTGGGCTTTGATTTTTTCGAGTTGGAGCATGCGTGGCACGCTTGGACCATGCACGTCAACGTCAAGAAGACCAACACGCTTACCAGCAAGGGCAAGACCTACAGCAAGGTTGACAGCAACAGTGGTTTTACCAACGCCACCCTTACCAGACATGACAACGATGCGGTTTTTGATTTTATTGAGGGAGTCATCAAGACGCTTTTGGGCCTGCATGGCTTGCATGTCGGCTGCGCCACTGTCCATCATGGATGCTGCTGCAGAACCAGCGGAACCACAACTGCTACCGCCACAAGATTGAGCACACATTAGTTTGCCGCCTTTTTGCTTTCACGAGCTTCACGCAGCCAATCGTACCAAGGTTCAAGACCTTCGCCGCTACGGCATGACATGTCGAAAATGAGAATATCTGGATTCAGATGGGAAGCAAAGCGGTGGGCGCGGTTGACGTCAAAGTCAACGTAAGGCAAGAGGTCCACTTTGTTCAACAACATGACTTTGGACAAGTTGAAAAGGAGTGGGTATTTTTCTGGCTTATCGTCGCCTTCAGTGACGCTGAGCAGGGCGATTTTGTGGTCTTCGCCGCAGTCAAATTCAACAGGGCAAACGAGGTTGCCGACGTTTTCAATGAAGAGAATGTCAAGCTCAGCAAGGTCAAAGTTGCTGATGGCGTCAAGGACCATATTGCTGTCGAGGTGGCAACCACCATCGGTATTGATTTGCACGGCTTTAGCACCAGTGGCGGCTACGCGGCGTGCGTCGTTATCTGTTTGCAAGTCGCCTTCAACAACGGCCATGCGGAACTCATCGCGCAGGTCTGTGAGGGTGCGCTCAAGCACAGACGTTTTGCCCGCACCTGGGGAGCTGATGAGATTGAGAACGAGGATTTTATGTTGCGCAAAAAGCTTTTTAAGTTGGACAGCCATTTTATCATTGGCTTCCAAGACATTGCGAATAACAGGAATTTCCATTGTATCGTTACTCCGCTTCAATGTGATCAATATAAAGTTCGCGTCCAGTGAGAACGCTATGGCCGATTTCTTCGCCGCAAGCAGGACATGGAGCAAAGAGTAATTCACGCCCTTCTGGGGTGAATTCTTTACCACATGCACCGCACGCAAGACGTACTGGGATTTGAACGAGTTCTAACCGTGCGCCTGCAAAGGCATTTCCCGTGGTAAGCACTTCAAAAGCGAAATCCATGGCATCGGGAACAATATTGGCAAGCACGCCGTACTTGACACGCACAAGAAGGAGTTTTTCCACATTGTGCTTGGCAAGTTCTTCCTTAACAATATCAAGAAGACTGGTAACTACGGACATTTCATGCATGAAAGATACGGTACTGCAAAAGATGCCTTGCGTCCACCCATACGGCTGAAGTAAATCCACGATGGCGCACTTTTTTATAACATATATTGGTCAATGCGTTTTGTAACAGAGGCAGCTTTATTATATATGAGGGCCAGCTTATGGTTTTCTTTGTTGGGAAAAATGTGTACGCTCTTTGCGATGGCTTGTTTTTACCGTTGTTTCTTTGATTTTATGCTAAAGTGAAAAAAATGGATTTTTATGAATAAGCAAATTCTTTCTCTTATGTGTGTGGCACTTCTTTTGGCGTTAGCCTTGGTCTTGGCCAACGAAAAATGGCCAGATGGCTACCGTACAGCACCGCAAGTGAATGTGGATACGACACCTGTTGGGGCTGTGGTCAAAGGCGCTGTGACCTTACCAGAGACGGAAAATGCTGCGGCGAACACAGCTCCAGCGGACGAGAAGAGAGCTGCCATTCAGCAGGGTAGTGCAGACAGCCAAAATCAAGGGCAAAAAGCAGCACCACAAGGCGAGCTTGTAGCCATCGACAATGGTACTTTGCACGGTGACGTGCCAACCATAAGTGTAGCCAGTGAATCTGTATCAAAGACTGCCGTGACATCAACCGATACAGCGGCATCAGATAAGGCAACGCCAAAGGCTGAACCTGCACCGCAAAAGACCTCTGATAAAGCAGCTCAAGGAAGTGCCACTGAGCAAGCCGCACCAGCACCCAAGCCAGAAGTAAAAAAAGAAAGCACGGCTAAGACAAACACTGCGACCAGCACTGCTGTTCTTGGCAAGGCTACGCCAAAAATCCTCTTGTATACGCAAGAGGCTGTGCTTGAAATTAAGGCTACTGCGCCCATACGTTGCAAGACTTTTAAGCTCACGGGGCCGCACCGCTTAGTTGTAGACCTCATTGGTAAATGGGACGTTCCTAGCACGTCGGTTCCTTCTAATACTATTATACAGAGAATTCGCGTGGGTGAGGCATCTGAGCGTACTCGCATTGTTCTTGATTTAAAGAGAGCTTTGAAAGTGGATAAGATTGTGCAGGTCAATGACACAACAATCAATATTCGCATGCAATAATAGTCAATAAATTGAATGCATAGACGCAAAAAAAGCCCTTATTCGTTAAGGGCTTTTTTTGCGTTGAGTACCTATCCTTTATTTCTTATGGCTCACGGTATAGGCATCAAGGTCAGCGGCTGAGGTCTTGCCACTCGTCCAAAAGGATGCGGCCCACACCATGAGAGCGGCGGCATCTTTGTCGTCAAGCTTGCGTATTTTTGCTTCCAGTACATCGCGGCTAGCACGGTGGCGCATGTGTAAGGCGTCGCGGTCACATGCTGATTGGATAAGCAGATGCAATGCTGTGGCATTAATACTTTCCATGGAAAGCTTCACAGAATGGTGCGCAGCCACTATGGTTTTGAGTTCTGGAACTGAAAAATATTCTTTGATATGCGCAATGGCGGTGAAAAAAACATCAACAGCCCAAGGCAAAACGAATTCCGTTCCTGCATGTTTGGTGCGGTAATAGTTTTTTATTTGTGCATTTTGTTGTGCATCAATATTGTCGTATGGTGATGCTTCAGAATGTGGGGCCATGCTATCTCCTACCATGTGGCCGTGAATATAGTTCAGGGAGACGAACTTCCTCCACAACTAAAAAATTTAGGAAGGGAGAAGGGGGTGTGGGGGAGAGGGACTCCCTTTTCAAAGGCTTTCCCTCTCCCTCCCACAAAAAAACTTACAAATAGCCGTGCAAAGGACCACCAGGGGCAGCCATGGCATCGACGCGGCGTTCCACTTCTGAATCCAGCTCTAAGGCTGGAGCGTGGAAGGACTTAAGGCGTGCGTCAATGATGAGCGGACCTTCACAGCCCCAATGCTTGCACGATTGGCTTGCGCGGACGCCGTACATGTCTGTGGCAGGATCCGAGCGTGTGAAGGTGACCCAGAGGAAATTATCCCAATTTGCTGCCGTGAATTCCGCATCATCTACGATGACGATGAGAGCCATACCCTTGAGACCAGCCACGCTCTCAAGGTGCTCAGCGAGCTCAAACATGGCTGCGTCGTGCTGATCGCGCTTAGCGGTGTGCTGTGGTCCTTGGATAACCATGACGCCATCAGTGAAGAGGCAACGCTTGCCGAAATCTGGTGGCAAGGTCAAGTTTTCTGGCATGGTGTCCGCAAGCTTACGCTTCTTTTCACCAGCCGCAGCCCAAACAATCTTGGAACCTTGATTGAGACTAATACCTGTATAGTCAAGGGTGTCCATGGTTGTTCTGGTGATGAAGTGCAGGTCACGTGTAAAGTCTGTGCGCTCAAGCATATGCGTGAAGAAGCGTGGGATATTGTGTGCCGTCAAGGACTCATCATCTTCCTTGGCCGCAATCATGACGTACTTGGATAGAGAGGTCTGGGTGGAACCGAGCAGAGCCATGCCGCAGGTGATAAGCTCTTGCGGCTGACGGTTGCTAGCGTATGGCATGTATCGCTCACTGCCAATGGACAAGAGCAGAGGATGCACGCCAGCCACGTCCACAGCATGAACTTCATGCACACCAGCAAAGACTTGTGGCACAAGTTCCGTGGTCAATTCGTGGATGAATTCACCAAACATGGTGTCTTCTTGTGGTGGGCGGCCCACTGTGGTGAATGGCCATACAGCGTCGCGGCGGTGGTACACTGTATCCACTTGCAAGACAGGGAAATCATGGGTCAGGCTGTAGTAGCCAAGGTGGTCACCAAAGGGACCTTCTGGTTTTTGGTACGGCGCAATGGTACCCGAAATGCAAAAATCAGCTTCTGCGAGCATGGGTAAACCGTTGGGTGCGCCGTGTTTGCCACCAATCATGGGAATACGGAAGCCACCCAAAGCACCAGCAAAGGAAAGCTCAGGCATGCCTTCAGGCAAAGGCATCACCGCAGCCAAGGTCATGGCTGGAGGTCCACCCACAAAAATATTGACGCGCAATGGCTCACCACGGCGCAAGGCTTCCGCATGGTGATAGCCAATGCCGCGATTGATTTGATAGTGCAGACCAACTTCTCTGTCTTTAACAAAGTGGTCGCCTGTCAATTGCACGCGGTACATGCCAAGGTTGGAATGCGCATAGCCCTTCTGCGCAGGATGTTCTGTATAGACCTGCGGCAGGGTTACATAACCGCCACCATCCATGGGCCACGAAATAAGCTGTGGCAGTTGGCTTACCGTTGTGGTGCATTCCATGACAGGACCGCTACGTACCGTCTTGGGCATGGAACTCCACAAAGCGCGCGGTAAGCCCGTATGTTTTGTGGGATGCTTGAAAATATCGACTGGGTCAACCTTAAGCTTGAAAACGCCTTCAACAGCTTTCAAGGTGTCGCGAAAAATATAATGAATACGCTCTTTTGTACCATATAAATTGGCCACCATGGGAAAACGGCAACCCTTCACACGAGTGAAGAGCATGGCTGGGGCCTTAGCGGCAAAGGCACGACGCTGGATTGATGCGATTTCTAAATGTGGGTCAACTTCAGTATTGATGCGGATAAGTTGGCCACTTTGTTCAAGATCTGTCAAACAAGCTGAAAGATTTTTATATCTCATATAGAACTCCGTTAGTACGGGCTTGTAGTGCAACCATAACTATTGTTTCGTGCATAGTATGAGGATTTTTGTGTAAGGGCAAGCTGTTTAGATTGACTGGGGGGGAGGAGGGAAACTTTTGGGGCGGATTGTCAAGTGAAAGGTATCATTTAGGGCTTGCCAAAAAGAAGAGGCCCATACAGTTTGTTTTTGTACCTAAAAAAAGCCCTCCGTGTGGCCGAATATGCCATACGAAGGACCAGAGGCCATCCACAACTAAAAAGTTTAGAAAGGGGATGGGGGCCGTAAAATAGGGCGGGAAGGGGAAAACCTTTTCAAAGTTTTTCCCCTTCCCGCAGTGTATTCAAATAATTACTTAGTCAACCTTGTAGAATGCTGCAGGAGCTGCGTTGCAAACTGGGCACTTTTCGTCGTGTGGACCTTCGTGGGTGTAACCACAGACGGAGCAGAGGTAGTAGTCAACATCAGCAAGAGCAGCAGGGTCAGCTTGTGCCTTGGTGTACAAGTTAGCGTGAACTTCTTCAACGGTGTTGACCCAGCCCATGTAGCGAGCAGGAACTTTTGCGCCTTCAGCTTCAGCGTCAGCGATCATTTCTGGGTACATCTTGGTGAATTCAAAGGTTTCGCCTTCGATAGCAG
This sequence comes from Pseudomonadota bacterium, assembly GCA_044433065.1. Lineage (GTDB taxonomy): Bacteria > Desulfobacterota > Desulfovibrionia > Desulfovibrionales > Desulfovibrionaceae > Nitratidesulfovibrio. Next base: position 13,409 of record JAWXUA010000025.1, read on the forward strand.
CAGCAAGGTTTTCAGCGGTGGTGCCGATCTTGCCAGCGTTGCGGAGGTGAGCGTGTGCGTGGATGGTTTCAGCTTCAGCAGCAGCGCGGAACAACTTAGCTACTTGTGGAAGACCTTCCTTCTCAGCTTGCTTAGCGAAAGCGAGGTACTTACGGTTAGCTTGGGATTCACCAGCAAATGCAGCCATGAGATTTTCTTGAGTCTTGGACATGATAAACTCCTCAAAATATGTTGTGGTTTTTTCTTTAACAGGAACAATTCCTATTTAGAAAAAAACCTGATGCTTGTAAAGAGAAAAGTTCGTTTTTTTGTAAATTATTTTTCCTGAGAGCGATACATAAAAAATACTGAGAATCACTCTCAATGAAAAACGTGTTTGCTCGACCTAAATCTAAGCTGGAATTGAACTTTGTCAAATACTTTGAAATAAAATTATTCTGTGGCTGCGCCGTCAGAATGTGCTTTTTCTTGGTCTTGATCTGTACGCGTCGTATTGTTTGGACGACAAGCTACAGTAGTACTATCAGACGTCTCTATATTGATCGTATCCGCTTCTTTTGGTTTTGCATTATTCTGCCACGGTCCATTGCTCCGCACAAATTCAAAGCTCGCACGGCCACCTTCGAGAGTGAGGTGAGCTTTAAAAGGCTTTCCTTGCTTTGAGGTAAAGTCGAGTGCTTCTGCAGTTCTACCTTTTTCCAAAAGTTCGCGCGCAATTTTTTCTGTAATCGTCGCGCCACTCATGGTCTTCCAAATCATGAAAGGACAGCCGGCACTTTTGTCCGTACTTTTATTTGGGCTGGCACCACTTTGCTCATCTGCATTGCCACCACGGGCACTACATTGATAACCCCTTGCATTGCTTACAACTTTAGCCCCACATAAAGGGCAATTGCCGTCAGCAGGTCTATTGTGCTTTTCAGCCAATGAACGCAGAAGTGGCCGTAAATCCCGTGGCTTAATGGCATGTACGCCGTGCCACACGCTTTCACGAATAGAGCGCATGAAAAGGGGATAGCTGTCTTGTCCTTGCTCAATGTCTTTGAGGCGTTTTTCCCATTGGCCCGTCAACTCTGGCGACGCGACCTCTGGCAAAAGGGTGGTGACTGTTTCCGCAATGCGCATGCCAAGGTCTGTGGCGATGAGTTTTTTTCCTTGTTTAAAGACGTAACCTCTTGAAATTAATGTTTCAATGGTTTGCGCTCTGGTGGCAGGGGTACCGAGTCCACGGTCTTTCATGGCGAGCCTTAGGGCATCATCTTCAACCAATTTGCCAGCTGTTTCCATGGCCGCAAGCAATGACGCATCAGTGTAGTGCGATGGTGCCTTTGTTTGGCGCTTCACTGGTGCGATACCATCGGTCACAACGGCACTACCTTTCTTTAAAGACGGCAAAGGAGCGTCTTCAGCTGTGCGCCATGGTTCTACTACAAGCCAGCCTTTATCCTTAAAAACCTTGCCCTTAGCAATAAATGGGTGTGTGCCCACCAAAATAACCATGGTTGACGTGGAAAATTTTGCCGCTGGGCAGAAGGCCGCAATGGTTCTGCGGCACACCATATCATATATATTGCGCTCTTGGGGCGTAAGGCTTTCTACGTTGCCTTTGCGCGCCGTTGGAATGATGGCGTGGTGGTCCGTGACTTTCTTGTCATCAACGCAAGCAAAGTTCACTTTTTTGCCGCCTACTGTGCCCTTAATACGGCCCACAGCCAGCATAGTTTCATTGGGATATAAATGATGTATGGCTCTAAAATGTTTTAAAATTTCGCCAAAAAGCTCTTTGGTCAAGTGGCGAGAGTCCGTACGCGGATAGGTAATCAGCTTGCGTGTTTCATACAAAGCTTGGGCTGTAGCTAGCGTATCTTTGGCTGAATAGCCAAAGCGGTTATTGGCTTCACGTTGCAATGTGGTCAGGTCAAAAGGTAAGGGTGCTTGCAAGGTACCAGCTTTGCCTTCCACACTTTCCACAAGGCCCTCTTTCCCGACGCAAGCATCGGCTATGATATCAGCTTCTTGGCTACTTTCCACGCGCGTTTCTTTGCGCTCAGGTGGGCGGTGCCACACGCCTTTAAAGCCTTCCTTCTTGGTGTCGTCGTCTTCTTGTGGTCTTGCTCCTGTACCAGCCTTTTTTCCCTTGGCTGTAAATGTGCCCTCAACGGTCCAGAAGTCCTGCGGTACAAAGTGTTCTACATCGCGTCGACGGTCCGCCAATATGCATAGAACCGGCGTCTGTACCCGACCAACGGATACAAGGTTGCCCGTCTTCACCGTAAATAGGCGCGAATAGTTCATGCCCACAAGCCAGTCAGCCTCAGCGCGCGCAAAGGCCGCAAGACCTAAATTCCGCTTGTCCGCATCTGGCAATAAATTGGCCAAGCTTTTTTTGAGGCCTTCCTCGGTCATGTCGTTGGCCCACAAACGCTGCACCGGCTTCTTGCTTTCCGCCACCAAATAGATGCGCCGGAAAATGAGCTCACCCTCGCGCCCTGCGTCTGTGGCATTTACCACATCAACCACATCATCGCGATGCAACAAGCCTTGCAAAACCCCAAACTGATCCGACGTGCTTGCAATAACCTGCAACTTAAATTTTGGTGGCATCATGGGCAGTTGCTCCACAGCCCAACGTCCTGCCCACTCTGCGTTCTGTTCCTCAGGTTCAGCAATGCCCACAAGGTGACCCACAGCCCAACTCACAATGTAGTTGGGCCCCTCAATATAACCGCGCTTGTTGCCACGCGCACCAACAAGCGGCGCAATTTCACGTGCTACCGAGGGCTTTTCTGCGATAATTAATGTCTTAGTTCCTTGCGTCATGCCGACTCCTTATACCGCCTTATACCGAACTATTGGCAGCTTGACCAGATGTGGAGAAAGGCGTTTTTTACGGCTAAGCGAAGCCACAAAGGAGGATGAAATCTATTTGTATTTTTAGGGCGACTAGGATACTTGCTTGCCTATGAGTAAACGTTATCCCATTCCTGACTTGCTTCCCAACGCCATGCATCGTGAGGAAGAAATCATCAAACGCAGTCGCTTTATCGTCAGCATTGCCCACACGCCCGACGCTGAAGCAGCTCATGCCTTTATTGCGCGCATTAACAAAGAATTTCCCGACGCCACCCATAATTGTTGGGCCTTTGCTTCTGGTCCCCCTGCGGACACAGCGCGCGTCGGTTTTAGCGATGACGGTGAACCCCACGGCACTGCTGGACGTCCCATGCTCACCATGCTTCTTCATGGCGGCGTTGGTGAACTCACAGCTGTGGTTACGCGCTATTTTGGCGGTATCAAACTCGGTACAGGCGGTCTCGTGCGTGCCTATCAAGGTCTCGTTCGTATAGGCCTTGATACGCTCCCAACTCGTGAGCGCATCACGCCATGCACCCTCGAAGTCATTATCGATTATTCACTCATCACGCTTTTTCACCGTATGCTTCCCCATCACGAGGCCCACATCACTTCCGAAACCTTTGGCGTCGATGCTGTCTTCCATATCACCTTACCCATCGAACGCGCTGAAGCCTTCGAAGCCGCTATCATTGAATTGGCCGACGGTGCCGCTTTGGTGAGTGTTGTTTAGTTGGGCACTGAGTCTGCCCTATGAAGTTGCTTGGGTAAATAAGGAATAACTCGGGCAACAATAGTTGCCTTTTCGCCTGAGTATTCAGCGAGTTGCAATTCATAAAGACTTTGCGCGTTGAGCCAAAACTCGGCACTATTTCTAAAATAGGCACTGAGGCGGATGGCGGTGTCAGCAGAGATACTACGCTTGCCTGCAACAATGGCTTGTATGCGGCTTTGCGGCATACCAGTATCAAGAGCCAGACGGTTTTGGCTAATTTGCATGGGGTTTAAGAAGTCTTCAAGTAAAATTTCCCCTGGGTGAATTGGGGGCATACGCTTTGTAGTTTCAAACATGGTTAACTCCTAGTGGTAGTCGCTAATGTGAACATCGTAGGCATGACCATCGTGCCATGAGAAGCAAATGCGCCACTGCGCGTTAATGCGAATACTATACAGTCCCCCAAGGTCGCCCTTTAACGCCTCTAGGCGATTACCTGGTGGAATATGTAAGTCTTGCAATGACGACGAAGCATATATTTGCACAAGTTTTCTATAGGCCGTGCGGTGAATATCCGCTGGCAAGCTTTTCGGTTTACCACCATGAAATATTTGCTCTGTTGCAGTATCTTTAAATGTTTTTATCATGGTACCATCATGTAACACGTAGGACGTGTATCGTCAATCGTATTACTTTTTCACCATTCCCATAAGACAAAAATAATCTCCACAAGAAAAAATCAAGTGGAGATTATGTTGTGCTGCATAGGCAATGTATTGATAAACTAGGATCTTAGGACGTTTATCTATCCTTAAACCAAACCAGAGGCAGCGAGGATATCGCGCAAGCGGTGTTGATTTTGCTGTTGGAGCGGACAGAGTGGGAGGCGCATTTCAAGGGTCATGCGTCCCATCATGGAGAGAGCTGTTTTAACAGGGATGGGGTTACTTTCGAGGAACATGGCGCGATTAAGCGGCGAGAGCTCGAAGTGCAGACGTTGCGCTGTAGCGAGGTCATTTTCGCGGTAGGCACGACAGAGGCCAGCCATTTTTGCAGGGGCAACATTGGAGGTCACGGAGATAACGCCGCAACAGCCAATGGAGAGCATAGGCAGGACAGTGAAGTCGTCACCTGACAGCATCTGGAAATTCATGCCGCAATATTCCATAATTTCAGATGCTTGAATGAGATTTGCGGTGGCTTCTTTGACGCCAACGATATTGGAAACGTCACGGTTGAGACGTGCGAGGGTCTCAGGGGAAATGTTGATGCCGGTGCGTCCTGGAACATTGTAGACAAAGATAGGCAGGTCTACAGCATTGGCAATGGTTTTGTAATGCTGATAGAGCCCTTCTTGGGTTGGCTTATTGTAATATGGTGTGATGTGCAGAGCAGCATCAGCGCCAATATCTTTGGCAAATTGGGTGAGGCCGATGGCTTCGTGAGTGTTATTGGAACCTGCACCAGCGATGACGGGCACGCGGCCTTTAGCTTGTTCGATGCAGATGCGGATGACGTCGTGGTGCTCATCGTGGGTGAGGGTTGCGGATTCGCCAGTGGTACCGCAAGGAACGAGGCCATCAATGCCTTGTTCGATTTGCCACTCAATGTGGGCGCGGTAGGCTTCTTCGTCAATGTGTCCGTCACGGAAAGGGGTCACGAGCGCGGTAAAAGCACCAGTAAATTGCATGGTGTCTCCTTATGGACTTGGTTTCCCATAGCTCTTGGCCATGAAAAACGGTGAAGTATCTAAGGAAACACTGATTTAATGCCTTTTTGCCCCCTAGCTTCGTCAGCGTTGCTCTCGATGCCCGTAAAGCTCGAAGAGTCGCTAACGGTCACGGCTTCGCCGCCTTCGGTCGGAGCCTCTTTTCCGAAAACCTTATGTATGTCTATATACACTGCGGTTTTCTGAAAATGCGGCTGCCTTGCTAGGGAACAAAATCCTAGTAAATCAGCGTTTCCCTAAAAGTATTTTTTGGTACTCATCATTTCCCATGAACATGATGCGAAGCCATACGCACTCCCTACAAAGAAAACACCGCACGGCCACGACAAAGTTCATCTCTTTTATCTTCCCCCATGCGCCGCGAACTTTCATTCAACGACCTCAACGTTCATCGCAAATAAAAAGTTTCGGAAGGGATGGGGGGGCTGGGGGGAAGGGAAGCCCTTTCCAAAGGTTTTCCCTTTCCCCCAGCTTGTCTAAATACTCAAACCAACACTAGCTAAATTCAGTTCACCGGTGAAGACTTTAACAGCCTTACCGGACAGGAAGACGCCACCTTCAAGGTCGATGCCGAGGATTTCGCCACCAGAGGACTTGATGCTGACGGAAGATTCTGCTTGGCCGAGGGCGTTGGCGAGGTATGCCGTAGCGGCTGAGCCTGTGCCACAAGCGTAGGTTTCATCTTCGACGCCGCGCTCATAGGTGCGCAAGTGGATGTGGGTTGGATCGATGATGGCAGCGAAATTGGCGTTGGTACCTGCTGGAGCGTAGTGTTCGTGGCTACGCAGAGCAAGACCCATGGCGCGGATATCGAGAGCGGCGAGGGCTTCGGCACTTTCGAGGAAGACTACTGCGTGAGGGACGCCGGTGTTGACGAACTGGACTGGGTAGTCTTGGCCATTGATGGTGAGGCTTGTGTTGAGGGCTGCGTCGCATGGTGCGGTGAGCTCAACTTTGGCGGAGCTGTTTTCTACGTCAACCTTAGCGCGCACGATACCAGCATCGGTGAGGAAGCTGTGTTCTGTACCAGCAAAGCCAAGCTCAACAGCGAGGAGCGAGGCGCAACGCGAAGCATTGCCACACATTTCAGCGCGGGAGCCATCGGCATTGTAGAAGTGCCAACGGTAATCAGCGCCCAAACCTTCGGGGCCTTCTGGAGCATTTTCAAGGAAAACAAGACCATCAGCACCAACACCAAAGGCCTTGCGGCAAATTTGGATAGCCCATTGTTCCATGGCTTCTACGGGCAAAGCAAGCTGGCGGTTATCAATAAAAACAAAGTCATTACCACAGCCGTGAAGCTTGTGGAAGGCAACAGTCGTCGTTTGAGCAGACATGATTTTCTCCTGAGGGAGGGCTTTGGCGCGTGGCATGAACCGCCTTCATGATAGCACAGGTAATCGATATGAACTGTTCACGGTGTCATATGCGTGCATATGTCGTCCACACCGCGATACATCTATAATACTGAGTTGGAATGTGCTTAGCACACAAATGGGGTCACATAGCTTGCCTATGTCACCCCATGAAAAATGCGTTGCTAGGCAAAAAATGCTTAGTCGTTGAGGAATTCTTTAAGTTCCTTACCAGCGCGGAAGAATGGCAAATGCTTTGGCTCAACGTCAACCATGACGCCAGTCTTTGGATTGCGGCCAGTGTAGGAATTGTATTCTTTCATTTTAAAGCTACCAAAACCACGGATTTCTACGCGGTCACCAGCAAGGAGGGAGTCCTTCATGCTGTCCACAAAGGTGTTCACGACAACGGTTGCTTCCTCAATGGAAATGTGGGTGTCGTCGGACAGCGTTTTAATGAGTTCGCTCTTATTCATAATGTATCCTTTCTTGCCGTAAGGCTCTTGTGGCTGTTACCTTATTAAAATTCTAAAGTAGGGCCAAATTTGCAATAGTAGAGCACGCGGGAGCATGCCGTGGGTGAAGAGTAGCGAAGGAAAAGCAGAATGTGAAGTGTTTAGGGCAATATTTTTCTAAAAAATCGCGATTTTTTGGTAACTTGCCGTAAAAAACAGCTGTTCCGTACAGAAAAAAGCATTTTTATCGCCATTGTGAAAAAATGAACGTGCTTTTTTGCTGATTATTTGGCCATGTTGGCAGGATTATACACTCTTTTGACCGTGTAGGAAAAGCAGGTGGTCGCGTAAAAGAGTGTCCAGCTTGCCATTGAGAACAGCTTCAACATCGCTGATTTCCGTGTTTGTGCGATGGTCTTTCACAAGGCGATATGGCTGTAGGGTATACGTACGGATTTGGCTACCAAAACCAATGGCGTCTTTGGCCCCATACTTAGCGCGCTTTTCCTCTTCGAGCTTTTGGAGTTCGAGCTCATACAGACGCGAGCGCAAAATTTGCATGGCTGTATCTTTATTATGGTGCTGTGATTTTTCGTTTTGGCACTGCGCTGTGATGCCCGTGGGCAAGTGGGTTACACGCACGGCAGAACTTGTGGTGTTAACACTTTGACCACCGGGTCCGCTGGAGCGGAAAATGTCAATACGAAGGTCACTTTCTTTCATATCGATGACGATTTCTTGGCCAACTTCGGGGATAACGTCCACGGAAGCAAAAGACGTGTGGCGGCGGCCAGAAGTGTCAAAGGGCGAAATACGGATGAGCCGATGGATACCTTTTTCACCTTTAAGCAGACCATAGATATTGATACCGCTGATGCGCAAGGTGACACTCTTGACGCCAGCTTCATCGCCGTTCAGATAATCGAGATATTCGGTCTTGAAGTTATGGCTATCCGCCCAGCGCAAATACATGCGAAGGAGCATTTCAGCCCAGTCCTGCGCTTCGGTACCGCCAGCACCAGGGTGAATTTCCAATATAGCCGCCATCTTATCTTCTTTACCAGATAGCAGTAAATTCATTTCCGTTTCTTGAATGAGGGCATTGAGGCTATCAATTTGCTCTTCAAGATGGCCAAGAACTTCTTGCAAGGCTGTCTGGTCGCTTTCCTCTTCTGCCATGGCGAGCCAGTCTGCCACATCTTGACGACAAGCGGATAGGGCCTCAAGGCGTGTGATTTCGTCTTCGAGGACGCGCTTTTCTTGTAAGACAGGCGTCAATTTTTCTGGATTATTCCACGCGTCAGGACTTGCTAATTGCAATTCAATTTCGGCGAGCCGATGCTTATTACCTTGCAGGTCAAAGTCGCCCCCAAAGAGTGGTAAATTGATCGAAGAGGCTAGTACTGCGTGTGCGAAGTTCTGGAAGATGTAGCATGATAATCTCGATAAATAAATATTCTATGTGTTTATGGCATTACGTCGTTTTTTAGACAACGTATAGAAGGCAAAAAGGATAACCGCTATCAAGAGCACGAGCCAAGGCAAATACGGTGCAATGTGATGATAGACCGTGAAGCCTGTCCTTTCCTTCGCTGTGAAAGCCATGCTCGTGGCGCGAAAGAGCGGACCTTGGACCACAATGCGACCCATGTCATCCACAACAGCTGAGATGCCTGTATTGGTGCCTCGCACAAGGTAGCGCCCTTGTTCAATGGCACGCATGGCCGACAGATGCAGATGTTGTTCTGGGGCTGATGTGTCCCCAAACCATGCGTCATTGCTGATATTTATAAGAACTGTGGCCCCAGATGCCACGCGGTCTTGTGCGAGCTCGGGGAAGATGCTTTCATAACAGATGAGCATACCAAGGGCAAGGTTTTGCCATATGATGGGTTTTGGGCTTGTGACCACTGCATCATTATAGGCATGGCCAGAACCACCGGCTGTAAATGCGCCAACGCCTTGCATCAAGTCTTCAAGAAACGAAACTTTGAGCCATGAGGGTACATACTCACCAAAAGGTACAAGATGTTCTTTGTCATAATAGGCTGTGTTTGCCGTTATGGCATGCCGTTGCATTGGCGTACTTTCATGCAACTGCGCGAGGCTTTGGGGCGTGAAGAGGTAGGCACGATTGTATATGTCATAGGCTTTGGCATTTTTTGTTGCACTTTGCGCTGCATTTTGTGGCGGCCTCGCATAGCCCAAAGTTCCTATGAGCAAGGCCACATTGTGCTCTTGAGCGAAGGCCATAAAACTTTCTGCATACAGCTTTTCATCCTGTAAATAGAAGGGCATAGATGTCTCAGGCCAGATGAGCAGTGATGGTTTGATAAAGCTATCTTCATTGGTTGCTGGCGGCGTTATAGCCTCATGGCTGAGGCTCATATAGTGGCGTACCGTAGCATCCTGATAGCCTTTGGACCATTTTTGATTTTGGTCAATATTGCCTTGAATAAAAGCCCCATGAAGAGGTGTCGCATCCTCATTGTGTTCAACAAAATAGAGTTGGTAGATGCCAAAAACAATCAATGCTGTGACAAGATTGGCCGCCAGTCTACCTGTAGAAAGTCTGATTTTTTCCTCTTTACGATGCACAAAGGCTTCATAGTACAAGGCAACAACCATGACCAAAAGGCCAGAAAGTCCATAAGCGCCCACAAGCGACGCGCCTTGCGTCACCACAGGCCATGGCACAAAAGCCGCGGATAAAGAAAGCCATGGAAAGCCCGTCAAAATGATGTTGCGCGCATATTCTAATAAACACCACACAAGGCCCGCAAAAATACCACGGAACATGAGAGCTCGCTGCGTGGTTGGAAAAATATCTTTTGTGGCGTGTACAATGACTGCAAAAATGGCCCCAAAGAGCGCAATATAGGCACTAATGGCGAGGGCGCACGGTACCGCTAAAAACCATGGCAGGGCGCCCACATTATGCACTGGGATGGCTACCCAATAAAGGCAAATACTCACGGCAATGATAGATATGAGCCAAGCAGCGCGAAAGACAGAAGCACTTGATTTTTTTGAGGAAGCAGGATGCTGTTCTTGTGAAGAACCATCATGCATTGCCAGATGATACAGTGCTAGTGGATAGCCCAACACCATAAGGGGCATGTGCATTATCTCATTGGGAAAGCCAAAATAAAGACCCACAATGGCAAGCAGAGCTGCCCACATGGTTGTGGTGGAAATAGTGAACATGGCAGCTTTTGGATGCATGATATTCCTCAAAAAATCGGGTATATAGCAAAAAGCCTTCATAGAGGTATTAAACCAATATGAAGGCCTACTGGAGCACTGATTTAATGCCTTTTTTTATAAAAAGCAAAACTCTTTACAGTCTTACGCTTTGCTTAGCTCAGCAAGGTTATGCACTCTTGCTGTGGGCTCCATGCGGATAGAGCGAATTTGTTTCGCATCAGCTTCCGCAATGGTGAAGGTCAAGTCGCCAATGACAAAGCTTTCATCTATTTGTGGAACATGACCAGCTAGCTGGCTTAAGTAGCCGCCAATGGTGTCCACTTCATCAGATGTCAGTGCAATGCCAAGCTCCTCAAGGTCTTCAAGATAGAGGCGGCCCGAAAGCAAGTACACGCCTTCCTCAATGATTTTGATTTCTTCTTCGCGTGGTGTATCGTGTTCGTCTTCAATATCACCAACGATTTCTTCCAGAATATTTTCAATGGTCGCCAGCCCAGACGTGCCACCGTATTCATCAACGGCAATGGCAAGATGGGTTTTGCGTGTACGGAACTCTTGCAAGAGCTCGCTGACAACCTTAGTTTCTGGCACAAAAAATGGCTCGCGCATGAGCTCGTCAATGGACGTTGCATGCTGTGCAGGATCGATAAGCGAGGGCAATAAATCTTTTGCAAAGGCAATGCCAATGATATTGTCACGCGTATCTTGATAGATGGGAATGCGCGAATGGCCAGAGCTGATAATAAGCTTTGCCACTTCTGCAAGCGGCGTACCGCTTTCAGCGCAATCCATATCGGTGCGAGGAGTCATAATATCCTGCATTTGCAAGTCATCCAGTCGTAAAATGCTGAGCAGCATGGAACCTTCTTCGGCTTCAAGCTCCCCATCTTCACGCGCTTCAAGGATGGCTTTTTCGACACTGTCGCTGTCGTGGTCATGGAACAATCTGGTAATACGAGACCAGATACTACTGTCTGAACCTCCGTCCAAGGTAGTCTCCTTCTTATATGCATAAGAAAATATGAAAGGTGATGGGCGATATAGCTAGTAAATTTATGCTTTTCCCAGCATGACATAGTTTTTTTTAGTATGCAAGATATTCGGTGGTGGTGTTTTTTTTGTGTGTAGTGGGGGTGGTGGTGGGTGTGGGTGTTAGGATGAGCTGGGGGGAAGGG
>JAWXUA010000026.1:0-24877 GCA_044433065.1 Pseudomonadota bacterium
CCAGCACAAATAAAACACCCAAGGAAGACCCATGGCATTTGAATATATAGGCGCATTGCTTGAAGAAGCAGTCCAAACGACGACACCGGTTGAGGTCCGTGGTCGCGTGGAGCAGGTGGTTGGCACCATCATCCGCGCGGTGGTTCCTGGTGTTAAGGTGGGCGAGCTTTGCATTTTGCGCAATCCATGGGAGGATTGGAGCTTGCGTGCTGAGGTTGTTGGCTTTGCTAAGCATGTGGCATTGTTGACACCTTTGGGTGACTTGCAGGGCATTTCGCCGGCTACAGAAGTTATTCCGACTGGTGAGATACATTCTATTCCTGTGGGCGATGATTTGCTTGGTCGCGTTGTGGATGGCCTTGGCGATCCTATGGACGGTGGTCCGCCTATTAAGCCACGCATGCGCTATCCTGTGTATGCTGATCCGCCAAATCCTATGTCGCGTAAGATTATTGATAAGCCCATTTCGCTTGGATTGAGGGTGCTGGATGGCATCTTGACGTGCGGCGAAGGTCAACGCTTGGGCATTTTTGCGGCGGCTGGTGGCGGTAAGAGTACGCTTCTGTCGAGCATTATTAAGGGCTGTGAGGCTGATGTGTGCGTCTTGGCACTCATTGGTGAACGTGGCCGCGAAGTACGCGAATTTATTGAGCATGACCTTGGTCCAGAAGGGCGTAAGAAGGCTGTGCTTGTGGTTTCGACGTCGGACCGTTCCTCTATGGAGCGTCTGAAGGCAGCGTATACGGCTACGGCCATTGCGGAGTATTTCCGTGACCAGAAGCGTAGTGTTCTACTTATGATGGACTCGGTAACGCGCTTTGGCCGTGCGCAACGTGAGATTGGCCTTGCCGCTGGTGAGCCACCGACCCGACGTGGTTTTCCACCGTCTGTATTTTCGACCTTACCACGTCTTATGGAACGTGCTGGTAATTCGGATAAAGGTTCTATCACAGCGTTGTATACTGTATTGGTTGAAGGCGACGATATGACCGAACCAATTGCCGACGAAACGCGTTCTATTTTGGACGGACACATTATTCTTTCACGTAAACTTGCTTCTGCAAACCATTACCCTGCCATTGATGTACAGGCTAGTGTTAGCCGTGTTATGAATGCCATTGTAAGTAAGGAGCATAAGGAAGCGGCACAGGCATTGCGTAAAATTTTGGCAAAATACGCTGAAGTAGAGTTGCTTGTGCAGATTGGTGAATATAAGCGTGGTTCGGATAAGGATGCTGATGCGGCTCTTGATAGAGTTGCTGGTGTGAATACCTTTCTTAAGCAAGGCCTTGGCGAGCATAGTACCTTTAACGAGACTCTTCAGAGTTTAGTTAAAGTCGTCAAATAAAGATGAGACTCTTCAGAGTCTCGTTAAAGTCGTCAAATAAAGATGAGACTCTTCAGAGCCTCGTTAAAGTTGTCAAATAAAGATGAGACTCTTCAGAGTTTAGTTAAAGTCGTCAAATAAAGGCATATATAATGGCAAACTATCCTCTACAACCTTTGCTCAACGTTCGACGCTTTCGTGAAACAGGCGCCTTGAATGATTTGCGCCGTGCTGAGCTTGCCGTAACCGAGGCTGAAGCGGAAGTACAACGCTGCAAAGACGAGCTTGAGCGCTACCGCAAATGGCTCATTGAAGAAGAGGATAGGCGTTATGATGCTTTTATGGAAAAGGAAACCGACCGCAAAGGTATCGAACTTTTTCGCCATGAAATCGCAGTCTTACGCATGAGCGACACTTCAAGGGCCCAAGCTGTTTTGGCCGCAGAGCAAGCCGTGGAAAAGCGGCGTGCTGAAGTCGTGATAGCCAAAGAAGCTGTTGCCAAAGCAAGGCGCGATATATCCAAGGTTGAAGCGCACCAAGAGGTGTGGAGTGCCGAAGAATATCGCGAAGCCATGCGCCTTGAAGACTTGGAAACAGAAGAATTTAAGCCCACAGGTCCATCATTATTTGCAGATGAATAAGCGAGCTTTGGCACGCGTTTTTGTGCAGATTTATAGAGTGATTTTTTGCATACAAAGAGGTGTTTATGACATTTCAGGTGAAAATAGTGCCTAATAGCAGCGTACAGGCTTCCAGCGATGTGAGCCTTGCCTCTACGGATGTCATGGCACCAGATACGCGCGATGTAGAAGCTTTTGCAGGCATGATGGAGCAAGGAAGTAAGCCCCATGAGTTTGGCGCGACTTTGGCTCAGAGTGCTGGGAATGGCAGCGTGGCGTATGCAGATGATGCCGCTGAATTGCCGAGTCCTGCTACTTTGCTCAGCGCATCGTCGTTGACTACTTCAGCACAAAATATTGCAACACCGCAGTCGAATACTGTTGCGCCAGCCGTATCGCCAGAAAATTTTATGGCCGCGCACGTGGGCCAAACGCCACAAGATATTGCTACGCCAATCATGTCGCCAGATACTCTTGCACAGCAAGGACTTAGCAGTCTGCAAGCAGATGGTACCTTGAGCAAAAAGTCATCTACTACGGTGTCCCCAGCAGCTCAGCCATCCTCAGCATTGCTTGACGATGATCTAGCCATGCAAACAGCAGGGGCTTTGGGAGTACAGCCTGCTGTACAGTCAGTGAACACGCAAACAACACCATCCGCACAGACTACTCAAGACAGTGATGCGCCTGTTTATTTGAATGACAGCGATGCCAACGCCTATACCGCGTCCTTGCTCGCAAGCATGAATAGTCTGTTACAGGCATCATCTTTGCAGACTTCAGTGACGACGGTGGTAACCGAGACCACGACGGTGAGCGCGCCGCATTTCACAGCCAAAGAAATTGACGCCATGGTCACCATGCTTGTGGAGCGTATTGCAGTGACGGATACCACAGCGCATATGGTCACCGTTGAGGTGTCCTTGGCTGACACAGCCTTGCGTGGTACAATGGTGCAGTTAACGCGGTCGCTCGATGGTCTGTTAGCGGTCAATGTCATGACCAATGACGCGGCCTCTTTCCAGACTCTTGTGGGTGCACAAGTGGATTTGCGTGTCAAGCTTGAGGCTTTGGAAATAGGTACTGTGCGCGTTGATATTACGCATATGGCGCAAGAGCAAGAGTCTAACCCACAACGGCGCTCTGCTACATATCAAGTATATTCTGGTGATGGCGATGAGCAGGCATAATGTAGGGTATACATCTTTACGCATGGGCGCATGTCTTTATAGAGGAGGCGCATATGTCGTTGCATAATATTCCACCATGGAAAGCAGACTTCATGAGTCCCATGGAAGGTCTTGTGCGCAATGCCTTGCATACGCGCATACAACCTTGGACTGTGCATATTGCAGACGTGCCATGCCACGTTCACGCACCGTTATACAGTGTGGATAGCGGTGATGGCCGTGGGCAGGGTAGTGTAGCCCTTAAGCCTCTGGAAAGCGTGGCCTTCTACCTTATTGTCCATCTTGGAACAGATCGCTGGATTGTGGAGCTTGGCCAAGGTTTTCCGCTGACTTTGCATCCTGCTGTGGCTGATGTTCCTGATGACAGTCTTTTGCCAGCACCTTTGCGCCTTGCGCTCATGGAGCTTTTGGTTGCGCCTTTGGCTGATGCGTTTGGCACCTTTATGGATATGCGTGTGACGTGTGAGATTGTGGGGCTAGAGCTTCATGGTGCGATGGACAATATCGCTGATGGCGGCGACGGTGCGAATCTCGAAGCCATACAAGCTATGCTAAAGCAAGCTCACTGTGCTGTGCCTTTAACACTTACCGTGCCTGCAACGAACTCATCGCAAGCAAGCACAGTACCGTGCATTGTACATATTTTTGGCCAAGCAAGCGCAAGCCATCTGTACCAAAAAGTCAGCGGATTGCCACCACATATCCATGATATTGCAGGTCTTTCTGTTCCTGTAAGCATTGAGGCTGGCAGTATTGCTTTGACTACAGCTGAGCTCGCCGCTTTGGAAACAGATGATATTTTATTGCCAGACAGCTACCCAGCACGAGAAGGCCGCATAACGCTTCGCATGTCGCAGTGTGTCATGCCTTGCGTTTTGGACCAAGCTAATGCAACTGTGGAAGCCATTGTGCCCATAAGCTCGCCCATGTCTCAACATGTTGACGGAGGAAACCCAGTGCCACCTGAACAAAATCAAAATGATGCCGCACAAGTTAGTGCGGACGCAGTACATATTGCCGCTCTTGACGTGACCATGACCTTTGAGCTTGAGCGTCGTACCATGAGCCTTGGTGAACTGAGCATGATTTCACCAGGGTATACCTTTGCTCTTGGGGTGGATGCTTTGGCACCTGTGACCTTGCGCGTGGGTGATAAGGTGCTTGGTACGGGTCGCCTTGTGGATTTGGGCGGTACCATGGGTGTGCAGGTGACAAGCCTTGCAGATAATGCCAAAGTACGAAAGCCAGTTGAAACCACAGTTGCAGCATCAGCTGTACAAGAGGATGCTGGTGCAGAAAAAAGGCCTGTACGTGGTCTGGCCTCATTCAAGCAAGAGCAAACAAGCCCCATCATGGAACCACGGTCTGGAGACTATGCGTGATAGGCTATAATCCAATATATTTTATAGGCGCCATCAGCCTCTTAGGACTCTCGTCCTTTATGCTTATGATGGTGACGTCCTATGTCAAAATTATTGTAGTAACGTCTTTGGTGCGTAATGCGCTCGGTGTGCAGCAAATTCCGCCAACCATGGTTATGAATGGTCTTGCCATGGTTTTGACCCTTTTTATTATGGGTCCCGTTGCCATGAGTACCATGGAACTCATGGAAAAAACGCCCATCAACCTAGATGGTGGGCCAGCTGAATTTGTACAGACCTTGGACGCCATTTCGCCACCATTTCGAGAATTTATAGAGCGCAATAATGACGACCGCATTGTGAGCATGTTCATGTCCACAGCACGTCGCATCTGGCCTAAAGACAAGCACCACATTATTGACTCCAAGAATTTGCTCATTGCCATACCAGCTTTTACCATTTCTGAGCTGACAAAAGCATTTCAAATTGGTTTTTTATTGTATTTACCCTTTGTAACCATTGACCTCATCATCTCCAATATTCTATTGGCCATGGGTATGATGATGGTGTCTCCTATGACCATTTCCTTGCCGTTTAAGCTCTTACTTTTTGTAACGCTTGACGGTTGGCTGAAAATTAGCCAAGGTCTGATGCTGAGCTACCATTAAAACTGGCTCTACATGCGAACTATATTGAATACTTTTATATTGAGGGGTTATTATGGACATAGCGATAGTACAACAAGGTGATGCAACCATTTTAGCTTTGTCTGGGCGCATGGATGCCACCACAGTGGGCGAATTTGAACAAGCTTGGCGTGAACGCATTGAGGCAGGAGAAACACGCATTGTTGTGGACCTTGCTGGCATTGAATATATCAGCTCAGCTGGCTTGCGCGGTATTTTGTCGCTTCTGAAGATGTGTAAATCTAAGGGTGGCCGCCTAGCTTTCTGTTCCATGGGCACTATGGTTGCAGAAGTATTCAAGATTTCTGGCTTTACAGCTATGCTCTCTATCCATGAAAATCGCGATGGAGCAGTTGCTTTTGTAGGGGCATAGCTACGTTTGCCTTTTTCTTGTTCTGATGATGCGGATTGGAAGGAGTTCTCATGCCTATTTTGAATGTTCCTGCGCGCCTCGAGCATCTTGCTACTGTGAATGATTTTATTAATGAGCACTTACCAGCAGAACATGCCATGCTGTCCATGCAGGTTGAACTTGCTGCTGAAGAGCTCTTAGTTAATGTTTTTAGTTATGCATATCCACAAGAACTGGGTGTGACTGGCAAGGCTGAAGTTGGTTGCCGTATGGTGCATTTTGACGGCGAGGACTTTTTTTCTTTGTCCGTAAAGGATTGGGGCAAGCCTTTTAATCCCTTTATTGAAGCGCCTGAGCCTGATACCTCCCTTGATATTGAGGATCGACCCATTGGCGGACTTGGTGTGCACCTCATTAAAACCATGGTGTCGCATTATAGCTATGGCTATGCAGATGATGCCAATGTTATTGAGCTTTTTTTTGCTTTGCCACCCACGTTACCTGTCTTAGAGGATTAATTTTTTGCGCGGTCACACGATACTTTGCGGAGCATGTGGGACCGCGCTTTTTGCATGCCATTGTATCTTGTGTGGCATGGTGCTTTGTGTCGCGCTTATGGCTTTTGCGTCGCCTATGGTATTTGCGCCTAAGGCTTTTGCAGCGTCTGCAAACCAGAATTCAGGCATTCTTTTTGATGAGCGCACCGTTACAAGAGGGCAAGCACAAAGGCTTTTATCCGTGCCTAATGCGCAGCGTGTGCACAGCTCGCCTCAAGTATCAGCTCAGGCATCACCTCAGGCATCAGCTCCAACTTCGGGGCAAGCATCATCTGTAAACTCTTCTCCTCATCTTCCTACCAATCCGTCGTCACCATCTCAGGCTTCTTCGCCTATGATGCCCGAAGTGCACGGTCCAACGTCCGTACAAGAAGCCCGTCCGCTGAATAGCGCGCCGCCCAAGCAGGCCGAAAATTTGCTCGATAGCATGGACGTGTACGCCTTATCGCCCCATGCCGCGCAGCTTGCCTTGCCACGCATGATACCACAATCCGCTGTGCAACAATGGTATGTGAGCCATCCACATAGCCATAAACAGGGTAGCCATAAACAGGCAAGGCTTGGCATTACATCGACTGATTGGTCTGCTATCATAAGCCATGCAAGTAAGGTTTCTGGCCTTGATGCAGCGCTCATTGCTGCGGTCATTGGTGTGGAATCAGATTTTGATGCTTATGCCGTGTCGTCCAAGGGGGCGCAAGGGGCCATGCAAATCATGCCCATAACCCAAGAAGAGCTTGGCCTTGAGGATGCCTTTAATCCCCATGAAAGTGTGGAAGCTGGGAGCCGCTATTTACGCAAGCAGCTCGATAGGTTTGGGACCGTGGAGCTCGCTCTTGCGGCCTATAATGCTGGCCCTGGCAATGTAGAGCGTTATGGCGGCATACCACCATTCAAAGAAACACAAGACTATGTGCGCAAGGTTATGGCGGCTTATGGCAAGTCATTACCTTAGTTTTATTAGTGTATCATATGCGCAAAAAGACCCGTTGCCATGGAAATATTCCAGAGCAACGGGTCTTTTTTTTGAGGTCAAATGAAGGCTATTCTACGTTCTTCTCAGTCGTACCTTCCTCTTGCGGCGCTGTGCGCATGAGGGAGATGGCCATGGAGCCAGCAATAATCACAAAGGTGGCCAAAAGAGCCATTTCCGTTGGGATAATCTTGGCATCAAAGGCTGCATTGATTACCATTTTTGCGCCAATGAAAACAAGGACCAAGGATAGGCCATATTTTAAATAACGGAAACGGTGGATGATTCCAGCCAGCGCAAAATACAATGCTCTTAATCCTAAGATTGCGAAAACATTGGATGTATATACGATAAAGGGATCCGTTGAAACAGCAAAGATTGCTGGGATAGAATCCAGAGCAAAGACCAAATCGCTCAGCTCTACAATGACCAGCACCACAAGGAGCGGCGTCACATGTAAAAGACCATCGCGGCGCACCATAAAGCGACCATCTTCATAGCCTTCTGTCATACGGCAATGTTTGCGGAAGAAGGCGGCTACCTTATTCTTGCTTAAATCTGGTTCGTCCCCAGAGGCCAAGAGCATTTTGATGCCTGTGATGATCAGGAAGCCACCAAAGATATAAATGACCCAGTGGAATGCTGTGAGCAGGGCTGCCCCTGCAAAAATGAGTGCAGCACGCATGACAAGTGCGCCCAAAATGCCCCAGAAAAGGACCTTATACTGATACTGCGACGGAACCATAAAGTGGGTAAAAATGAGAACAAATACAAAGATATTATCGACGCTAAGGCTTTTCTCGATGAAATAGCCAGTTAGAAATTCATAGCCTTTGGTACTTCCCATAAAGTGGAAGATGCCCCCTGCAAAAATCAAGGCCAGAACAATGTAGCCAAGGCTCATCCATAAAGCATTGGCTACCGTCATGGTTTTATCTTTGCGATGCAAGACACCAAGGTCAAAAGCTAACAAAATAAGAATAAAAAGGTTAAAGCCAATCCAAGGTAAGGCTTCGGTCATGTGTACTCTCCAGTGCGACATGATCGCGTATGGCCATGGGCAAGGACGCGCATGGCAAAGTGTTTATAGGGTAATGAGAATTCTACAAAGTGTATATGAAAAAGAAATAAAAAAGACGGGGCAAGCTGAACTTATCTCGTCTTTTATCGTGTAAAAATGTTGTTAACTATATGATATACCAAAAATTATGATGTGACTATGGTGCTCAATAAACCTATAAGGCTTTTAGCTGTCTGCACAGGATTATCTTCAGTGAGGTCAAGGTGACCCACAGGGTGTCGTTCAACACGATTAAGTTGATAGCTATAGCCCTTGTCGTAGTAGTGTAGAAGGTGGCGCGTTGCTGTGGCAAAGTCACCGTGTTCAATGGCTTCATGGCAGACTTTATGCGTTGTGCCGCCGAGGCGTTTGGCAATGCGGTCAAGTCCATGAAGGAGGCCAAGCGTATCGTTGGCTTCGGTGTACATAGTCACGAGACGTTCGATGCGCAAGTCCTGCGGTAAGGAAACAGTAACAAGATTGCCACACCGCACACGGCTATGAAATTCATCGCAAAGGGCTACCGTGCCGATGCGATTGCTTTCGTCTTCAAACCATACGGGACGCTTTGGGTCCAGTGCGCGCCACTGCTCAAAAAGTTGGGCTTCAAAGGTCTCATTATTAGGTTGCGGAGCCATGCCAATGGAACCAAAAGCGGAACCGCGATGGCAGGCTATGCCTTCTAAATCAATAACTTGCTGACCTTGTTTGGCTAGCTCAAGCAAAATATCTGTTTTGCCGCTACCAGTCATACCACCGAGCACAAAGACATTCATGGGCTTGGCAAAGGACGCACGCACATATTGGCGGTATGCCTTATAGCCACCCTCTAAAAGGTGTACGGTAAAGCCCCCTGTTTCGAGGAGCCACGCAAGGCTATGACTGCGGCCGCCACCGCGCCAACAGTGGATGGCCACTTCTTTGCTTCCTTGGGCGAGGCGTCTGGCTGTGGAGAGCTTGGCAGCAAGCTGTGGTCCGATGAGCTCAAGACCAAGATGGATGGCCGCTTCGGAACCACTGCGCGCATGCATGGTGCCTACAGCTGCGCGTTCTTCGTCATTCAAAACGGGAAGATTTTGAGCATGAGGGATATGGCCATGGGCAAATTCAGATGGCGAGCGTGCGTCAAAAAGAGGCATGCCTTGGTCACGGAGTTCAAGAAAAGTCGCGGTATCTATGATATGAGGCATGGTAGGCTTTTGTATTTATTAGAGATAAAATGTTGTGAAAAAAATTTGACTGTGGAGTAAGGCGAGCGTTGTTGCGCGCATTATGAAGCTTTGTCATCGAAATAGCAAATACATCTTTGTATTATTTATAGAAAAGGGTACGCCATAGGCAAAAGCGTTTGCCTTTTGCTTGAAAAGGCTAGCCTTTTGGGCCATGGTGCTTATATGGATGGTAGAGGAGAATTTGTATGCGTATCACAAAATATTTGGCGTCATATATGGTTTTTGTTGCTGTTGCTTTGGCTGGAATTACGGTGCAAAGCGCCATGGCTCGCGATGGTGAGCTTGACTGTGTAAGCACGGAATGGAAATTGCTCGGCGCTAACCACCGCGTGTGCGTGTCGGCCTTCACGGATCCAGATATCCCTGGTGTTGCGTGTTATATTAGTCAGGCTAAAACGGGCGGCATTGCTGGTTCTTTTGGTCTTGCTGAGGACCCATCTAATTTTGCTATTTCGTGCAGCCAAGTTGGCCCCATTGACATTCCAGCAAATTTACCCAAGCAAGCCAATGTTTTCCGCGAGTCTACTTCTGTGTTCTTTAAGGCCACGCGCGTTATCCGCATGTGGGATAAAGATCGTAATACCTTAGTATACTTGGCTATTAGTAAACGCATTATTGAAGGTTCGCCGTATAATGCTGTTTCTACTGTACCTGTGCTCCCTTAGGGTATGCCTGCAAACACACCCTCGCAATCCACTTTAAAGGATAACCATGTCAGCTTCCACTAATCAGGCTAACGCTACTGGCAATCAGGCTAACGCTACTGACAATCAGACCAACGCTACTGGCAATCATACCAGCGCTACTGGCACCATTTTTTCCACATCAGCCTCCACCATTTCCATTGAGCAATTAGAAAAGAAATTGCGCGCGCTCAAGGGAAAAGAGTATATTCCCAATGCCTTATTGGAGCTTGTGGCGCGTACTGCTCTTTTGCAGCGCGAAGCTGTGAAGCGTGTTGAGGTGACCTTAGTCGAAAAGGATATTGCCTCTGCTGAGGACCATGAAGAGGGCGATCCGCTTTTGGAGCGTAAATATTTTCCGTACGACAAGACCGTCACAGCGCAAGTTTTTGGTGCCTTGCTTGGCATGTTTTGTGCTGCAGGTGGCGAGCTTGGCACGGCTGCGGCGAATTTGCGTGGGTACATGGAAGAAGGCAAGATTTCCATTGATGCCGCGTGCACCGCGGTTTTGCGTGACGATGAGGGCTTTTTTGAGCGCTGGGCAGAACGTCTTCCCCAAGCACCTAGCATGATACGCTTTTTGGCTTTAAGTAGCCTTATGCCTTCGGTGGAGCATGTGGCCCAGCAATTGGCCAAACGCCATCAAAGCGAAAATTTGTGGCCTTATAGTCATTGCCCTATTTGCGGCAGTGAACCGCTTATGGGCCGCGTCATGCCCTCTGCCGATGGTCCAGATGGTGATGCTACAGGTGATACTGACGCCTGCACCCAACGTGAGGATACTTGCTCTTTTTGCCGTCACACCTATGTTGCGGCCGAAGAGCAATGCCCATTTTGCCTCAACCGTGGTCCAGACGCCATCAGCGTGTACACCGCAGACAACGCGCCCACATGGCATTTGCACGTCTGCACAGCATGCCGCGCCTATTTAAAGGTTGTGGATTATACGGCAGACGACAGCGTGAGCATTCCTGTTTTGGATGACTTAGAGACTTTGGCCCTTGATATTTTGGCCCGTCAGCAGGATTTAAAGCGGACGACGCCGTCAGCTTGGGGCTTTTAAGGAAGCACTGATTTAATGCCTTTTTGCCCCCTAACTGCGTCAGACTCATTTTTCGAAAACCTTATGTATGTCTATATACACCGCGGCTTTCTAAAAATTCATCTTCCTTGTTAGGGAACAAAAATTCTATTACATCGAGTGCTTCCTGTAATCATGATGAGTTTGTGTTCTGAAGAAAAGAATTATGCATGTACAATCAGTGCCCTATAATTTAGGTGGCCATCTTGTAGCACCGCGCACAGCACCTGTATCTTTTCTTACTGGTGTGGTCTTGGCTGGTGGCAAATCGAGCCGCATGGGGCAAGACAAGGCGGCCTTAATGATGGGGCAGCCTTTGCCATCTGGTGAAAGTGGGCCAGCCCTAGCGTTTCGCATGGCTGATGTGCTTGGGCTGGCCCTGCATGCGGACAATCCTAAGGCTGAAATATGGATTTCGTGCCAATCAGATAGGCATATTCCACCTAGTCACGCTCACCTTGGCCGCGTGCATGACACCATACAAGACGCTGGTCCATTAGCAGGTATCACCGCAGCTCTAGAAGCGGCTAAAGGCCCCATTTTTGTGCTTGCCTGTGATATGCCGCTCATGCAAAGTCAAACAGTTCAGCTACTTATTGACGCAAGGCAAGCGGCCCTTCAGGATGGCACAAGGCAACATCCTCTACTCGTGACAGCGTTTCAAGGCCATGGAAAAAGCCTTGCTACTACTCCAAACTTTGAGCCACTTGTGGCCATTTACGAATACTCAGCGCTCCCACTTTTACAGCAAGCCTTGCAAAAAAAACATTTTAGCTTGCGTCGTATTGTTGACCAAGAAGCTCTATGTGTAGTACCCTATGGCCAAAATCATGAAGAGTCTTTCTTTAATATGAATAATCCTGATGACCTTTATACCGCTACACAACTGTTATTGCGCCATACTTGGAGGCATAAAGCGTGAGCACGCATACAATAACGAAACAAAATTATAATCAGATGCTACAAAATGCTCCAGCAACACTTTTACAAGATAGTTATGGTCGGCAAATACGCTATTTGCGGCTGTCTGTTACAGATAGATGCAATCTTCGCTGTCTCTACTGTTGGGGCTGTGGTGGAATAAAGTTTATTCCGCATGAAAAAATATTGAGTTATGAAGAAATGGCCGCCATTGCTGATGTGGCAGTGCAAAGTGGTGTTGAAAAAATACGTCTCACTGGCGGTGAACCGCTCGTGCGTAAAAATATTCTGCATCTCATCGAACTTATTCGTAAAAAGCATGAGCATGTGGATATCCGCATCACGACGAATGGTACACTGCTTAAAGGCCATGCCCAAGGATTGCATGACCTTGGCGTCAGCACCATCAATCTCTCTTTGGATACCTTTAATCGCCAAGTATTCAATGAAGTTACAGGCCGTGACTATCTGCCCCAAGTCATGGAAGGCATGGAAGCCGCCCTCAATGCCGGACTCTCCCTCAAGATCAATGCCGTGGCTTTGCGCGGTGTGAACGACAAGGAATTGCCCCTCTTTGTTGACTATGCGCGCAATAATCCTGTGGATGTGCGTTTTATCGAGTTCATGCCCATGGGCTGTGGCACACGTTGGAGTGATGCCAATTTTTGGAGTTCCTCAGATATTGTGAACTCCGTTGCCAAGCTCGTGAATATCGAGCCCATCAGTGATCCCATCGGTGTGCGTGGTCCAGCTCGACTCTTCAAGCTCGAAGGTGGTCTTGGGCGTTTCGGTGTTATTTCGCCGCTTTCAAACCACTTTTGTGGCGACTGCAACCGCTTACGTGTCACGTCAGATGGCCGCCTACGTACCTGTCTCTTCGATGACCACGAATACCATCTGCGCAATATCTTACGCCACCCCAAGCTCGGCCTCGAAGCCGTGCGCCGCATCTTCTATCTCGCGAATATGCAAAAGCCTCTCGGCTACCGCATCCTTTGTGAGCGCAAGCGCGGTACCGCCGTGGCTGAGCGCAAAATGGCGTCTATTGGTGGGTAGTTTTTTTGATTGGGTGGATGGTTAGCCCCTTGTATGGGCCCGAAGATGGATTGCCAGCGTTGCTCTCTGCATACGAGAGTCTACCCATTCTCGCCAAACAATCCACCTTGCAGAGACTCCCAACCAATATAATAAGTTGGGCAATCGAAGCCACGTAACCCAGCGTTATCTTTCCCAAATGAATATACCATCTCACTTGCCCCAGCCCCCCACAACAAAAAAAGCTTTCCATGTGGCCACAAAAGACCATACGAAGAGCGTATTCCCATCCACAAATAAAAGTCTTTGAAAGAGGGAGGGGGTCTGGGTGAGGGAGAAAACGTGCTTCAGAAAGTTTTTTCCCTCACCCAGTTATGTTTATAAATCCCCAGCGCGTAATAAAGCTTCACGGGCTTCTGGAGTGCGACCTTGCGCTTCGAGGGCGCGAGCGAGGACGAGCCAAGCGGCTTTGGCATTGGGACGTAGGTTGACGCTACGCCGTGATAAGGCTTCTGCCATGCTTGGGTCTTCGCCGCCATCGAGGTAGAGGCGTGCCATGATATGTAGGGCTGTGGCGTCTTGTGGATTGGCAAGGAGTGCTTCGTGCAGAGCTTCGCGCGCTTGATCGGGCCGTCCTTCGCGTATGGCAAGGCGTGCTAGGAGGCGGTGAACGAGGCCAAGAGCTTCGGTGGAACTTTTGCTGCCTGTGGTGGCTTGCGGATTTGGGACGTGCGAAGTGGAAGCCTGAGAAGTCGAGCCCAGCGAAGTGGAAGCCTGAGAATTTGAATTTTCTGGACCTGTGGCAGTCGTATCGAGGGCTTTTTTACCCACAGAGTGCTTGGTAGGGGGATGCGCGGCTTTTTTGTAATATTTGCGTGCGACATTAAAACGTCCTTCATTTTCAGCTAGTTGGCCTAGACGAATGAAAGCAAAGGTGTGGTCTGGCGAATGCTTGATGCACTGGAGATAGTGCTTGCGTGCTTCAGTAATTTCACCAAGGTCTTGGCACACGGTTCCAAGATTGTAGTGCGCCATGGCATCGTGGGCTTGTCGGGCTAGGACCTCTTCAAAGTAGCGCTGTGCATCTCTGTGCTTACCAAGACTTGCGAGGCAGACGCCAAGGGAGTTCCACGCCATGACATTGCTGTCGTCGGCTAGGAGGGCCTGCTTGTATTCTGCGATGGCGGCAAAGGTGTCGTTGCGGCTGAAATGCTTGTCCGCACTGATGGTTAGGGCTACGGAGTCCAAAATTCCTATGTGTGGTTTTGGCAAAAGAAGGCCATATTCCAAGGCCTTAAGGGCATTGTCGAGAGCGTCTGCTCGTCTGAAATCGAGGAATGGGTGCACGCCGATACCCACGGCAAGCTCGAGTTGCGGCGATTCCATAAGATTTTCTGTGAGCAGGCTGCACAGCTCAGTATAGAGATCTTGGGCCTCTTGTGCCGTCATGTTGGGGTGATAAAAAATCAGGCTGTTGAGACCGTAGCGGCCGCCTAAGATATGATGGCCGAGCATGGTGTGCACAAGGCGCACAGCCTTCATGAGCACGTGCTCTGTTTGGTCTGCTTGCTGTTCCAGATGGTTGAAGCGCAGAATGGCCAAGCAAAAGATATCGCTGGCGTCGCGCTGGGCATTCCAATGGGCAAGAAAATCTCCATGGCGGTAGAGCCCTGTGACAGGGTCTAAGGGAGATACGTGCGGAGTACTGCTTCCTTGTTGACCGGTGTGCTTGCTATGGTCGTGGGCATTTGCTTCGTGTGGGCTATTCGTGTTTTGTTCTGCTTTTTCAGTGGTATATGGTGTGTATGCGTTGACTGTACCATGAAATTCATCGGGTAAGAGAGCTAGTCTGTCGCCCACAGCCACAGACCATGTGGGATCGCCAAGGTAGAGAATTTCGGCAACACTATTGTTCTCGCGCACATCAAGTAGGACGATTTCGCCCTTAAAAAGAGCTTGCTTTGCTTGACTTGTATTAGAAGTAAGACCTTGATTTTGTAGAGTATATTGAGATGATTTCTGGACAGGATATTCCAAAGACCAAACGCTAAAATGCTGCCCCTCTCGAGCATGAACATTGCGCCCAAGATTGACCACAAGGCGCGACAAAGGATGCGTTTCAAGCACAAAGCCACCTTCAGCCAAAATGCTCGCAAAGGCCATGACAGGCACATAGCTGATGCCCTGTTGATAGTGGTGGCCTTGATCTTCCACTGCTGTTAGGGCTGTTTGTGCGGCGAGTCTTGCCTTACGAAGGAGAGCACGCGCTTGCTCGTGCATGTCGCGTTCAAATAAAAGTCCTTCAATATCACGTGGATACATGGCATAGCCAGCTGATATGGAGGCTAGCGGCTGCATGTTTTGTCGTTTGGAGCGACCTTGCTGTGTGGAGGGAAGGCGGCGCAGATGGACAACAGCTTCCTCAGCGACTTTATGGCATTGCCGCGATGAGGCTGTAGGCAAAAGCATGCAGATTTCATAGTCATTACTGCGTGCGAGGAGGGCATCTTGTGGGGCAATGTCACGCAGAGCTGTGGCGATTTCTGCCATGCGCTTTTCTGCTACAGCATAACCTTGTGTCTCAGAAAGTTGTGCAAGGCTGGATAGTTGCAGGACAATGAGGCCCATACATGTGCGGTGGAGCGGCAAATCTGCGGCATAGTGGGCGCGCATGGTGTCGGGCAATTGTGCCGCCTTTTTGGCACTGCGCTTGCGACTTGTCTTTACTCCTTTTGAGCTGTCCTGTTTGTGCTCATCAAGCACTTTTTCTTTTTCGGTGATTGCTGTACGCACGGATTCCGCGGCATAGGCCATGCTGGCGATGAGATGTTCACGCGTAATAAAGCCCGTTGTGGCGTCGGTGCACTGGGCCTTATATAATGTTATATTTTCAAGGCATAAGTTGAGAATATGCGGTAAATGCGGCAACATTTTTTGCGCAAGGCGCTTGGTCACACCGCGTGCTACAAAAACACCGAGTAAGGCATCATCTACAATGAGCGGCAAAAGAAGCTTGGATTCTTCGCTGACCCAAAGAGGCGTAACCGTATCTATTTCTTGAGGAAAATAAAGGCTATGCGCTTTGAAGGGCAACAGGCCGTGCAAGGCTTCGCAAAGGCGTGGTTCAAGGGCCATGAGGTCGCGGCGCGTAAGCTGTGCGCAATCATGGTGCGTCCCTTGGTCTGGATTGGCCTTTCGCTGGGCTTGTGTCTGTAGATGATGAAGGTGTGGTACGATGAGCATGACCTACTATACTCTTGTCTCTATCCTTTGTGAAGGGGGTCGGGCAGGGGAAAATTAGTCCTTGAACAAAGCGCACCTTCAATAGTACAGTGCTTTGACTGAATTATATGCCTCATAAAGGGAAAAATAATGCGTAAAACTGATATATTTCAAGCGATTAAAGAACGCCGCAGCATCCGCAGATATACGCAAGAAGCGGTATCTCGCGATGATATGCTCACGCTTCTTGAAGCTGGTCGCTGGGCTCCTAGTGGCCTCGATAAACAGCCCTATTGTTTCATGGCTATTTTTCGTGGTGATGCGCGGCAAGAGGTGCTTAGCCAGTTGACGCATTGCTCTCGAATTATTGCTGAAGCTGGGGCTCTTGCTGTGGTCTGCCTTGATAAAGAAAAGATGTACAATGCCATGAAGGACCATCAAGGTGCTGGGGCTTGCATCCAGAATATTTTGCTTGCGGCCCATGGTTTAGGGCTTGGTGCGGTGTGGATTGGCCAGATTGTCAACCGCGCTGACGAGGTGCTTGCCGCCTTGAATTTGGATAGTGCACGCTATGAACTCATGGCTGTTGTTGCTGTGGGGCATCCTGCTGAAGAGGCGCACGTGGAGCGTCATCCCTTACAAGATTTACTTTTGGAGACATTCTAATGCCTATCCGTCGTTTTCATCTTGGGCCCTTGGAAACCAACTGCTATGTGGTGCATAATGGCGAACAAGCTTTTATCGTAGACGCTGGTGGTGATCCGCGTATCGTCTTGGATTACTTGAAAGAACATAAGCTCACCCTGACCCATGTTCTCATCACCCACACCCATTTTGACCACCTTTACGGCAATGCAGCTCTACAAGCCGCCACAGGTGCGATCATCCTTATTCCTGAGCATGACCTCGAAAATCTGAGCATGGATTTGGGCCAAGGTGGTTGCTATGGTCTTCCCATGGTGGCTCCTTACGACTACGAGCTCTTGCGCACAGGCACCCACGAATTTGCAGATATGCAGGTCGAAATCCTCGCCACACCAGGCCACAGCCCAGGCGGCCTGTCTTTCTATGTCCCATCGGAACAGGCTGTCTTTGCAGGCGACTCGCTATTCTACCGGTCCGTAGGGCGTACAGATTTCCCCAACGGCGACACCGATCAGCTTTTAGCGTCTATCCGCGATGTGCTCTTCACCCTGCCAGATGAAACCACGGTCTACTCTGGCCATGGTCCCAAAAGCTCCATCGGTGATGAAAAGCGCAACAATCCCTATGTAGGGCTTTTTGTGAGTTAAAGTTTGATTGGCTGGGGGCAGGAAAAGTTTCCTTCCCCCCCCAGCTCCTCCCTCCAGCCTTCCCAACTTTTTATTTGTGGATGGCTGACACTTCTTCGTATGGATATTTGTGGCCACACGGGGAGGGTGAGAGGCATGATATACCTATTGAGGATAGACTAGCATGGATACCATCGATTTGCGTAAAAAATGTTGAGGCCTTGGGCTCGAGGTGCGGTGGCATCTCATGAAGGCTTTAAGGACAGAGCATAAGACCATGATGTTCCTTGTAGAACCTGCATCGCGCGATGCTGTTTTAGAGGTCTTGCATATCATGCCCCATTGGCAGGTGGATGAAGAGCTGAGCCCAGAAGGCTTGGCTCTGCGCTTTAGCTATGGTCGGAAAGCAATATAATTGTTTGAGTTATAAGGACTTTTTATGACGCAAGCTTCATTTGTGACCCAAAAATCAGGCCTGCGTGACCTGAGTGCACCGCCTATGGCCTTGGCATGCAGTCCTCGTGCTGGCGGCAATAGCGACACCTTGGCCATGGCTTTTGCACAAGGTTTTGATGAAGCTTCCCTTGCGTCATCGCAATTGCCCATGCAGGTTCAGCATCTGCGCGATTATGCCATACGGCCATGTATGGCGTGTTATGCATGCGAGCCTGAGCCCTTGACCAAGCATTGTGCCCCGTGTCCTCTGGGCCGTGGTCCGAAAGCAGACCACGCGGAACAGCTCTTCCACATGCTCATGCACACGCCAGCTTTATATATGAGTGCGCCCATTTTCTTTTATCATTTGCCTGCGCATATGAAAGCCTTTGTGGATCGCGGTCAAAGTTATTGGTTGCGCCGCATGGCAGCGGATGCCGAGCTTTGTGCTCTACCGGCAAGACCTGCGTGGCTGAGCCTTGTGGCGGCGCGTAGGCGCGGTGATAAGCTTTTCGAGGGGAGCCTCGTTAGCTTGCGTTTTTTCTTGCAGATTTTTAATTTTGTGCTGCAAGAGCCCGAAATACTTTTGGGCTACGATGATGCTCATGCCATTGCTCGCGATACTTCTATCGTGGCCCAGACCGTGAACTACGGACGTCGCGCCGCTCAATCTTTGTATGATGGCACATGGCAAGGCTAGTTTGATGTACCTAGATGGTATAGTGTAAGCTTCTAGAAAATTTCAATAAAAATAAAATGATGAGACACAACCTTGACCATACGCCAAAAAATACGTGAGCTATACAGCCGCTTGCATGATGCATGGCGTATGCGAGCACGCCGGTGTATGTTGTGTGAGGATGTGTATTATCCATCTGAGGCGTTACACCGTGACAGCCCCTTGCCCATGGCGCAGCCACACCAAAATATACAGGGTGTATGCCCACAGTGCCGTCCGTTATTGCTGCAACGAGTAACGGGTTATTGTCCTTTGTGTGGTGCTATTTATGCTGTGCGGACTATGTTGTGTACACCATGCTTGTCGTGTTTGCATAAAAGGCCACCATGGGACCGCTTTTTGTTTTATGGCGTTTATGACGCGGTCTTGAGGGATGTTGTGAAGGCCGCCAAGTTTCGTTTTGACCGCACAGCATTGGGCGTTGCAGGCGAGCTTTTGTGCTTAGCGAGCCAGCCTATATGGCATGAAAAGATTGATGTCATTATCCCTGTGCCTCTTCATATTTCACGGTTGCGCGAGCGTGGGGGCAAT
The DNA here is from genome assembly GCA_044433065.1 of Pseudomonadota bacterium. Classification (GTDB taxonomy): domain Bacteria; phylum Desulfobacterota; class Desulfovibrionia; order Desulfovibrionales; family Desulfovibrionaceae; genus Nitratidesulfovibrio. Next base: position 19,277 of record JAWXUA010000026.1, read on the forward strand.
CAATGTGTTGAGATGGCGCGCCCTTTAGCCAAATTATTGGGCGTACCCATGCGTTTTGACTTGCTTGAGCGAGTGCGTAATACGCCGCACCAGCTTGGTCTTGATGCTAAGGCCCGTCGGCGGAATTTGGACCATGCTTTTATGGCGAGTCCTTTATGTAAAGGCATGCATGTTCTTTTGGTTGACGATATTATGACCACAGGGACAACGGTATGGCGTTGCACTGAGGCTTTGCGCGCGGCTGGGGTTGCCTCTGTGACTGTGCTTGTTGTGGCTCGAACACGGGGCCATTGAGGCTGCACTTGGGCTATATGCGCTGTATTGACCATGTTTTACAGCCTTAGGCTTCAATATTATACAGAAAGGCCATGAAAATCTCTTGGCAGAATGGCCTTGAGTATCTATTATGATATGAAGAGCAGGGCGTTGTTTTGTTTTTTTCTTGAGCCTATTTTGCTCTGGTGTCTTTTGGCCGCGAAATATTTCATGTCTAGTTTGGGCTATCTTTAATGTCAGGGCAGAAAAATATTTGAGACCTTGGTCACTATTAATGCTTTATCAACGCATAGCCGATTTTGTGCTGAGCACCAATATTGTTCACGATAACAATATTTTGTGTGGCTTTTATTTTGAGCCATAAAAATCTCCTGTGCATATCCGCGCTTTGCGCACTCTAAAAGAGATATGAAAAACATTCGTTATTTTGCTTTATTGCTTGCTTTCTGTGCAACGCTTGTCATGTGTTTTGCAGACTTTGCTGAGGCACGTCGCATGGGCGGTGGGCGCTCTTTTGGTAGCTCTTCATCCATGAGTCGTTCGTATTCAGCACCAAAACAATCCACAACAACCCCAAGCACATCGCAGTCCACCAGTTCAGCTACGCAGTCTTCTGCCGCGCAAAAACAAGGGACCAATACGGCAACACCACAACGCACGGGCCTCTTTGGCGGCATGGGTGGCATGTTTGGTGGCCTTTTGGCAGGCGGCCTCATTGGCTCCTTGCTCTTTGGTGGCGGCATGGGTGGCTTTGGTGGCGGCTTCCTTGATATTTTGCTGCTTGGTGCTGTGGCATACTTTGCGTTTCGTTTTTTTGCACGACGCAAGCAAGGTAGCGAACAAGCTGCTGCTGGTGCGCATGGTGGGCAAACTCAATATGGTGCGCAAAACCACAGCTATGACAATGCTCAAGCAAATGGCTGGGATAATTTACGTTCCACGCCAAAGGCTGGCCCAGTTAATGAGACTAAAGGCCCTGAAATTCCAGCTGATTTCGACAGCGAAGACTTTTTGCGCGGTGCTAAGCTCGTCTTTACTCGCTTGCAGCAATCGTGGGATCGCCGCGACCTTGAAGATATTGCGCTTTTTGCCACGTCTCATGTTTTGGATGAAATCCGTACCCAAGCTAAGGCTGATCCAGATCCATCCACAACAGAAATATTGCTCATTAATGCCAATATTTTAGCTGTGAAAAAAGAAGGCGGTCAACAGCTTGCCACGGTATTCTTTGACGTATTGATGCGCGAAGATCCAAAGCAAGAGGTGCCAAGCTCTGTACGCGAAGTATGGCACTTTACGCGTCCTGCTGATGCGCATAGTTCTGCCATGTGGTTGCTTGATGGTATCCAGCAGGTTGAGCAATAGTTTTTCCTGAGGGCATGCCCGACTGTGGAACCTGACAGTGGATAATCTCACAGGGCTGCTGAGCTTTTGTTTTTTTGCTCCTCTGTTCCGTAGGTATTGAAGGGGCCGCGCATATAAAAAGTTGTTTATGTGCGCGGCCTTTTTATATTTTAGCGTATGAAAACTATTGTCTAGTGTGGGCACTCCAGTTACTATGAAAAAAATATAACGCAAGCCGCCATGTGCGCCAGCCAAGGAGACCTCTATGCTTATTCGTGAGTGGATGACAAAGGTTGTTGTCACGGTTACCCCAGAAACTTCCATGATGAAGGCTTCTAAAATCATGAAGGAAAAGGGCGTGCGCCGCCTTCCTGTTTTGGATAGCTCCAACCGTGTTGTTGGTATCGTGAGTGACCGCGACATTAAGGAAGCGTCGCCTTCTAAGGCAACCACCCTTGATATGCATGAGCTTTACTATCTTTTGTCTGAGGTCAAAGTTAAAAATATTATGACTCCAGACCCTGTTGTGGTCCGCGCTGACCAAACAGTTGAAACTGTTGCACTTTTGCTTGTTGAACGCCATATTGGCGGCGTTCCTGTTGTTGATGACGACAATAAAATCATCGGCATCATCAGTGATAGCGACTTGTTCAAAATCATGATCGAAATCACAGGCGTGCGTAATGGTGGCGTGCAGTTTACCTTTGCCGTTGAAGAGGGCCATGGTCGCCTTAAGCCTATCATCGACCTTTTGAGCGAAATGAAGGCTAGCATCGACACTATTTTGACCTCGGCCACGGACAAGGCTGATGGTTCGCGTCACGTGCATTTGCGTATTATGCCTATGGATAGAGCTGAGGAAAACCGCATCATCGAAGCTGTGACCGCAAAGTTCCCATCTCTCTTGTACTGGGCACGTAAGCAAGTTCACGCAGTGAGTAAATAGTTAGTGGCATAGGCGCGCAGGTTTATTGATAAAAATGAGCCCTTCAATTTCGGTTGAGGGGCTTTTTTATGGCTGTGCGCATGGGGTGATACGGTGAGCTGTTATAGAGAAAAAAAGCCATGTTATTTTTATCACAAGCATTGACATTGTGCACGTGCTCAACTATAAAAAGCCAACTGCTTCATTACGCACACATACATCTTCAAGATAAGGTCTTGATGGTGCTTGAATGACGTTAAAAAATACTGCCTTTTTCCTGCCAAAAACCCTTTTACGGGTACTTCATATCGCATGACCTTGCCGTTCAGGCTGAGGCATGACGCCTTCTTTAGGACTGTTTAGGTAAACGGCCCTATCTATTCGCTATATTTCGCTTAAAATTGAGCCTCATATGCTTGAATTTTCTTTCAGCTTATGTCATGGTCTTTTTGGACGTGAGGAAAAGCAGTCAGCATTGTTGACAACTTTGAAACGCGTCTTAGTTTGCATTTAGGAATTCGTTCCTATACGTGTCGATTGCAGCGTATAGCTGTTAAGCATTGGCCTGAATTTTTTAGGTCATTTAGTAGTGGTTTCCCTACAACGATTAGCTACTGTCAAGGAGTACACCATGGCTGAAGTATCTTTTGAAGGTAAGACCTTCGACGTTGACGAAGACGGCTTCCTTCTCCGTTTTGACGACTGGTGCCCTGAATGGGTTGACTTCGTAAAAGATTCCGAAGGTATCTCTGAAATGGGTCCTGACCACCAGAAGATCCTCGACTTCTTGCAAGACTACTACAGGAAGAACGGTATCGCTCCTATGGTTCGTATCCTTTCCAAGAACACCGGCTACAAGCTGAAGGAAGTTTACGAATTGTTCCCATCTGGCCCAGGTAAGGGAGCTTGCAAAATGGCAGGCCTTCCTAAGCCTACCGGTTGCGTATAGTCTTAATAGACTGGATGCATTGGGCGGAAACGAAAGTTTCCGCCCTTTTTTTGCGTCTTGTGTTTGGCTACTTTGAGGACGTCTTATTTAAAAAGCGATGTCATATTTCGCGTAATAGCAGTCCATCTTGTGTCTGGTTTGCTCGGCAAATAATTTGTATCAAGTGGCTGAACCTCGTGCTCAAGCAACATTTCCGTGGCCATGCGTGCGCCTTCTTCTGTCAGTGCAAGGCATTGAGCAAAGTGCGTCTTCGCATCAAGGTTGCGCGTAAGTATACGGCAACACGTACTTTTGTGATTGCTTTTAAACGCATCGTGCATTTGCTTGCCATATTCGCGGCAGGGTGCGCCATTGCCACCTTCTTTGCGGCCAAGGTAGATGCCAACACTAGCCACAGCGCCACTGAGTGCACCGCATGTACAGCCAGCACCACCAATACCCATGCAGAATGGCGTCCCAATCTGGGCGGCTTGTTCTGGGGTCAGCGGACCACCAAAGACTTCAGCCACAGCGCGTAAAATGGCTTCAGCGCACAGTAATTGCTTCGTTTCAAAAAGGTTTGCGGCACGCGTGCCAACTTTTTCCACAAGTTTTGCGTGGTGAGGAGGCAGGCTTGGCTTATGTGCCTGAAGGTCTCGTACTGGCTTTGTGCTAGGCATAGGTTTCACTTTTCTTCGTCTGTTAGTTTTGTATGGTAAGTAAAGCCCTGCCTTGTTCGAGGGAACAAAGCAGGGCTTTTGTAAGCGTTTGTAAGTAAAGAGATTACTTTACAGAATTAACTTGGTAGCCAGCTTCCTTCCAACCAATGATACCACCAGGCATGCGGTATACATTGTTGTAACCGAGCTTACGTGCCCAGATTGCGCCGTTGTGGGAACGGGTGCATTTTACAAAGCCGCAGTAGAAAATCAAAGGGCGGTCCTTGTCTGGTCCGAGCATGGCAACAAATTCATCAAGGGTCTTGCCGGCGGTTTCGCCGTTGTTCCACTCTGGCATAGGTGGAATTGGGAACAAGAATTGAAGTGCGCCAGGCACGTGATTTTTGTTGTAGGAGTCTTCCAAAGGCATGGTGTCGATGATGAGAGCCTTAGGATTGCTTGCTTGCAAAGCGTGCACTTCGTCAATGGTCATGAGCTGATAGTCACCAGCAATGGTTTCACGGGTAAGCAAGACAGCCTTAGCTTCGAGGTCTTTTTCAGAAAGACCGGCGAAAGGATTTTGGCAGCCAGCTAGTGCAAAGCTTGCAAGGATGAGCAGTGGGGCAATAATTTTCTTCATGGACATGTGAACTCCTTTTGTGTGACGCATGCGAGTGTGTCACGATTACGAATTATGATGACGCCACCGTGCAATATACAAGATTGCAGATGCCGCTAACAGCCCAATATCTCTGATAAAAGCTTCGCGTAGGGCTGAGCCATCGTCGTGGCCTTGGGGAATATCCTCTGGGGCAAAACAGCCGCAATCGCCAATGGCAAGACCTGTCCAAATGGCAAAGCCAAGCACAAGCATGAACATGATGGTCATGGCTGTGATGGCATGTAGGGCCCAAACGCGTTTGAAAATAAGGCCAATGGCGGCCACAATTTCGACTATAGGGAGGCACACAGCAATGAAAGGGATAAATGTTAAGGGCATGATATCATAGAATTTTATGATTTCAGCAAAGCCCTGTACATCCATAATCTTTCCCGCGCCTGCAACAAGGTAGACGAGGGCAAGCCCCAAGCGTACAGCAACTAGGGTGTATCTCCAAATTCGATTATTTTGTTTTTCTGGCGAGCAAAAAACGTGTTTGACGAAGCCAGAAAGCAAAAGAAGCAGTTTGGAGACATATCCTAAAGCAGCTTTGCTTATATTGCCTATGTACTTGTTTCTATTCATGGTCATTGGTCTACTATAATAAGAAAAACAGTCAAATTGATATTTTACATTGATTGCTATCGTATCTATTGAAAATTTCGATTTATTACTAGGGCGAGCTTCGTGACTATACTATTTTCTCCACCCAACAAAAAGCCCTCCGTGTGGCTACGAACACCATACGGAGGGAGGAGTATCATCCACAATTAAAAGTCTTTGAAGGGGATGGGGGTCTGGGGGAAGG
>JAWXUA010000027.1:0-24561 GCA_044433065.1 Pseudomonadota bacterium
GCTAAATACATCTGACGCACTTGTCCGTACATTTCCACTGTGATTACCACCTTCGCCTCCATAGTGCCGTTGCACGCACTATACAGGCTTTTTAGGTGGCTCAAAATTTCATGAGCGTTGGGGGGAAATGTGGATCACTTTTTCATTAGCGTTTATACCTAAGTAAACTGCACCTTGAAGTATGCCAATCTGGCAGTAAAATTTACTCTTTTTTGGTGTTGTGGCACAAGATGACGTAAAAAATCTTAGGCCTTATACATCTCTGCATAAGGCCTAATGCTTTCCTACTTTTTCATATACTTAACATAATAGATAACAGCACCTGCTACAGCAACAAATAAAAGCGGAACAAGCCACTGCATTATAATAATTTCATAAGGATAGTCTGTTGGTATAGATGCTATAAAACAATAATGTGTTTTGTAAAATCCACCACTTGAGTGTGGACCTCCTACAGGAACAAAGAAAAGAAATAAGGCTATAATAGTGCTATAAACAGAAATAAAGACTTTTTCAGACATGAGAGACCTCACTTAGTATTGTATTGCGTTATTAACCCCAAGTATGCAGAAACTTATCGTGTTGCTAAGCATTTAGGCAGTCGTATCCGCCTGAAATCATCTTCTATGACATTTTTCCAGTCATCCTCTAATGATGCGTGGCATGAAAAAGACGTCACAGCGTCACCAAGCGCATGATAACACGCAGTAACGCCTTCGCTATCTGCATGATAGTTTTGAGCGCGACTTTCAGCTATTCCAAAATCACGTGCGGTTGCTATGGCATCGATATTGGCACCAAGAAAAATAAATTCCCAATCTTGTTTCTTTTTTTGCTCTTGGATACTTGCTTTTATTTGCGACAATGTGAACTCACGACTAGAGTTTTCTTCTCCATCCGTCATAATGACAAAGAGAACCTTTCTAACTTCATGGTCTTTTAGATTTTTCTGTATATTTTTTATTCTATTGATAGTTATACCGACTGCATCTAAAAGCGATGTTGTACCACCAACATAGTAATCGTCACTTGTCATGAAATCTACATCTTGAATAGGAACACGGTCATATAGCAAGTCATAGCTATCATCAAAGAGAACTGTGCTTACAAAAACTTGCCCATCAATCTTTTTCTGCTTTTTAAGTACACTATTAAAACCTCCAATAGTGTCTTTTTCCAAGCCCCTCATGGATCCACTCTTGTCTAAGACAAAAACAAGCTCTGTACACTGTTGTTGCATTAATTTTTCTCCTTTTTTGTGATGCACAAAGATAGAAGAAAAATCATAAGTTCAGGTCGCCTGCCAAGCGACATTTTCTTATACAATGTAAGATAACGTTTTTATAGCAAACTATTTTCCCAGCGTCGTTTGGTCATAATAGAAAAGGGCTTCATTAATCTCAAAGATATTATAATTTTTCTGTTCAATAAAAAATTGCACAATAACATCACTTTTATAACTATTTGACAAGGCGAAACCAGCACTTTTAAGAAGGATATTCACTTCTTCAATATCAAGTTCAAGGGCAATCGCAAGAGCAAGGCAAGTATGCCTACTTGGCGTATAGTCATCATTGCTACGTATTTTTGAAAAAAGTTTACGATCAATATTTGCTTTTTTATATATTTCTACTTCGTTTTTTCCTTTTGTATGTATAAAGTGCATCAATTGAACAGAAAAGGGCGACTCTAATCGTTGCAATCTATCAGATAATGCGGGACTACTTTGACAAATATCACCATGATGGTATGTAATTACATTTGTATCAGCCTCTTCGCTTTCATCTGAAGATTGCTGTGGTGTACTGACTTTGTCGAATTTAACCGAATATCGAATGCCTTCAAGCCTATCATCATAATGGTGTGCTATGTAATCCCTTAGACTCCTTACGGACGTATCATTTTTGTACAGTGACTCTCTACTTAGAGCAGTAATATACACATCCATATCGTGATGCTGAAGAAAATTCTCAATACTTTCTCGTGCAACAGTCTTGTCATCTACGTTTAGAGCACCTTTATCAACTGCAATAAGAGGGATGATAACGCTTCGATACCCGTTATCATAAGATATTTGCAAACAATTTGTGTACCACGACGACAAATCATCATAGTTAATGTGCTTATTCTCTGCTTCATTTTCAAGAGGCATATAAAGGCTATATCTTACTTTGCCCAAAACTCTTGGTACAAAGAAAGGCGTATCTTTTTGCAATAGCTTACATAGAGAACCTATCCCTTTCAATATCATTCTATGAGGTTTAACAAGCACATCAGCTTGAACTCTTAAGCTCTGATCTTCAAAGATAATCGTCAGTGGCACATGCATTCTCCTTTATCATAAGCGCTTATCGTATGATTTTATATACTTGCACACCATCTAAAAGATCTTAAGCGCTACATATGGCTTCGTGACAAGTTTCAATACGCCCTTTATCCATACGAAAACACTTGGCATCGTCAACAGACTGCGCAAGCATACTGGCGGTATGCTCATGACAAGTGAAAAAGAGTATCTGGTGGTCTTTGGCAACTTGAGCAAGCACGTCAGCCGTTTTTTGTGCGCGGTTTTTATCAAAGTTTACCATGATATCGTCCATGATGATAGGTAGCGGCTCCGCATGAACAGCATGGTTTTGAATATACGCTAAGCGCAATGCAAGGTAGAGTTGCTCTTGCGTGCCTCGGCTTAACATTGCAGGAGCGACAGTATTGTAAACTAAGCCATGCTCTTCACTTGGGACAACATTCAATTCGTCTTCCAATGTAGCCACAATACCTTGCCATGTGCCACCAGAAATGGTGCGGAACAGATTCGAAGCAAGACGGATGATTTCAGGTTGACGCTCAGCCTCAAATTGTTTTTTGGCTGTCTCCAAAAAGTACTGCGCTAAGGTGTATTTTACCCAGCTATGGGCACTGCTTTGAATTTCTTCCAAAAGAGCCGCCTCTTCTTGGCGCAATGTCGCCACCTCGGTAGAGTCCTGCACATGCTCAATTTTTGCCCGTAGCGCGCCCATTTCATCTACAAGGTCAGCTTCTTGTTCCTGATATGCGCTTTGCTCTAGACTAAGTTTATCAACTTGTTGTGCTAAGCTTTCAAGATTTTGATCCTTAAATGCCTCACAGAACTGTATAAAGTCTTCTTCCACAGGCATAAGGCCTTTAAGGATAATGCGTTGTGCTGTAATCTGCGCCAAGAGTTCTGAACGCTCTTTATGGCAGCGTGCACGATGTCGGAAAAGCTCTTCTTGTTGCCTATGACTTGTGGCCTGCCCATCATCTGCTAAGGCACCACCTTCTTGCAAAAGGGCAACTATCTTTTCCGTAACCGTGTCCAGCGCACGACAAGCCGCTGCATATTCTTGCTTTGACGTGGATAGGGTTGTACTAAGGTGTGCTTTCTCTTGTGCTTGTTTTTGAGCCTCTTCTGCTCGATGCACCAAACTATCTAAAGTAGCGAGCGTGTCCATTTCTTGAAGCCCAGAATGGACTGAAACACACGGCTGTACGCCAAGCTTAGTACACCATCCAGTGACGGCATCCTGTAGAGTAGAGCAGGTCCGCTCGTGACGTATCATTTCGTCTTTCTTGAGCTTTATGGCCATTTCAAAATCAAGGCACAACTTCATACAGTGCAGAATTTTGCGCACACCATCAGGCGTAAGCGTCTTCTCAAGGCCGCGGTCCATAAGCCACTCTTGCCATGCTTTTTGAAGCGTATTATCCGTCTTTTGAGCCGTTACGTGCGATGCGGTGGCACTGTCGAGACGCTCTTTCGCTCTCTGGCACTGTGATTCTTTATCCTGAGCAAGTCGTTCGGCCTGCAAATAAGCCTCTTCAGCCGCTTTTGCATTTTGGAGAGCAGAAAAAGCCTCATGATAAAAACTTTCTATGGAACCGTCTTCACTTGCTGACACAAGCATTTGTAATTCTTGATATAATACAGTTTCTTGTTCTTTTAGCTGATGAAGCTTCTCGCGTAGAATATCGTGCTGTGCTTTCACGGATTGCACTTGGCTATTCCAAACATCTAGCGGAGAATATGCTCTGTCTACTGAAGGAATTGCATCGTCTAGCTTAGCCGTTATGGCTTCAAGCTTTTGTGGCTTTTGCCGTGCCATGAAAAGCGTGACAAGTATGGAAACCACACCTGCCATAATGCACAAGCTAAGCATAATATTGCGAATATCAGCACTTTCAAGGGGAATGATATTGCCAAGGATCGAAGTTGTTATCCAAATGCACGCCATAAACACTGTACAGAGCACAAACGAAATACGTTCTTGCTTATTTTGTTCTTGTGCCGCCAAATCTTTGAATTTTATGGTGTCAGCATCTTGCTGTTTTTTACATTCTGCAATCTTTTCAAGATAATCTTGCTCTTCAGTAATGCGCTCAGCAAGTTGAGCCTCAAGGCTTTTTCGCTGTTCGATATTTTTTTCTAAAGCCTGTACATTCTTCGTGCATGACTCAATACTTATTTCACGAGGCAGAACTAAAGCGTTTTCTAATCTTTCAACTTCTACTTTAACTTCATCGGCAAAACTTTTGGCTTCAGCATAGTCATGGACTTTATCTTCCACAACTTTTTGTGTGCTGCGAACTTCTGCTTTTTGCGCATTGAGCTTTTCATCCGTGGCATCAATGACATCCTCAGTGGCAATGGAAAGGTCAAAGGCGTGAACTTTTTCCATAGTCCAGCCTGTGCCCAAGCTTGCCAATTTTTGGGCTAGCGCATCGTTTTGGTAGTGACTATCTGCATGAGCTTTTGGAAGTGCTTCTTTAGCATTACGGTATGCGCCTTTGCTTTCAGACAAAGCATTCAGTTCTGGCAGAGCTTCAATGAAGGCTGGGGCGTCTTGAATCGTCGCAAGTTCAATCTCTTGCGTCGCCACCTTCTGTCCTACGGCTTCTTTTTGCTCCACAGCTTCGTCACGTCGTTCGAGCAAATCCTCAAAACGCGCGAGACCATTTTCAGGGAAGTTGTCCACCGCGGTTTCAATCTGCTGAAGTTCTGCTTCAAGCCGCATCAGCTCATGCCATACTGGCCATGCTTGGGCATATTTTTGGGCACGTTGCAAGACTTTGTCATTGGATTGTTTTTCTTGGCGCAAGTTATCTAAATGTTTTTCTAGCACGCTCAACTTGTCCGACAGCGTGGTGTAGAGTTCAGCATTACTGCCCTTTGATTTTATCTTGCTTTGAAGTTCTCTCAGTTTTTTCAAGTGTTCATTAATAAAAGGCTTTTGACTCCTCTTAGCAAAAATATCTCCAGCTTTTTTCTGAAACTTGCTGAGCACTTCTCCTACAGGACGTAAACCAAGGCCAAAACTCGCGCCATAGAGCGCATTGCGAATGCCTTCATTATCGAGACTCTCAAAGGTCTGTAATTCCGTGAGACTAAAGCCGTAGACATTGCGGTATAACTCGCGAGTAACACCACCAAAGAGCTGTGGCGCGAGGCTATCCAGTCTTTTCCCTTCAGCATCAGCAAGCGAGAACGTTCCGCCCTTCGTGCCTTGCATTCTCTGCAAGGTCACATGGTCGGCCATTTGCGTCATCAGCTGAAGCGTTCCGCCACCGCTACCGCCATGTAAAGGGGTATGAACGCCTTTTCTTGTAGGATAGCCAGTAAGCATCACACGGAAGAAGTCTAAGCACGTAGATTTTCCTGCTTCATTGTCACCCACAAAAATTGAAAGGCCAGAAGAAAGCTCTGGAAGTTCTTGCTCTGGTAAAACGCCAAAACCATAAATACGACCACGAAGAATACGCATTATTCACCCTCCAAACCTTCAATGCAAAGCAGACGAGCATCGGAAATGAGCGAAGCCAATGTTTGATTGTCAAGTTCTTCTAGGACTTTACCAGCACTAGGGTGCGCATATAAGGCATTAAGCTTTTCACGGAGATTTTTTAAAAGCATGGTATCGGCATCGGTTTGTAAAAGCTCCGCCCTACCCTCAACAAGTGAAACTGCACGATTTGCAATCTGCAAGGTTGCCCCAAGAAGGTCTTCGCGCTCACTCAGTGCTTCCATATTGATGGCAGGACGTGTGGCTACTTTAAGGTCTTTAATCCAGCAGGAAGGCGAGGAGGTGCTTATTAGTTCATCGCGTAAATGGCTTAGTAGATCGCTAAGCTTCTTCTCATTGCGAAGAACTGTATTGAGGATACCGCTCCCAATAAAGGTAATTCGAAAGAGCATATTCTGGCAGTTTGAAGGCATCGTTTTGCAAAAATCTTCAATCTTTTCGACAACAAGGCTTGTAATATCATCAATATAGCCATCTGTAAGTTGCTTTTGTCCATCATCTTGCGATGTAGAGGGCATTTCTTCAATGTTAACAGTGATGTGCTGCCACACCACAGGGCTAAGCGGCTCGTAGGTCGTATGCACAAGGTTATTGCCATCTATTTCAATCAACATACAACCGTGAAGGCCTTCTTCGCCAATGTGCAAGCCCTGCAAACTACCAGAATAGAAGACAGGCGGAGTATTACAAAGCTCTTGGCGTAAATGAATATGCCCCAAAGCCCAATAATCCATGCCAGTATCTTTTAGATCTTCTACACTGCAAGGGGCATAGCGTTGCTTGCCATCGTCTGCACCAATGGTGCAGTGCAAAAGGCCAATTTGCGGGCACCTATCATCGGTACGGTGAAATTTTTGTGCGAGGTTGCGCTTTTCATCTGCTGTAGGATGGCTGATGCCGTGGATAATGGCGAGAGGCTTTGAGGGCTGATCTGCATATTCACTCGTCATTTGTGGCAGAAGCGGATACTGGGTGTACTCTGTATCAAAAATAACGGTATTTTTAGGCCATTGCAGTGAGTGAATGCGCGATTGCAATGGGTCGTGGTTGCCATGCACCATTAAAACAACAATGCAAGCCTCATCTAAGCGAACACAAGCATCTCGTAAGGCAAGCTGGGCTCGCACACTGCCGTCTTCTTTATTGTAGAGGTCACCAGCTAATAAAAGCGCATCTACTTTACGCTCAATGCAAAGATCTACAAGACGTTTAAGCGCCGTAAATGTAGCCTCTTGAATATCCTTTTGTAATGTCTCAGGTACATCTTGCCCAAGCCCTTTCGTCGCGGCATCAAGATGTAAATCAGCAGCATGGATAAAACGAAATACGTGCATGGCGTCTACTTTGGTTGAGGTGGAGTTTATCTTTATTATAAGTATTACGTTTTATAGCTACTACCTAGCAAACACATTGTGCAAGCCTTTTGTGACGGAAAACGAGTCCATTAGGATAAATTCTCTACCCACCACTATCACAATCTGGAATGAAAATTACGTTACAATCTATTGTTTAATTTATAAACAAATATTTCTACCTATATAATAAAAAAGTGGTATTACTCCCAGAAAATTAAGGAGTAATACCACTGCTAAATATAATTTATCCGAAGATAAAAGCTATAATTCTGTCCGCAGCTCTTTCTGTATGCTGCTCTATATCATCTTTTTCCCATGTACTCTTTTCAAAGTCATGGACTAAGTAGTGGGCAAAAGGAAACACGGAATCTTTATAACCACTTTTAGTGGTAACAGAGCTTTCTTTTTTCCCTGCAAACCACTTATTTGAAATGGCTGCGTTGATTGATTTTTCTAATAAAATCTTGTTACCTAGCTTATTAACGCTTTGTTGAAATTCATCGTTTTCCATTTTTGCATCTTTCCGAATCGACTCAAGATTTCTTCCGCTAGCTGGCATAATATGCTCAATCTCAATGTTAGGTTGATTAAAGTCAATCTCTCGACCAGTCTCCTTAGCAAAGAGATATTCATTTAAATACACCAATGCATTATGCGGTTTAGAATCTGTAATTGCAGAATATATTTCCTCTTTTTTAGGAAGAAACTTTTTAATATTTTCATTTATTTCTTGTACAAGGTCATCAGTAGGCATTTTTTGACCTATTTTCATATTAAGACCAATGAGGAACAATTTAAACTCTCCTGATGAATAGGAGAACTTGCCTACAAGTAAGATAATAAATAATTTTAACAATGCTGCAATAAATTTTTGTTTTTCCTCAAATGTTGCATCATTATTAAAGAATAAGTAAGTTGCATAAAAGAATTTAAAGTTATTGTTGCATTGAAATAAAATATGCGTCAACGCAATAAAATCTTTAGCACCGATATTTTCTTGAGCACTATTCTTCAAGCTGAGTTTCCATATTTCGACAACTATTTCAATGTCAGAAATAAAACGATTTGTATCTTTTAGGTCATCCTTTTGAATGCTCGTAAAGTATTTACGAACACTAGGTAGCGCTGTTTCTGTTTCATTACGCCTTGCACGACATATGTACATATACTGATTAAGAATATCATCCAATTTTGTACTTTGTTGGCGTGCTAATTTTTCTGCGCTTTCCTTAATACTCTTCCAGCGACGATGAAAATCTTCAACTTGGCTATCTTCTAGCTTGCTATACAATTTCGCAGAAATAATATCAGAATTTGAAAGTGGCATACCTGTAGAGTTCAATGAATTAAATATTTCAATGGCCTCTTCTGTATTGTCAGAAATAACCGCGATAACTTGGCAATTCTTCAAATTTTTTGCCCATTTATTAACTTTTGTAGAATCGAGTTCATTGAGCTTATTGAGAAAAAAAGAAAAATTAGTGAAAAAATTTGTATACTTTTTTGCACTTTTCTTTTTAATTGGAGTAGCTATAGGTTGAACAGCATTTTCTATGGACTCGAAACTATTACCACGTAGTATTGTTTCTATCTCATTTGGATATTCCTCGTTCATTGACTTGTTTTCATACTTTATTCCTAACTTCAAAAGACCTTCAGGGTCTTTAAGTGTTTTTATCACATCATCTTCGTCAAGAACATACAAGCAAACCATCAATTCCTTTCTACGTGCTTTTAAAGCGTCCTTTAACTCTGCACTTTCATCATCTTCATCATCTAATATAAAATTTTCAAGAATAGCGTTAATTCTTAAAAGAAATGCTTTTAGCAACAACATAAAAGTTGTAATACGTTGTTGTCCATCTATTATTTGTAATGCTTTGCTATCATTATTAATAATAACAGTACCAAAAAAATATGTATCGTTATTTTTATGTTCTACAAAAGTTTCTAAATCTTCCCATAGTTTTTCGCACTGTTCGTTTGCTGTCCAACTATATGCTCTTTGATACTCTGGAATAATGAATCGGCCCTCTTTTTGCAATATCGAGCCGTGACTATTAGTAAACAATCCAAGTATTGTATCTAATTTTGCATCAATAGTTTTTGCCATCGTATTTCTCCAAATTTAAAATTTATTATATTGTTGTAAAAAATAATTTAAAAAACTATTTCAAAATACTATGTCTGTCAAGAGAACAACGCATAATATATGCCATCTTTAATATGTATATTGCAAACATTTTGTTGCACAATTTAATTTTTTTCCGTCCATACCTATCACAATCTGGAATGAAAGCTTGCTACATTCTCCTCAACAAAAGGAGATATATGGCTCGCAGACATAGACATTGCAGTAGTGTGGCAGTGCCAAGCACAATGGGTTCAGAAACCTTGTATGCGCGTAAGCAAGTGGCTTCGTGGTTGTTGAGACTTTTAGAGAACAGCGTAAGCTACGATGATAATTTATTTTTATGTGTAGCTTGGTGCATGGGTGGGAGCACACCTTTTGCTAAAGAGCTTCAAAAAGTGCTGGCGAAGATGCCACAAAAAGCCGATGTGTCTACCATCTTAGATGCCGTCAAAGATGACTCGCCAAGCTCTTTACCGCGTGCATTGGAAATGCTTGCAGACAATGATACAACTGTCCACGGTGTATTGCGCGAAAGCATTCAAGCACTTTGCCATAATATCGTTGCAAAAAAGACGACGGCCACGGTAAACAATTCCAAGTCCCCCTTCCTCACCACGCAAAAGCAATTAAAATCTACCTTTGGCATTGATAAACACGCCTATTCCTTCTGTGAATTTGTCTTTTTGCTTCAGTCTTACCCCGTAATCGAACGCTATTTTGAAGATACTCTTGAAATATTTAAGACACACCAACGGTATACACTAGCGCATGTACTGAATATGCCCTTGTCTCAGCTTCATAACAGTAAAAAGTATCTCAATCTCATTGGCGTTATAGAGGAAAAATCTTACGCACCACGCATTAACGACGCTTTTCTGACCTTTTGGGAAGACCCAAGCCCGTCTATGGCTGCGCTTTTTTGCCGTTCCTTG
The DNA here is from genome assembly GCA_044433065.1 of Pseudomonadota bacterium. Classification (GTDB taxonomy): domain Bacteria; phylum Desulfobacterota; class Desulfovibrionia; order Desulfovibrionales; family Desulfovibrionaceae; genus Nitratidesulfovibrio. The sequence continues at coordinate 10,241 of JAWXUA010000027.1, forward strand.
GACAAAAAAACTTTGCCACTAGACAGCTATTTTATTGACCATGACAAGGTGCACCACGTTGTGTCCTTACTCCAATGTGATGACGCAAACCCTAAGCATATCTTACTTTATGGCTATGCAGGAACAGGCAAAACGTCCTTTGCAAAAAGCCTCATCAACGAGCTTGGCGTCAAGGGATGGGCCGTCACCAGTCGGGAAGATGACGACGAAAGTGGCCGCCGAACTTCACTCATGGCCTGTCTGCATATGGCTAAGAAGCATGAAAAAAGCATTGTCCTTGTGGATGAAGCAGAACGCCTTTTGGATACGGGAAGTCATTTTCTCTGGCGCACCAAGGACAAGGCATGGCTCAACGATTTGCTAGAGCAATCAGGCAAGCGCATTATCTGGATTACCAATGATATTGACCATATAGACCAAGCAGTGCGCCGTCGTTTTGCGTATAGCATTTATTTTGACAAGTTCGATAGTCACAAGCGTTCCCAAGTCCTTGCGCAATTGATTACGCGGCATAAGATCGCTAAATTACTCACAAAAGATATGGTTCAAACCTTACAATCTTACGACGTGCCTGTGGCTGTCATGGAGCAAGCCTTTACCCAAAGTAAGGCTATTCATAAAAAATCTGCGCCGCTCTTTCAGGGCATACAAAGTTCTCTTGATGCGTATCTAACATTGCGGAATAATGGCAAAATAGTCACGCAAAAGGTGCAATCAGCTGGCGACTACGCGCTTGATGGCGTTTCCATTGGGGAGAGTTCGGGCGATAGTGCTGATGCTCTGCTAGAGAAGTGCTTGCGCGTGGATGCGCTCATGCGTAGCGAAGACAAGCCGAAGATTCCTGCTGGCGCGGCCACCATGCTCTTTTATGGCGTAGCAGGTTCAGGTAAAACGGCCCTAGCTCGCCATCTAGCGCATGTGATGCAACGTGAATGCCTTGTGAAACGGGCAAGCGATTTGCTGTCTAAGTATGTGGGCGAAGCGGAAAAGAACATTGCCGCCGCGTTCAGGGAGGCAGAAAGCAAAGGTGCGGTGCTTGTCATTGATGAAGCTGACTCATTCTTGCAAGGCCGTGAAAATGCACGGCATTCTTGGGAGATTACGCAGGTTAACGAATTCCTAACAGCCCTTGAAGAGTGCCGAAGCTTTTGCATTTGCACCACCAATCGCCGCGAAAATTTGGACTCAGCGGCCATACGCCGCTTTTCCCACAAAGTGTGTTTCACCTACGCCAAAGCACCACAGCTCATGGCCTTGTACGAAAGCATCTTGCGGCCTCTTTGCAAAACAAAACTCTCCGAAGCGCAAAACCAAAGACTCACAGCCTTTAGCCGCCTAACAGCAGGTGACTTTCATGCCGTGAAAATGCAATACAGCTCACTTTTTGTGGATAGTGCCAAAGTGACGCACAATGTTTTGCTTGATGCGTTGCAAAAAGAGCAAGATTTGAAGCTTGAGGTCACGGCTAAAAGAATTGGCTTTATGGGGTAGACTCATAGATAATCCCATCATAGCTTGACCATACGCACAATGTAATCTATACAAATTCCTATATTTTTTGTACCCACTTTCGCCTAGGGTGTGCCTTCAAACTCGATTATTTTGTTTTTCTGGCAAGGCGGACGAAGTTTTTTTACGAAGGGCGCGTATATGGACATACGTAACCGTAGTAAAAAACGAGTACAACGAAGCCAGAAAGCAAAAGAAGCAGTTTGAAGACATACCCTAAAAAGGACACTCCCCCATGCAACAAAATGGTAACGCGCCCATTCGCTTCTCTCCTTCTGACTTGGTTACTTTTTTGGGTTGCAATCATGCAACATTCCTTTGTCTTAAAGCTTTACATGAAGATCGTGAAGCCGCAAATTCGGACGCCATGGCTGAGCTTTTGCAAGACTTAGGCATCAAGCATGAGGCGGAGTACCTTCAGCGTCTGAAAGATGAAGGCAAGCACGTTGTGGAAATTCCTCAGCATAAGCAGGAGTTTACGCATCGTTTAGCGCGTACCATTGACGCCATGAAGTCTGGGGCTGACGTTATCTATCAAGCCGTGCTCCATCACGAACAGTGGCATGGCTACGCTGACTTTTTGATTAAGTGTGACACGCCATCGAAGTTTGGCAACTATAGCTATGAAGTGCTCGACACCAAGTTAGCGCGCTCGGGCGAGCCCAAGCATGTCATCCAACTATGTGTATATTCAGAACTTTTAGAGATTATTCAAGGTGTGCGCCCTGTATCCATACACCTCTTTTTAGGGAGCGAGGAACAGCAAAGCTTTAAGGTCGCGGATTTCTTTTATTATTACAGTCGCACCAAGGCACGCTTTGAGCATTACGTAAAGAATGCGCCTACAGATTCTTATCCAGACCCTTGTAATCACTGCGGATTTTGCCAATGGTCGAAGACCTGCAAAGAGGTATGGGAGAAGGACGACCACCTGAGCCATGTGGCAAATATCCAACGATCCCAACGTACTAAGCTTGTAAAAGCTGGCATAACGACGCTTGCCCAATTAGCGCAAACGCCAGAAAAGACCGTCATTCCAGACCTCAATCCCGACGTTTTCAAACGCTTACGCTCTCAAGCAGCCTTGCAATATGACAAGGCGACTACTGGCAAGCACTCCTATGTATTGCTTCCACCTGTTGCGGGCAAAGGTTTTCAGCGTATGCCTGTGCCTGATGAGGGCGACCTCTTCTTTGATATGGAAGGCGATCCGCTTTATCCCGATGGTGGCTTGGAGTACCTTTTCGGCGTGTACTATCTTGATGACAACCGTAAAGGTGTTTTCAGAGCGTTCTGGGGCCATAATCACCAAGAAGAAAAGCTTGCACTTCAGGCATTTATGGATTTTACGGTCACGCACCTAGAGCGCTATCCCAAGGGCCACGTTTACCACTATAATCACTATGAAACCACAGCCTTAAAACGTCTTTCATGTCGCCATGGCGTGTGCGAGCAAATGGTCGATGATTTGCTTCGTCAGGAAAAATTCATTGACCTGTATGTGGTTGTTCGTGAAGCTCTACGCACGTCGGAATCTGGCTATTCCATTAAAAACCTCGAAGCTTTTTATCTGGAAAAGCGTAGCGAAGAAGTTGGGACCGCCATGGACAGCATTCTTGTGTACCATGAATGGTGCAAGACGCAAGAGCCTAAATTACTTCATAATATTGCGGCATACAACGAAGTTGACTGCATTTCTACACAAAAATTGCAAGAATGGTTGCTGACCTTCCGGCCCAAAGGCACACCGTGGTTTAAGGAAGCTCTTGAAGGTGCATTGCCTGCCGTTGAGAGTTCACCAGAAGCTGAAGGTCTCCGCGTGCGCAAACAGTGGGAAGTTGACTACGAAGACTATTCCAAACATCTCGGCATGAATGAGGAGAACCCGTCACCGCTCAATGTTCGCCTTGCGCACATTTTGGAGTTCCATAATCGCGAAGCTAAGCCGCAATGGTGGGCACATTTTGAGCGCATCAATAAGTTTGAAGATGAGCTTATTGATGACGTGGATTGCCTTGGTGGCTTGCAACTGATGGGCGAGCCTGTGCCTGTGAAGAGGTCCAAGGAATATACCTATGCTTGCCCCATTCAGGAAACCAAGCTCAAGGTTGGTGACGTGGTAAAAGTCATTGATACTGAACGTTTATCGCCGAAAATAACTGTCATTGACGAAAACAATAATACTATCAAAGTTACGTACGGCAAGCCTTTACCTGAACGTATGTCCGTTGGTCCTACTGGCCCCATTGATACGACCTCCATTCGTGCAGGCATTTACCGTTACGCAGACCATCTTTTAAACGAGCCAAATACACCGCATGTGATCACGGAGCTTTTGTCGCGCAATACACCGCGCATAGCAGGTAAACAGCTTGGTGAGCCAATTATCCTGACCGATAACGTCAAAGATGAAGCAGTACAGGCTATTGCAGGCCTGCAACATAGCTACCTTTTTATCCAAGGCCCTCCTGGGGCAGGCAAGACGTATACGAGTAGCCATATCATCGTGGATTTACTCAAAATGGGTAAGAAAATTGGCGTGAGCTCCAATTCGCACGAGGCTATACGCAACCTCTTAAAGGCTGTGGAACAAGTGGCTGTCGACGAAGGTGTGGACTTTGTTGGCTTCAAAAAAACAGCGCAAAAGAATTCAGAAAAACCATTTAAGCACGGGCTGATACGTCTTGAAAGCACGACCGCTAAAATGGACCTGAGCGCTCAGCTCTTTGCGGGTACGGCATGGACCTTTAGTAATGAATACTTCGAGGGCCAACTGGACTACCTGTTTATTGACGAAGCAGGGCAGCTTTCCACGGCGCATGTTGTGGGCATGGCTGGTGCTACCAAAAATATTATTTTGGTGGGCGATCAAATGCAGTTAGGACAACCATGCCAAGGCACGCACCCCGGTGAAGCTGGCTTATCCGTCTTAGAGTTTTTACTCAAAGATCACGCGACCATACCGCCAGAACGCGGCATTTTTCTTGGCCAAACATGGCGCATGCGTCCAAGTATTTGCCAGTTCATTTCGGACGCTTTCTATGATGGTCGTCTCACAGCCAATGAGTGTACCACAAAGCGCGCTTTGCACTTGAAAGAGATTGACCTACCTAACGAGGGCATTGTGGTCATTCCTGCGGAGCATAGCGGCTGTTCACAAAAGAGTGTTGAGGAAGGAGCCATCATTAAGGCCAAATTTGAAGCTTTAATAGGCCAAGAGTTCACCGACGAGAATGGCGAAACGCGCCCTATCACCATCGAAGACATTCTTGTAGTAGCGCCGTACAATGTACAAGTGAACTATTTACGCTCTATTTTGCGAGATAACGCTAAAGTTGGCACTGTAGATAAATTCCAAGGCCAAGAAGCACCCATTGTTTTTGTGTCTATGACAAGCTCTAGTGCCGAGGATTTGCCACGCAATATTGAATTTTTATACAGCAAAAACCGCCTTAATGTGGCTGTCTCTCGCGCTCAATGCCTCGCGATCGTTGTTGCAAATCCAAAACTTATGGAAATACCATGCAACACTGTGGAACAAATGAAGCTAGTCAATACGTTTTGCTGGCTTGATGTGTATGCCAATGGGGCAAGGTAACGTGTCATGCCTAAAAAATGGAACCAAGACGCCAAGCCTGCGGAAAAGCTCTTAGCCCTGTACAGTCTTTTGCTGTTTACAGGGCGAACCATGAGCCTTACGCAGCTGTCTGAGGAGCTCGACTGCTCAAAACAGGCTGTTTTGCGCCTGCTAACCCAGCTTGAGGCTTCCCCCTTTGGCAAGCTTGTACGTGAGAAGCAGGGTCGCGAATCCATTTACAGCATTCACAGGCCGCAAACGCTTCCGAAAATCAGTCTTGCGCCAGAAGGTCTTGCGCATCTCGCCTTGTGCCGTGATTTTCTTCTGCATCTTTTGCCAACTTCTGTGCAAAGTATTATGGAAGAGACATTGCAGCATGCTTCAGCGTATGTAGCTAATGATGATACAACATCGCAAGCGGCTGGTGGCAAGTCTGTGAGTAGGTCTGGGGGCAAGTCTTTTACCAAGGGCTATATTAACTATACCCCTTTTCAAGAAAGTATTCAGACCATTTTGAAGGCCATTCATCAGCAAAAAGTATGTATCATACAGTACAAAAGTGGATTGCAAGCGGATGCCAAGACCTATGAAGTCGCACCAAAGCTTTTAGCTACACGACGTGATGCGCTCTATATCCATGCTTGGGTTGTCACTGAACGTGGAACACCTGCATTACGTTATGATAGTCCAACTATTTTTGCGGTCCACCGTCTGCAAGATGTTGTGCTTACTCGGCGAAATACTGGGCATCTTCCTGAAGTAACAGAAGAGCATACTACTTTTGGATTTATGATAGATTCTGATGCTGAGCCTTTTTCTGTATCCATTGCTTTTGCGCCTAGTGCCGCAACCTATGTTGCAGAACGTCAATGGAGCGAAGAGCAAAATATTGCAGTGCATGAAGATGGTTCACTTACCCTCACCATGCTTGCCAATAGTCATCTTGAAGTTGTGTCATGGGTTTTGAGCTTCGGTGTCAATGCTGAAGTATTAGAGCCTGCTTGGTTACGTGACGAGGTGGCGCAAGAAGTGGCGGCTTTAGCAACAAAGTACACATAAAGCGCTCATGGAAACGCTGATTTAATAGGATTTTTGTTCCCTAGCGAGGAAGACGAATTTTCAGAAAACCGCAGTGTATATAGACATACATAAGGTTTTTGGAAAAGAGGATGACGAAGCTAGGGGGCAAAAAGACATTAAATCAAAGTTTCCATATAACTATCACAATCTGGAACGATAGTCCCCTAATGTACCGATGAAGCAAAGGTTTTGTCGGTACATTTTTTATTTCAGGAGAGTTTATGCACAGTTTCCACGACATCTGTACGTCATCGGCAATGTCCAGCCAAAATTTACAAGCACTTCAAAACGCCATTGAAAGCCAGACCTCCCTTGCCATCCTGACCGCCTATAAGAGCAGCAATACTCCCACAGAAAACCAAGAACGCAATGCTGAACTGAAGCAACTTCTCCACAATGCGGGCTATGCCTATTTCCCCATCATAGGCGCGTACCACTGCCACTTACCTGATACGCAAAATATCGAAGAGGAAACGTTGCTCGTGCTAGACGGCCATATAGTCGGACAAAGTAACGACTGGAATCAACCAGCACGCTTTGCTCTTCTGATGCAGGCCGTGGCCAGACGCTTTGAACAGGGAACGATGTTATTCCGAACACGCACTGGCGAAAATCTCATCATCCAATTAAACGGCCAAAACGATGATTTAGGCACTGGCTTTTCCATGCCGCTCGTCCTTGAATTTTACAAACAACGCCGAGGACCTCTCTACGGCATTACTGGGATTGGCGAAAAAGTTCATGCGCGAGGTGGTGCGCTTGGTGCAACTATGCGCCACAAGCTTGATAACCTTGTCCACAACGCACTTGATAGTGTGCTTGAGGATTTTATATTGAGCACTAAAAACGCTCCAACTATATAAACTGGAGGTAAACTATGGGATTTGGTTCTTTTTCTACTCGTTTTGAACGCCAACAAGAAAGCGCAATCTGCATCGGCAAGCCTGCAAAACCATTTAGCGTAAGCGAAGCTGTCATGATCATTTTCCGTGATGGGGACGCTAACACTGACTTTGATTTGAAAAAGTTCATCGACTTTGAAGGTAAAAATTTGGTCATGCCCCAAGAGAAAACAAAATTTCTGAGGACAAAGGCCATTACGTTTATGGATGAATTTGCAATCAAAACAGGTCGTTATTTTCAAACAATGGATTACAAAGACATTTGCGATGGCTATATTCTCAATGGTTTTCTTGAAACAAATAAATATATCGAAAACGACTTGGATACCTTCTTCTTGGAGGCCGCTCCCTTCAAACGCCTAACAGCAGCACGCGCAAAAATTGATAAACCAAACGCTATTTTTACTCTTGATTTTGATGACATAGATACGTTTGAAGACATTAAACAATACACAATAGTTGGTAACTATAGCATAAGTGGCGTATGGGCTATGTACTGCTTGCACATTGTGATGCCTGATGGTGTTGATACACAAAACATCTCACAAGATGACATGTACTTTACGACTGATAACGGTAAAAAAATACCCATGAGAAATCTCATGAACACCATACAACAGTGCCAAAAGGATTATAGCTGTGGCGCATGGATTACGGTAAATAGCATATGCGTGGAGAGTAATAGCTCATCTGCAAAGAAGGTGATTAACGACACAGCCTCTATCTTTATGATTAAAGAAGCGGATAAAATTGTATCCGACATTGTGGAAGCTATACGGTAGAAAGGTCGCCTTGTGTGCTAGCTCAAAGAGGCGCGCCCCACTCACATACAGATAGAATTATAGCACAATGAAAAATCAAGCTCAAACAGCATGAGATAAACACCTCATAACAAGTATACTTAGTGATAGAGTATACAGCTAGCCCTTCTATCTCCTAACTATAAAGCCTAAAAAAAGCGACTTGACACCTAGGTATCCAGTCGCTATGTTTCCAGTGTGGGCGGCAAGTGTTAGAGCACTTATCACCCGTGGGCAAGTCCCCTAAGCTTTTATGGTCTTAAGTTTTTGCCCCACTGGAATCGCGAGTTCCAGTGGGGCGTCTTACTTACTAAGGTAATAGCGAATAAGAGCCACTGCTACAATGCTGAATAATTGAACTAGCACGAGCGTCAGGAACTGCTTTATGGTCATGGCTAACCTCCTTTCAGAGGACTCGCCCACGCCCTTCATAGCTATAATATGCTCAATATGCAATCTTAAATAGGCCTAAAAAAAGCGACTTGACACCTAGGTATCCAGTCGCTATGTTTCCAGTGTGGGCGGCAAGTGTTAGAGCACTTATCACCCGTGGGCAAGTCCCCCGAGCTTTTATTTACTCAAGTTTTTTGCCCCACTGGAAATGTGAGTTCCAGTGGGGCGTCTTATTTACTAAGGTAATAGCGAATAAGAGCCACTGCTACAATGCTGAGTAGTTGAACTAGCACGAGCGTCAGGAACTGCTTTATGTTCATGGACTAACCTCCTTTCAGAGGACTCGCCCACGCCTTTAATAGCTATAATGCTTTCGATGCGCAACCCCAAAAAAAAAGCGACTTGACACCTAAGTATCCAGTCGCTATGTTTCCAGTGTGGGCGGCAAGTGCGCTAACACCTACCGCCCTTGGGCAAGTCCCCTAAGCTTTTATGGTCTTAAGTTTTTGCCCCACTGGAAGGTCAGTTCCAGTGGGGTATCTTAATTGCTAAAGTAATAGCGAATAAGAGCCACAGCTACAATACTAATGAGTTGAACTAGTACGAGCGTCAGGAACTGCTTCATCGTCATGGACTAACCTCCTTTCAGAGGACTCGCCCACGCCTTTAATAGCTATAATGCTTTCGATACGCAACTTGAATTTTTCTCTAAGTACACGTAAAGTTGCGATGTATCATTAAGACCAAAAGCCCTGCTGTCCATTTGGATTGCAGGGCTTTTTATCTTATTCCCTGTCAGGGAAATTATGAATCACTTCGTAGGTAATACTTTCATTTGATACATCAAGGATATTTATTTTTGCCCCTCGATATCCAATAGTGGTATTGTTACTCATATCATATTTTACATTATGCGTATGCGTAACGTGTCCATTAGATTTTTCTGAATACATAAACAGTGCATAGTTGTCTTCCATTCCTGAAAAATACAAAGTCTTTTGGAAAGAATTAGCTCCAACAGACTCTCTTTTTTCAATTTGATAGCTCGCATCATAACAAAGTGCGACATTATATGATGCTGCAATAACACAAACTTTGTCGGGTTCTTGCGTATCCGTCATGAGTCCTTTAACTTTGTCAATAAATGCGCCACGTGTTACAACGCCCGTATCACCAGATGCACTAAAAAACTCTTTAGTACCTTCTGAGCCAGTTTTCGGATAGTAACCACTAGAGATATCGTATGATGTTCCACCAGTTGATTGAAGAACATGCAAAAACTCTCTAGTATTTGAGTAACCCTGAATAAGCATTGGGTCGCCAATAAATACAGTTGTTGCTGTATTTATTGCAGGAAAATCCACTTTCTTGATTTCTGGTCTATAGTTATGTTGCATAGTCACACAACCATTCAAAAAACAACAAAGCATAAGTAAAACTAAGACCCTTTTTACTGAAAAACCCATCAAATTCCCCTTTATAATATAAACGTATGGGAAACGATGTATATCAATACTTCATCAGATACAAGCCCTAAGCCTCTCCTCACGACTCTTCAAAATTTACGGTATTTCGCACGGTAAACATTTTTTTACAATTCCATATCCCCTACTATTCTAACACTTTACACACAACATACTATCCCTGCTAGGCGCACCAGTAAAATCAAGGACTTACGTATAACTACGTAAGTCCTTTTTTAGTCCGTGCTACCACGGTGCTACCAAGTAGAAAAAGTTTCTGTGAGCTTTTATGCACTTTCACGCAAAATAAGAGCATATAAGAACTTTTCCCTTTGATATGCCCAATTGACCAAGCTGATACCTTTCAGTTAGCAATCTGGCTCAAAAAGGTTACTTCCCATAAAAAAACTACGCTATTTTCCAAATTCTGCACATAAAAACTACACTAGTTCCCAAATTCTGCCCATAAAAACTACGCTATTTTCCAAATTCTGCGCATTTGGCATCAGCTTCAGCCAGCGTCATGCGCGTATTAGAGCCAGTCATAGTGCAAATAGCCACAAGGGTTCCATCGGCGTCGGTGATGCGAATATCGTAGACACCAAGCGTTTTACCGCAACGAACTTTCCGAGCTTCCGCACGCAATGGCCCCACTCGACCAGCGGCCAAATAGTTAATCGACGAAGTAGCGCTAACGAAAACCGTGCCCGTCATAATAGCCGCAGCACCAAAGGCCATGTCCGCTAATGTAAAAATAGCACCACCATGAGCGTTGCGCATGCCGTTGCGGTGCAGGCTCTTCAGCGGCATGGTGGCCACGGCGTGCTCTGGGCTGACTTCGGTGATGACCACATCCAGATGATCGGCAAAGTTGTCGTTGCGACGGAAAAAGTTGTTGATGGTTGCCGCGTCAAGCACGGTATCTGGTTCCAATCTCTTTTCATTATTCATGGCAAAGCTCTTTGTGATAAATTTGGTAAGGAAACATATCTTTATGTAGTTTATCCTAGCCTGCTGCCCTGCGATTATCAAGCGTAATTTTACATATATGTCATAACATCCATACGAAAGGCGTAAAAAAAGGAAAAGATGCATCGCCTTTTTACGTTCAAAAGATTAGCAGTACATTCAGGCTAGTCATATACGCTGTGACCATGCAATGTAAAAACGCACTTCAAACTTAGCGAAAACGTCATGAGCCATGGCGGTACTGCTCATCCCCCACCCAAAAGTCCTTAAAATTCCTCAAAAGCCCTCAAAAACACTCAATACTTTACCTTATAATAGAACTGCCCTTCCGATGGCCAAGCCACCATATTGCGAAAATGGGCCATAGCCGTTATGTTAGGTCATGAACGACAAAACAACCATTATTCCCACGGTTTTGGAGCGTCTGGGTAGCCTTTCGGTGGGCCAATGTTTGGATATGCGGACCTTTAAGCGCAATCGGTCTGTGGCCATTGTGCGTACGGGCGACGATGCTTTTGACGTCTATGAGCGTGGTTTTCATGAAGAAACTTGGGTGGGCCTCGGTGCTGACAAGGTTAAACGCCTCATGAAAACACTGCTTAAACGTGAATTTCCGCGGAGTCACAAAATCAGGCTCTATACCCTTGAATCCTTTCGTGATGCTGATGTGAACCGCATGGGCCATGGGTCCGGACGTTTTGGCGATGGGGTCTAAAATAGTAACATCGCTCCAACAAAGCACACAGACCAAAACCATATATACCTAAAATAATAATCAATACACATAAAATACCACCATATATACTCACCCTCCCCCAGCTAAAAATAAAAAAGGACTTAAAAATGAGTGAAATAAAGTGCCCACAGTGCGGCGAGATATTTAAGGTTGACGAGTCTGGCTATGTTGCCATTGTGGGTCAGGTGCGCGATGCGGAGTTCCGGAAGGAAATTCAGGCGCGTGAGAGTATGATTAAGCGTCAGGCTGAGAGTGAGATAAAACTGGTGCAGTCTGAGATGGTGGCGGCATCTGAGCAAGCATTATTGCGCTCAAAACAAGAGATTTCGACGTTGAGAATGCAGATTGAGCGCTCTGAGAGTGTTAAAGCTTTGGCCTTGAAGGATGAGGAATCTAGAAACCGAGATATCATTGGCGAAAAAAATAGAATTATTGCGGAATTGCAGAATAGGATGCGTTCTAAAGATGAACTTTTCCAGTCAGAAAAGATGCGCGAAGTGCAGATTGCTGAAGCTAACGCACAGATGGAACTACAAAAACAGCTTTCGCAGTCACGACAGATGATAGAACGTTTGCAAGCACAGATACAAGAGAGTGAAAACCGGAAAATGCTTGCCATTCGAGAAGAAGAATTCAGGAAACAAGAAGCTCTCAATGAAAAAAACCTTGTTATTTCACGATTACAGGCTGAGCGTGAAAGTGTTGACATGAAAAATGCTGTTGCTCTTACTATGATGAGGGACAGCTATGAAGATAAACTTAGAGAAAAAAGTGAACTTGTAGACTATTATAAAGACATGAAGACAAGGCTTTCTACCAAAATGCTTGGTGAAACATTGGAACAACATTGCGAAGTGGCGTTTAATCAGTTGCGCCCTACGGGGTTCCAGAATTCGTACTTTGAAAAAGATAATGATGCAAAGAGCGGCAGTAAGGGCGATTATATCTTTAAAGAGTGTACGCCTGATGGCCTTGAATTCATTTCTATTATGTTTGAAATGAAAAATGAAATGGATACTACTGCATCTAAAAAGCGCAATGAAGATTTCTTAAAGGAACTTGATAAGGATAGGCGCGAAAAGAACTGCGAATATGCTGTTTTAGTCTCTCTTTTGGAGATGGATAACGAATTATACAATAATGGTATTGTGGATATGTCACACAAATACCCAAAGATGTATATCATTCGCCCTCAGTTCTTTATCCCAATGATTACACTACTCCGCAATGCAGCCACCAATGCCATACGATATAAGCAAGAAATAGAAGCCTATAGAAATCAAAATATTGATATCTCCAATTTTGAGAATGATATGCTCGAGTTTCAAGACAGGTTTAGCCGCAATTATCAGTTAGCAAGCAAAAAATTCCAAGATGCTATAGATGGAATTGATAAAACTATTAACAACCTTAATAAAGTTAAAGAAGATTTGTTACGCTCGGAAAACCAATTACGCCTCGCCAACAATAAGGCGCAGGATCTGTCCATCAAAAAGCTGACGCGGAATAACCCTACCATGAAGGAAAAATTCGCACAGGCAACAGAGGCCAAGTCCCTAGATGTTGGGGAAATGAGGGAGTTTGAGGAGTAAGCCTCACTTTTCGACGAATTCTAGCCTCTTTCCATGTGACACATGTTCAGCTTGACGCAAGACCAAAATAAGGTCACGACGACATCAACATTTTTGCTTAGGAGCTACTTTGCCTATATCCCAACGCCCACAAGGCCGACCACAACGCGCACCAAAAACCCCCGACACATCCTATTATAATGATGCGTCCGCACTGCCAGACAAAGGCACGACCCCTGACCTCATCATTCTTGGTGCTGGTGCCGCTGGTCTCATGACCGCCATTACAGCCGCACAGCGTGGCAAGCGTGTTCTACTCATCGACCACGGGCACAAAGCCGGACGTAAAATCCTCATCGCAGGCGGCGGCCGCTGCAACTTCACCAATACCAACGCCGACCCATCAGAATATGTCTCCGGCCAAGCCGTTTTCTGCCGCTCAGCCCTCTCCCGCTTCACGCCATGGGACATGGTGGCCATGCTTGAAGCCAAGGGCATCCCATGGGAAGAGCGCGAACACGGCGAACTTTTCTGCACTCAATCAGCCGAAGACCTACGCGACATGCTGCTCGAACGGTGCCGCGATCTCGGCTGTTGGTTTGCCATGGGCCACAGCATTTCTGCCTGTTCCTACAACGATCAGGCCGCCCTCTTCACCGTGGACACGGACAAGGGTCCTTTCTCCGCGCCCAAGCTCCTCATAGCCACAGGAAGCCCTGCGTGGGAACAAGTCGGTGCAACCAACATAGGCTATAAGCTTGCGAAATCATTGGGGCATCACATCATCACGCCACGCCCAGTGCTCGTACCTCTGACCATGCCGCCACTCTGGCCGCTTCACGGACTCCAAGGCATCAGCCTCAAGGCCGCTGTCACAGCAGGAGGCCACACCTTTACGCGTGACATGCTCTTCACACACCGAGGGCTCAGTGGTCCGGCCATCCTCTCCGCGTCCTGTCACTGGATCGAAAAGGCAGCTATCACCATCAATTTTCTCCCAGACCTCAACATCAAAGAGGCCTGTGAATCGCCCGAGCACCGACGCCAACTTGTGCGCACCATGCTCGCACGTCTACTCCCAACGCGTCTCGCCGAACGGCTCAGCACAGGACCGCTCAAAGATTTTGCCGACCGCAAAGCAGCAGAGCTCTCCAAAGCCCAACGACAAATCCTTGCTGACACCGTGCACGCCCACGCTGTCATTCCCTCAGGAACCGAAGGCTTACGGCGCGCAGAAGCAGCAGCTGGTGGGGTTCACACCAAAGAGCTCAACCCCAAAACCCTCGAAAGCCGCATCCAACCAAACCTCTATTTCGCCGGC
>JAWXUA010000028.1:0-24307 GCA_044433065.1 Pseudomonadota bacterium
GGAAGGGAAAACCTTTGAAAAGGGTTTCCCTTCCCCCAGTCAACAAAAAAATAAAACCATGACCAACGACACAGCAAAAAACATACAACGCCGCCTTTGGCTTTCTGTTTTTCTTTTTCTCTCCATGTCCGCTGTGGCCATGGGCTTTGCGCTTGTATGGATTAATGTGGAGCGAAACAATCTGGCGTACTCTTTACGCCTTGCTTACGTGGAGCGGAAAACGTTGCGCAACGACATTGCCAAGCTTTCCAGTGAGGTTGGCGAATTGCTTTCTCCTCATGTCTTGGGAGCGCGTGCTGCAGAGTTTGGCTTGCATAATCCAAAACCAAGTCAGGCATGGCGGCTTGGCGAAGAACAATAATGAAGCCCAAAAGGCAGCATAAAGAGGCACCATGGATAGGCGCGCATCGCACATAGAACGCACCAATAAACCAGCACCTAATCGTGCGCGCTCTGTAAGAAAATCTACACGGAGTGGCGGCATAGGTTCTGGCATTTTCGGTGGGCTCATGACGCGTTTAAGCCATGTTGACTGGATTGGCTGGCGTATCAAAAGCTTAGTTGCGGTTTTTGCCGTGATTTGGTGCTCGTTGTGGGGGCGTCTTTATTATATTCAGATTATTAAGGCTGAGGAATATGCACCCTTAGCCAAGCGCCAACACATTGCCAATGAACGCTTTGAGGGTACGCGTGGTTCCATTGTGGACCGCAACGGACGTGTACTTGCTCGAAGTGTGGAGTTGCACTCCGTTTATGCAGACCCAGCTAAGGTGCAGGATGCCGATGCCGCGGCTAAAATATTAGCTCCTATTTTGGGCATGCCGCACAATAAAGTCGCTCCTCTTTTAAAGAAAAAGAATACGCGCTTTGTATGGCTTGCTCGCAAGGTTGATGACAGCACAGCGGATGCCGTGAAGGCCGCAAAAGTGCAAGGCATTGGCATGCGTACAGAGTATGAGCGCGTTTATCCCTTGGGCCACACAGCAGGGCAATTGCTTGGCTTTGTTAATATTGATGGTCAGGGATTAGAGGGGCTTGAGCTAACCTTTGATGATGTGCTTGTGCCAACGCCAACGGTTATGTCCACAGCCCGAGCTGCTGGCGGTCGTCGTCTTTATTTGGATGGCGGCACGGATATTGATACGCGTGGCAGCGATGTGCAGCTGACTTTGGATGCACAGATACAATTTTTTGCTGAAGAAGCTCTTGCCCAAAGCGTTGCCAAATATGAGGCGACGTGGGGCGGTGCTTTGGTGGTGGATGTGGCTAGTGGCGATATTTTGGCGTGGGCGCAATATCCTTTTTTTAATCCCAATACCTATCGCCAATCGTCGCCGCAAATCTGGCGTAATCGCCTTGCCGCTGATGCCTTAGAACCTGGTTCAACGCTCAAACCTTTTCTTGTGGGTGCGGCCATGGAAGAGAAGCTCGTGGATAGAAATACTATTTTCTATTGCGAGCAAGGCCGCTGGAAGGAACATTCCATCACAATTCGTGATACCCATGAGCATGGCTGGTTGCCAGTGGATAAAATAGTACGTTATTCCAGTAATATAGGCTGTGCAAAAATTGGCCTTGAACTGGGAGCCGCACGCTACGACAACTATTTGCGCATGCTTGGTTTTGGCGATGCATTGGGCTTACCTGTATCAGAAAGCCGCGGCATCATGCGTCCCCCAAATCGGTGGCGCAAAGCAGACCTCATGACAGCGTCATTTGGCCAAGGTATTTCTACCACAGCGGTACAACTTGCTGAAGCCTATTTGACCTTAGCCCATGGTGGTACGCGGACGCCTTTGCGCTTGATTAAGAGCGCGCCAGAATCCAAGGCTATGGTGGATACTGCTAATACCAGAAGCTACCAAACAGAGCATGTTTTCTCACCAGAAGTGGCGGAGGAAGTTATGCGCATTTTAGGTGAAGTGGTTGGCGAAGGTGGCACTGGTGCCAATGCTGGCCTTGAGGGCATTAAGGTTGGCGGCAAAACAGGCACGGCACAAAAAGCTGATGGCAAAACCTATGGTAAGGGCCGCGTGGCTTCGTTCATTGGTTTTGTGCCCATTGAAAACCCGCGCTATCTTATTGCTGTCATTGTGGATGAGCCACAGAAAAGCCCATATGGCAGTGTTGTGGCCGCGCCTGTTTTCAAGCATGTGGCTTTACAGGCATTGGCTTACGACGGTGCTTTACCTGAGGTGACCAGCGAGGAGGTTCGCGCTGACACGCCTTTGACCACAGCAAGCCCACATCAGAGCTCATCTTTGCAACCTGATGATATGCACCTTGTGCCCAATGTTTTGGGAATGCCTTTGCGCAAGGCCATGGAAATTTTTGTCTTTAAGGGTGTCATGCCTAAGATTGAGGGCAACGGACACTTCGTTAAACAACAGTCGCCAGCAGCTGGTAGCGCTTGGCAAAGTAGCAGCGATTTTACCTTTTGGCTTTCGGAATAAATGGAGCAAGTATGAAAAGCATCACTTTTGCAGAACTTTTGCAAGATATTCGTGACAACGCACTTTCCATCCAAACGGACTCGCGCGCTGTGCAGGCTGGTCATGTTTTTGTGGCGGTGTCTGGTGTGGCGGTGGACGGTGCGACCTTTATTCCTAAGGCTGTGGCTGCTGGAGCACGCTATATTGTGTGCCAAGAAAAGGCGCTTGTTGAAGGTGGTGCACTTGATAGTGCGGCCCGTGCAGACCTACTGGCCCATGAACGCGTTGTGAGCGGCGATGTGCTCTTCGTCTATCACGGAGCACCGCGCGCAGTCCTCGGCACCTTGGCCCAAGCTCGCTATGGCACCGATGCGCTTCCTTTTTCCTTGGTGGGCATTACAGGGACCAACGGCAAGACCACGATCACGTATTTGCTCGAACATCTTTTCAAGAGTGCAGGCAAGCGGACTGGCGTGCTTGGTACGGTGAGCTATCGCTGGCCAAACCATGAGCATGAAGCACCTATGACAACCCCAGATTGCCTTGAACTGCATGGTATGCTGGCGGAAATGGCCAAGGCTGATGTGGACGTGGCCTTCATGGAAGTGTCATCCCATGCTTTGGACCAAGATCGCGTGGGTGGCCTGTCCTTTGCTGGTGCTGTGCTGACCAATTTGACCCAAGACCACCTCGATTACCATGGCGACATGGAAAACTATTTTCAGGCTAAGGCACGTTTGTTTACCACGTTGCCAAGCTTGCAGAAGACTGCGGCTATCAATGCTGATGATGCTTGGGGCCGTAAACTTTTGGGCATGCTTGTAGATATGGGGCTAAATCCTGTGGCCTTTGGGCTTGGCGGTGAGCATGTGGAAGGCACGCGCGTTTTGCATGGCGAAATGCTGCGCTGCTCCACAGCTGGTGTGCATCTGCGCATGACTTTTGAAGATCCCACAGGTGAAATCAAGACGTGGGAAATCGACTCGCCACTGGTTGGTGCGCATAATGCGTCCAATCTTTTGGCAGTGCAGGCCATTGGTTTAGGACTTGGTCTTACACCACAAGATTTTGCATGCTTTGAAGATTTTGCAGGGGTGTCGGGCCGTCTTGAGCGCGTCATGAATGATAAGGGCCTTGATATTTTTGTGGACTATGCTCACACGCCAGATGCTCTTATCAATGTTTTGAAGGCTTTGCGTGCTGTTGGTTTCAAACGCATCATCGCTGTTTTTGGTTGCGGTGGCAATCGTGACCGCACCAAACGTCCTCTCATGGGACAAGCTGTGGCTGAATTTGCGGACATTGCCGTCTTGACCTCGGACAATCCTCGCAAGGAAGAGCCGCTCGCCATTATGGATGATGTCATGCCTGGTCTTGTGAATGCGAAAGAAGTCTTTGCTGATCCAGATCGCCGCACAGCCATTGCTAAGGCCATTGCCATGATGCAAGAGGGCGACGCTGTACTCATCGCAGGTAAGGGCCATGAGTCCTACCAGATTATTGGCGATGTGAAGCATCATTATAGTGATCAGGAAACAGTAGTTGATATTCTTAGCTAGTTTTGAAAAAATTATAACTATTGAAAATAATAAGATATTTACATGGTCTCTCTTGAGGTAAAAAATGCAAATTAGCATACAGGCATTGCGCGATGCCGTTGGCGTAACGGCCATTGTGGGCCACAATACAGCACTTGAAGTCAGCTCTTCTCGTGGCAATGTGCCGCTTGAAGGGACCTTGACCATTGCAGGTGTGCGCACAGATAGTCGCCAAATTGAAACTGGTGACATGTTCGTGTGCATTGCTGGGGACCGCTTTGACGGTCATGACTTTGCGGCGGATGTTGCGGCGCGTGGTGCTGTGGTCTTGCTTGCTGAGCGTGATCCCTTTGTGGATATGAGCAGTGATGCGCGGCCTTCTGTCGTTGTATTGATTGTGCCCAATGCGGTGCTGGCTCTTGGTAAATTGGCCAATTGGTATCGTCATCAGAGTAAGGCCAAAGTCATTGGTATTACGGGTACAGCTGGCAAGACGACCGTGAAAGAATTGCTAGCTCATGTGCTTTCAAGTCAGGGCACTGTGGCTAAAAATCCTTTGAACTTAAACAACCAGATTGGCTTGCCTTTGTCCATGTTGGCAGCCAGTGGCGATGAAGATTTTTGGGTCATGGAAGCTGGCATCAGCGAAGCTCGCGACATGGACGAGCTTGGCGCCATTTTGCGACCAGACTTTGCTTTGATTTTGAACGTGGGCCAAGGGCATACCTTGGGCCTTGGTCAACGCGGTGTTGCGCATTACAAGTCTTTGCTCCTATCCTATCTAATGGATAAGGGTTCGGAAAAGGGCCAAGCCCTTGTGAGCGCAGACTACGATGATTTGGTCCGCGAAGCACGCAGCCAGTGTCGCAATATCACCTTCTTTTCTGCCACAGGCAAACCGCTTACCTACCGCGCGGCCTATATGGGCGTTGCTGAAAGTGGCGATGCTGTCCATGACAATGCGGAAGATTTTCAGGATGACGCAGACGCCATGCACGGTCGTTATCGGGTCTGGCTTGATGGTGTTGCGCAAGAAATTGTAGCCCCATTCCGTGGTGCTTTTGGCGCAGAAAATGTCATTGCTGTGGCGGCTATGGCCCACATGCTTGGGCTTAGTGGTAATGCCATTGCCAAGGCATTCACCTCAGCAACCTTGCCTAAGCAACGTTTTGCCTGCAAGCGCATTGGTTCGTGCACCATCATTGACGACACCTATAATGCCAATCCACTTTCCATGAAGTGTATGGTGGAAGCTGTTGTGGAAATGAAGGTGGGCACGCCTTCTGCCAAGAACAGCAATTTGACCTTTGTGCTTGGTGAGATGCTCGAACTTGGTTCTGAGGCTGAAAAGGCGCACCAAGATTTAGGCCGCTTGCTTGCCACAACAGGGGCATCAGCCATTTATTGGAAGGGTGGCAATGCTGAGGCTGTGGCTTCGGGCTTGCGACGTGCTGGCTATGGCGGGCATTTTGCTGTGGTAGAAGATGCGGCGCATTGCCTTGGGCTCATGGCTGAGCACGGCATGCCCCATGGACATATTTTATTCAAAGGATCACGGGGCAACCGTTTGGAGTTGTTCCGCGAAGCGTTTGAAGTAGCTTTGAGCATCAAAGCAGGAGCGGGAGAAGCATAATGCTCTATCATTTATTATATCCATTGAGCGTAGACATCAGCGCATTCAATGTTTTTCGCTATATCACGTTCCGATCTGTGTGGGCTTTGCTCACAGCTTTCATGCTTTGCATCATCATGGGACCGCGTTTTATTGCGTGGTTGCAACGCCTGAAATTTGGCCAATGCATCCATGAAAATGTTACAGCTCATGCGGCCAAGGCTGGGACGCCCACCATGGGTGGTTTGCTCATTGCTTTTGCTGTCATTACGAGCACGCTTTTATGGGCCAATTTAACCAACGTCTATATATGGTTGACCTTGGCAGTCTTTGCTGGCTTTGGTTTCATTGGCTTTTTGGATGACTATAGCAAAATCAAAGGCCATAAAAATCAAGGTTTATCGGCAAAAGCAAAGTTTGCGTGGCAAGTGCTCATCGCTGGCATTGTTTTGTACGCTTTGGTGCAATTGCCTGCCTATTCAACGCACCTATCCTTCCCATTTCTTAAGGATTTCACGCCAGACCTTGGCTGGTTGTACATTCCCTTTGCCATTGTGGTGCTTGTGGGTTCGTCCAATGGCGTCAACTTGACCGACGGCCTTGATGGCCTCGCCATCGGCCCAAGTATTTTTGCGGCCATGGTTTTTGCGGTCTTTGTCTATGTGGCTGGCCACGCAACCTTGTCTGAATATCTGCAAGTCTACTATGTACCAGGTGTTGGCGAAGTTGCCATCTTGTGCGGCGCTTTAGCTGGTGCTGGACTTGGTTTTCTTTGGTTTAACGCCTACCCAGCCCAAGTTTTCATGGGCGACGTGGGTTCGCTCAGCATCGGCGGAGCTCTCGGTTTTCTCGCCGTTCTCTGCAAGCAAGAGCTCCTACTGCTCATTGTTGGCGCACCCTTTGTGGTAGAAACGCTCTCCGTCGTTCTGCAGGTTGGGTATTTCCGTGTAACCGGTGGCAAGCGTATTTTCCGCATGGCACCCCTGCATCACCACTATGAGCTCAAAGGCGTTCCCGAGTCGAAAATCATTATCCGCTGTTGGATTATTTCGGCTTTACTTGGTCTTTTGGCTTTGTCTGTACTTAAGTTGCGCTAGGAGATGACCATGGAAGGTTCGATGATGACAGCAGTAGTCGTAGGCGCAGGGCGCTCTGGCATGGCGGCGTGCAGATTGTTGCATGCCAAGGGTGCTAAGGTGCGGCTTTTGGAGCAGAAGGCCGAGTCCATCCGCGCGGATTTTAAGGCGTGGGCTGATGAGGCTGGCCTTGAAATTGTGTGCGGCCCTCATGAGACCGCGCACTTTGCTGATGCAGATATTGTGGTGCCAAGCCCTGCGGCGGCCCTTGCTTCGCTGAAGCCATTTTTGCCTGCTGATAGAACTGTTGAGGTTATGGCGGAAATGGAGCTTGCTTGGCGTGAAATAGCACAGCATGACAAGCCAGAAGGCGTGCTTGCGGTCACTGGCACCAGCGGCAAGACCACGACAGTGAGCCTTTGCGCGGCTATGCTTGAGGCACACGGGCATAAAGTCTTTCTCGGTGGTAACATTGGTACGCCGCTCAGCGAATATGTGCTTGCTTGCCGTGAGGGTGCAACGCGTGCTGATGTCTTGGTTTTGGAATGCTCGAGCTTCCAGTTGCAGACGTGCTCAAGCTTCCGGCCGCATGTGGCTATGCTCTTGAATATCTCAGAAAATCATCTGGATTTCCATGCAGATATGGCAGAGTATATTGAAGCCAAAGGCCATATTTTCCATTGCCAAGGTGAAGACGATTTTGCCATCTTTGGTGCTGGCTTAGAAGCCATTGAAGCTCAGTATATGGCTCCCATTTTGGCCAAAACCAAGGCACATGTGCAGCATTTGCCAAGCCTTGCCAAGCACGAAAAACTGTTCCCTGATTGCAAACTTTTTGGCGCGCATAATCAAAGCAATATGCAAGCGGCATGGCAGGCAACCAAGCCCTTTGGCGTCACAGAAGAGGATGCCAGACGCGCTGTGGCAGCCTTTGCGCCCATTGAAAATCGCTTGGAATTGGTGGCGGAGAAGGATGGCGTTGTGTATGTCAACGACTCCAAATGTACCACGGTTTCTGCCTTGAAGGTTGCTCTTGAAGCCTTTGACAAGCCTGTTCTGCTGCTTGCAGGGGGCAAATTCAAGGGCGGCGATTTGGTGGGACTTATTCCACTTGTGAAAGAGCATGTGCGCATGGTGGGTCTTTTTGGGGCGAGCCGTGAACGCTTTGAAGAGGCTTGGGACGGCGTTGTACCTATGTGGTGGGAGCCTAATCTTGAGGCTGCTGTGGAGCATATGTCTCAGCAAGCGCAGGCTGGCGAGGTGGTGCTTTTAGCCCCAGCTACGGCAAGTTTTGACCTTTTTACAAGCTATATTCACCGCGGTTCCGTATTTCGTGACGCTGTACGTGGATTGGTAGAAAAAGCCTAGGATAGTAGATAGATATGAGCATAGCAGAACGCCATAATCAGCCCCAGAGCCAAGCAACGCAATCATTTGATTGGTTGCTCTTTGGTCTTACGGTGCTTTTGCTATGCGTTGGCCTCACCATGGTGCTCAGCTCTAGCGCCTTTGTGGCAGAGTTTGCAAACCGTGGTCAACTTGGCGATAGATATCAATACTTTACGAGGCAAACTTTCTTTGCTGGCGTGGGCTTTATGGGTATGTTTGCCTTGGCCTTTATGCCGCGGACAGTGTTGTATCGTTTGCAATATCCGACATTCTGGCTTGTGGTGCTGCTTCTCGTTTTAACCTTGACGCCCCTTGGCACACAGGTCAACGGCGCGAGCCGCTGGATTGGTGTGGCATCGCTGAAAATACAGCCCTTAGAATTTGCAAAAATCACCTTGGTTTTGTACTTAGCCTATTTTCTGAGCACCAAACAAGAGCTCATCAAGACCATTAGCCGCGGTGTTGTGCCGCCCTATTTCATGACAGGTCTTTTGTGTCTCTTACTTTTGGGACAGCCAGACCTTGGTGGCGCTGTGGTTTTGGCTTTATTGCTCTTTTTCATGTGCTTGGTTGGCGGTGTGCGCTTTATTTATCTTTTTATATCAGGCCTTTTTGCTTCTGCGGCTTTTGGTGCTCTGATATACATATCGGCATATCGGCGTGAACGTATCTTGGCTTTTATGGACCCATTCAAGGATCCAGATGGTGTTGGCTATCAGCTTGTGCAGTCGCTTTATGCCTTTGGTTCTGGTGGTTTAACAGGTGCTGGCCTTGGTGTTGGCAAGCAGAAATTGTTCTACCTGCCAGAAGCGCACAATGACTTCATCATGGCGGTGCTTGGCGAGGAAATGGGCCTCATTGGCGTGACTGTGGTCATGCTCTTGCAAGCCTTATTTTTCTGGCGTTGCTTCGTCATTGTTTTACGCCAAGAAGACTTGCGTGACCGTTTGTCATCCTTTGGCATTACCTTGATTTTACTTCTGGGCACAGGGCTGAACCTTGCCATGTCCATCGGTGCTTTGCCGCCTAAAGGTGTGGCCATGCCCTTTTTGAGCTATGGTGGCAGTAGTCTTGTGGCTTCGCTTTTGTGCGTTGGCTTGCTCTTACATTTCTCACGCTCACCAAGGTGATTTTATGAAAAAAGTGATTGTAACCACTGGTGGCACTGGTGGCCATATTTTCCCTGCTCTTGCTGTGGTGGAAGAGATTAAGCAACGTTTTCCAGATTGCGACGTGCTCTTTATGGGTGGCCAATATGGTCCAGAGGCCAAGCTTGCCAATGATGCGCGTCTCAAATTTGTGGGCTTGCCAGTGCGCGGTGTTTTGGGCCGTGGGCTTCGCGCTATCCCAGCAGCCTTTGGCATGCTGTACAGCATTGTGCGCGCTATGTTGGTCATGCGTTCTTTTAAGCCAGAAATCGTCATTGGCTTTGGCGGCTATGCGGCTTTTGCAGGTGTGACCGCAGCTACACTTTGCTTTGTGCCCACAGCATTGCATGAACAAAATTCTGTGCCAGGTTTGACCAATCGTATTTTGGGCAAAATGGTGCGCAAGGTCTTTTTGTCCTTTGGTAAATCGACTGATATGTATGGCGATCCTAAATTTTCGGAAAAGTTTATGCGCAATCTTGCTAAGCATATCAAGACTCCATTCGCTCAGTCTAAAATCGTCTTTACGGGCAACCCTGTGCGCGCGGACATCGTGGCTTTGGGCGCGCAAAAACCTGAATATTATAAGCATATTGAGCGCCAAGATAGCAACGAGCGACATCTTTTCATCATGGGCGGAAGCCTTGGGGCCAAGGGTATCAATGATGCCATTATGGAAGCCTTACCGCAGCTTCTAGCCATGCAAAAAGAGCGCGGTCAAAGTGTGGCTATTGTGCACCAGACGGGTAAAGCGGACTTTGAGCGCGTGAGCAATGCCTATGCGCGGGCTGGCTATGATAATGCTGAAGTTGTTGTCTTTATTGATGATATGGCTGCGTGCTATGCACAGGCGGACCTTGCGGTATGCCGAGCTGGGGCGAGTTCCATTGCTGAGCTAACCGTGGCTGGTGTGCCATCAGTGCTCATTCCGTTTCCCCAAGCAACCCATGATCATCAACTGCACAATGCAGCTTTCTTGGCGGCGCAGGGTGGGGCAGTTTTGCTTGAGCAGAAGGACATTTCCAAAGTTGACTTTTCTGCTATGCTCATGGATATGCTTTATGATTCTGAGCGTTTAGAGAGCATGTCAGCATCTGCCAAAGACTTTGCTCATCCTCAAGCGGCAAAGAATGTGGTGGACGCTGTGCTTACTGTGATAAAAAAATAGAATACAACATATGTACTGTAAATGTTTTTACTACAGTACATTTTTGCTGTATAATGGTTTTTCAGTTTCAAAGGAGAACACTATGCACACAAGTATTAAAACAATTCATATGGTTGGTATTGGCGGCGCAGGCATGAGCGGCATTGCTGAAGTCTTGCTCAACCTTGGCTATGCTGTGCATGGTTCTGACATGTCTGATGGTGCTGTGGTGCGACGTTTGCGTGGCATTGGGGCTATTATCCACATTGGCCATGCTGCTGAAAATGTGACTGATGCTGAAGTTTTGGTCAAATCAACAGCTGTGCGCGATGATAATCCAGAAGTCATGGCGGCCATAGAGCGCAGTATCCCCATTATTCCGCGTGCTGAAATGCTGGCAGAACTTATGCGTTTGCGTAAAGGCATTGCCATTGCAGGCACGCACGGCAAGACGACTACAACGTCCTTTGCTGCGGCTATTTTTGATGCAGCTAAGACGGATCCCACTGTTATTATTGGTGGTCGTCTCAATGCCTATGGTGCCAACGCGCGCCTTGGTGGTGGGGAATATCTGCTTGCTGAAGCTGATGAGTCCGATGGTTCCTTCTTGTGCCTCTTTTCCATTATCAACGTTGTGACCAATGTTGATATGGACCATGTGGATTTCTACGGCGGCCAAAAAGAAATTGATGAAGCCTTTGTTACGTTCATGAACAAAGTGCCATTTTATGGCGTCAATGTGGTGTGCGGCGATGACCTTGGTGTACGTCGTCTTTTGCCCATGGTGAAGCGTCGCTTTGTGACCTATGGCTTTGGTCAGGACAATATCATCCGAGCCACGAACTGCACATGCGGTGAGAAGAGTTCCTTCACCTTGAGCGTTAAGGGCGAAGAGCTCGGCACAGTGGTGCTTGCGCAGCCGGGGCGGCACAATGTGCTCAACGCGTTGGCGGCCATTGGTGTGGCCTTGGAAGCAGGTATTTCGCCAGTGCACTGTATTGAAGGCCTTGGTGCTTTTGATGGTGTGGGTCGTCGTTTTGAGCGACGTGGCGAGCGCAATGGCGTTACGGTTGTGGACGATTATGGCCACCATCCTGTGGAAATTGCTGCAACATTGGCCACAGCACGTTCTGTGTACCCAGACCGTCGTCTTGTGGTGGTTTTTCAGCCACACAGATTTACGCGGACCCAAGCCCTTTGGGGGGAATTCTGCACAGTTTTTGCCAATGTGGATAAACTTTTGCTTACAGAAATTTATCCTGCTTGCGAAACCCCTATCCCAGCTGTGAATAGCGTCAATCTTGCCCAAGGTATCCGTCAGGTTACCAATACGGACGTGACCTATTTCCAAAATTTTGACGCTGTTGTGGATGTCTTGCCCGATGTATTGCAAGAGGGCGATGTGTTCTTGACTCTTGGTGCAGGCAGTATCACCACCATTGGCCAGCGCTTTCTTAAGGGGGCATAATGCTTGATATTGTCCGTGGCCCACGACTAGCAGAGCGCACAAGTTTACGCCTTGGCGGTACGGCTTTAGCTGAAGTCCGTATGACTAGCCTTGCGGATCTTGATGCTTTGCCACATTGTCTTGCCCGTCTTGGTGGCGAGCCAGTGGTCTTGGGTTATGGCACCAATATTCTTGCCCATGATGGTGATTTGCCTTTGGTTATCGTCTCACCCAAATTTACAGACGATACTCGCGAAGATGCAGAGCTCCTCGTTGGTGGTAAGGCTGATGGCTGTATCGACGGAGTTTCGCACTGCATTGTGTCTGTTGCTGCATCCATGAGTTTGCCTCGGCTTTTAGCACGGCTTGCTGTGTGGGGCTTGTCTGGTCTTGAAGGTCTTGCTGGTGTGCCCAGTTCTGTGGGTGGCGCTGTGGCTATGAATGCAGGTTCGTATGGTTACGAAATGGGACCAGCCTTATATAGCGTGACTATTTTTACGCCGCGGCTTGGACTTGTGACCTTGAAGCAAGGGGAATTTTCCTTTGCGTATCGACACTTTAAGCCGCATTGTGTGGGTGAGCATGAATGGTTCATGGTGGTGCGCGTAGAGCTTGCTTTACGGCCAGCTTCAAGCCAATCTATAAAGGCTCATATGCGTGCATGCCATGAAAAAAAGCGTGCTACGCAACCTATTTGGGCGCATAGTGCTGGCTGTATTTTCCGCAATCCTGTGGACGAAGCAGGGCAAAGTATTTCGGCTGGTAAGCTTTTGGATGAAGCAGGCATGAAAGGTATTTCCATTGGTCATATGGCTATGTCTGAAGTGCATGCCAACTTCCTTGTCAATAATGCACAAGGCTATGAAGGATGCAGTGCAGATGCATTTGCTCTTTTAGACATGGCTAAAGAGCGCGTCTTTGACAAATTTGGTATTACTTTAGCATGCGAAGTACGTGTTTTGCCATGTCCATACTAGACACACAACGTCGCAAGCCAGCGCGCAATACAGTATCACGTGGTCGGCGTATGAGCCGTAGCGATGGTGCTGCGGTCAATGATGCAGGGCCAAGCCTTATACGACGCACAGTTTCTCTATTGCGTTACGTTTTTTATGCTTTGCTTGTGTGCACTTTTATGGCACTAATTGCAGTGGGCGGTATACAAGGTTATGCTTTTGTGACAGATTCACCGTACTTTGCTATAAAAGATATTAGAATTTCTGGCACTCACATGTTGTCGCAAGAGGCTGTTCTTGAATTGACAAATATTGAGCTTGGGGCAAACTGTTTTTCCGTGGACTTGAATGAGGTTGAAGAGCGAGTCGCTATGTCACCTTGGTGCGCGTCTGTTTCGGTGAAACGTTTATTGCCTGATAGTTTTGATATTGTGGTGCAAGAGTATGAACCAGTTTTTTGGATGGTGCATGGTGGTGAACTTTACTATGCTGATATCCAAGGAAATATTCTTGCCCCAGTTGTCTTTGAAACATTTATGGCTTTGCCACAGTTGACCGTTGGGAGCGGTGGGGAAGCCTTATTACCTCGTCTTGCAGAGTTGTTTGAAGCCTTTAAGCAAGCGCATGTTCTCGTGAACAAGTCCTTGGTTTCATGGGTTCGGCTCAGTGCAGGCAAGGGCATAGAATGGTACATTGATGAGCCAGCTGTGCATGTCAGTGTTGATGTAGAAGATCTACATATAAATTTAGAAAGAATGCGTCTTGTACTCAAGGATCTTGGGCGACGGGGCGATTTTAGCCGCATAAAAGAGATTATTGTTGTTGACGGTTCTGTGTGGGTCATTGCCAATGATGACGTACAAAAGAACGCAAAAACATCATGATGACAAAAGGTTAAAGCCTTAAAACGATATTTGACGCAAAAGCCGTTGAACAGCGACCTTTTTTCTTTGCAGAAAAGGGAGCAGATAAGGAGCAGAGCATGGCCAAAAACGATTTCATTGTAGGTCTTGATATCGGGACTACAAAGATGTGCGCTGTCGTTGGTGAAGTGAATGAGGAAGGTATTGATATTATTGGTATTGGTTCCATTCCTTCCACAGGTCTGCGCATGGGCGTTGTGGTGAATATTGATGAGACCATTCAGTCCATTAAGAAAGCCATTGGCGATGCAGAACGCATGGCTGGCCATGAAATCAAGACCGTGTACGCTGGTATTGCGGGCAACCACATTAGAAGCACCAACAGCCATGGCGTCATAGCTGTGAAGGGCCGTGAAGTGAGCCCTCGCGATGTGGAGCGTGTGCTTGATGCTGCCAAAGCTGTGGCCATTCCGCAAGACAGAGAATTGCTTCACACCTTGCCACAAGAATATGTGGTGGACGATCAGCGTGGCATTGCCAACCCTTTGGGCATGGCTGGTGTACGTCTTGAGGTGAAGGTGCATATTGTCACAGGTGCGGTGACGGCTGTGCAAAATGTCATCCGCTCTTGCGACCGTAGTGGTCTCTATGTTGCCGACATGGTGCTTGAGTCCTTGGCATCAGCCAAAGCTGTTTTGACGGCTGAAGAGCGTAACATCGGTGTTGCTCTCGTGGATATTGGTGGTGGCACAACGGATATCGCCATTTTCATCAATGACGCCATTAAACATACCAGCGCTTTGCCCCTTGGTGGCCAAAATATCACCAAGGACATCGCGGTTATTTTACGCACACCTGTGGCCGCTGCTGAGAATATTAAGAAAGACTATGGTTGTGTGCTTTCTGAGCTTGTTTTGCCTGAGGAATATATTGACGTGCCAAGCAGTGGTGAGCGCGGTTCACGGCGTCTTGAACGCAAGGTGCTTGTGGATATTTGCGAACCACGCATGGAAGAAATTTTAACCTTTGTGAACCATGAATTGGTGCGTTCTGGCTTTAAAAATCACTTAGGTGCTGGGATTGTCTTGACAGGGGGCACAGCACTTATTCAAGGTAGCCAAGAACTTGCCGAACAAATTTTTGGCTTGCCAACACGTGTGGGTGCACCGCGCAATGTGGGCGGCTTGAAAGATGTGGTCAATAATCCAAAATACGCCACAGCTGTGGGGCTTTTGCATTATGCCGCAGAAAAAGAAGGCATGGATCACAAATATCAGGACCAAGACCCTGGGGCTTTTAGCCGCGTATTTTCAAAAATGCGGAAATGGTTCTCTGATATTTCATAAGAGCATCTCGTAAGGGCATCTCGTAAAATCATCTCGTAAAATGGCCGATACAAAGGGGTGCACTTGTGTGCCCATGAAGAAATAACGCAAGGAGAGGCGTATGGACTTTGTAGATATAGCTGAAGAAGCTGAAAATACGACTATCATAAAAGTCATTGGCGTTGGTGGCGGCGGTAGCAATGCCGTACAAAACATGATCGAAGCATCCCTCAAAGGTGTAACGCTCATTGCGGCCAATACCGATGTGCAGGCTTTGCGTCGTTCCACCGCGGATTACACCATCCAGCTTGGTGGCTCAATGACCAAGGGCCTTGGTGCTGGCGCAGATCCAACTGTGGGCCGCGAAGCTGCTCTTGAAAGCATTGAAGCCATTAAAGAAATCATCGGCACAGCGGACATGGTCTTTGTTACGGCTGGTATGGGTGGCGGCACAGGCACTGGCGCAGCTCCTATCATTGCACAGGCTGCTCGCGAAGCAGGTGCTTTGACCGTTGGCGTTGTGACCAAGCCTTTCTTCTTTGAAGGCCGCAAGCGTCTTGAAGCAGCTGAAAAGGGCATTCAAGAGTTCCGCCAATGCGTGGACAGCCTCATCACCATCCCTAATGACCGTCTCATTTCCTTGGCACCAAAGCGTGCCCCTTTCCGCGACATGCTCAAAAAAGCTGACGAAGTTTTATACTACGCTGTGAAAGGTATTTCCGACCTCATCACCCTTTCTGGTATCATCAATCTTGACTTCCACGACGTGAAGCGCATCATGGGCGAATCTGGTCTTGCCATGATGGGTACTGGTGTTGCCTCTGGTGAAGCCCGTGCCCGCGAAGCTGCCATGCGCGCCATCACCAGTCCTCTGCTTGAAGACGTTTCCATGGATGGCGCACGTAGCGTTCTGTACAATATCACCAGTGGCCCTGATGTGACCCTTGATGAAGTCAGTGAAGCTGCTGCCATTATCCAAGAAGCTGCACACCCAGATGCTACCATTATCTTTGGTGCCGTCTTTGATGAAAATGCTGGCGATGAGCTCAGCATCACCGTTATTGCAACGGGCATTGAACCTTCAGTCAATGGTTTTAGCGGCGGTGCTTCCAATGTGACGGGCTTCCCAAGACCAGCTGCTGGTCAAGGAAATCCAGCTCCAAGCCCAGCTCCAACAGGACAGGGTAGCCAAGCTACTGGGCATGAAAATGGTCAGAAAGTTGAGCCTACTATGCCCCAGACAGGGCATGCAGGTGAACAACAGTATGGCCAAACAGGTGGACAGCCAGCACAAACTCAGCCCTATGAAACAACTCCGCAAATCAATGTAACCCCTATTGGCGTCGCTCCAAGACCTGCGCAAAACCCCAATTATGGCGTTAATCCGCATGTTAGTCCTCTGCCAAACCAAATATCCCATGATCGTGTTCCACAGCCTAATCCTTATGCTGGAGGCACCTATAATCCCAATGGCAGCTATGGCGGTATGACCATTGATGACTTGAATGTGCCAACGTGCTTGCGTACGGCTGGTGTTGCGCAGAATATGCGTAATAGTCAAGGTCATGTTCCTGGTGGCGATGATTTCATTTTTGATGAAGATGAGATAGAATTGCCTACTCTCGTGCGTCGCCAAGCCGACTAGGCTATGTTCCTAAATTGCTTCTTTTGCTTTCTGGCTTCGTTAGCGTTGCTCTCGATGGGTGTAAAGCTCGAAGACTCGCTAACGGCCATGGCTTCGTTGCCTTTGGTCGGTCTCTTCGCCAGAAAATGGCTTGCCTTGCCAGAAGAGCAAAATAAGTTAATTTAGAAATATATTCTAAGAGCAAAAATTATACTATTTTATAAGGGTGTTATTCAGTTGCTTTGAAAGATGTTTGCCTCTCCGCACCTATTTTCTTCGCATCTGAACGTGACAACCCAAATAAAGGGCATATGTGGCGCGGCTGCATATGCCCTTTTTTTCTTGCACCATATTTTATGCCCTGATACGAATATAGCTGAATTTGAGACGCATATGATTTTGCAAAGTCTTTAGAACATTGTGATAAAGTCGCCTATCATGCAATCAATCATGTATGAAATATTTCTTTTTTTACCAGACTGTGTACTGTTTGCCATGCCTTCTTGTTGGGGCATGAACTAAACGTTTTACTACTGAGGTATGCAATGCCAAAAATTCTTCTTTCCCTTCTTTTTATTGTCACCTTCGCCACAGGTTGTGCTAGCTTGCAACGCGGAACCGCTGGTGATGGCCTTATTTCCACGTCACAGCCTGATGTGTATATCACAACGCCAGACCTGACCGTTGTGACCAGTGCCACAGCTAACCCCAATCTCTATACATCCTTGGGTTACCGCGGTGTACAAATGTGGTATCAGCTGAGCGCGCCCAACGGCAAAGCCAATGAAGCCCAAGCTGTGACCATCATCTCCAAAACTCCACAAGGTTGGGAATGGGAGCTTGATGTGAGCGCAAGTATTAACGACGTATCCAAAGGTACTATGACCTTGGGTGACCGTAAGTTCACCGTATCGACCTATATCCTTGACGCCGATGACAACGCTTTTACGGACATGGTTAAAGAAAAAGAAGGTTCAGTACCAGAAAAGTGGCTTGCTCGCCGCATTACCCGACTCGACTATTTCCGCACGGTGAAGCTTGTCATGGATTACCGTGAACCATTGCCAGCTATTTTTGATAACGGTTTTGACCTCATGAACGGAGAGCAAGTCAAAGTGCTCAATGAATTTGCTGCTCGTGCAGAGAAGGTCTTTACTGTGCAGTTTGATGCTAAGCTTGATACTGAAGTACACACGCAATATAGCCTGCCTAGCGTGAATACCCGTGACTTTGAGCATATGCTTGGTATGATGCAGCCGCTTACAACGTTTCCGTACGTTAAAGACTAATTTCCCGATATACTTGAAAAAGGCCGAAGCGCATACAATGTGCTTCGGCCTTTTTTGTGCTAATAATGATAGCGGCATTGTAAGACTATGAGCGTCTTACTTTCACCATGAAAGCTGTAGACCAGGCGGTGTTCTTGATTAATTCGCCGCGACCAGCAGCCTGCTAAGTCAAACTTTAATGACTCAGGCTTACCAAGGCCCTCAAATGGCGTCCGCATAGCCTCTTTAAGGAGGGTATTAATACGTTTTACCATGGCCTTATCTGTTTTTTGCCAGTAGAGATAGTCTTCCCATGCAAGCCTTGTCCATGAAAGGATAGTCGCTGTTTGCGTGACGTCATCCGTAGAACACGGTGATTTTGGCGAACAAGGAGAGGAAGACATGTTATTCCTCAAATAAAGCGTGTTGACAGTGCTGCCCTTGGCGCATTTCGGCTATACTTTCACGTAAGCGTTGAGCATTGTTTGGCGATCGCAAGAGATACGCACTTTCTTCAATGCTATTATAGGCTTCCAAAGACATCATGACTACAGGGCGCGCTTGGCGTCGCGTTATAATAACATGGTCGTGCGAATCGCAGACTTTTTCCATGGTGGCGGCAAGATTTTTACGGGCTTCTGAGTAGGTTAAGGCTTCAGGCATGGCATCTCCTTTACTTGTACAAATAGTAGTACAAGTAAAGAGTGTGGTCAAGCCTAGGAAAGGAGACGATAAAAAGGCCGAAGCGCATACAATGTGCTTCGGCCTTTTTTTTGAAGTATTCTAAGAGCTTAGTATCCAGCGTCCTCAAGCACCGTCACCATGTGGTGCATGAGTGCTGTACATTCTACTATGATGCGTGGCTTCACTTTGATGAAATTTTCAGGAATGGTGATATCACAGCCAAGCATGTCGCGGCAGTGCAGAGTTCCCTTTTCTTTGCGGAAAGCTTCAATGATTTCAGCAGCCTTTTGACGGCAAAGCTTTTTCGCATCCATATCTTTTGGGTCTGTGGTACCATATTTAAAGCCCACGACCATGATGGAACCAGCCAGTGCGCCGCAGTAGTCACCGGCGTTCATGCCAGAACCAAAATTGGTCGTCATGCGCATAAGCTGGTCATGATCAATGCCATATTTTTCGCAAAAAACACCGCTCACACTTTGTGCACAGTTACAGCCACTTTTTTGAAGTTCTAATGCTTGATCTGCTAATGCCATGGTTGTGTCCTTTTGGGGTAGTTTTTTCTGGGGGAAGGTAACGTTTGAAAAGAGTTTTGTTGTGGAGAAAGCGGCTAACTTTTCTTTGCACGGCGCATATAACAAACAGTACGCCCTTCGGCCACTGTGACATTGGGATCTGATTCACTCACCATGCGCACGTGAATATTGCCAATGCTACCGCCAAGCAGACGGACTTCGCCTTCTGCAATGATACCTGCCGTATCTGGTGCAGGACGTAAATAGTCTACGCGTAAATCGACGGTAGCAACTCTATCATCAGGTCCAAAATGTGTCCATAGAGCGGCTACGGCGCAGCTATCAGCAAGGGCCGCCATCATGCCACCATGCAAAACTCCGCGGCTCGCATTGCCCTTAATGTACGGCGACAGTGGCAAAAGAAGTCTTGCATAGCCTGGGCGCAATTCCAAAACTTGCACGCCAAGCAGTTGATGCCATGGTACATTTTTGATGAACGTTACAAGCTCTGGGTGTACGTCGCCAGCAACAAAAGGCGTGTAGCTTGGTGTGGCTACTGGTGTGATGCAGGCTTGTCCATCAATCATTGTTGGAGCAAGTTCTGGATGGGATTTTGCTATTTGTTCTTTATCCACTGTTTCTTCACTCATATTTTTTGCCTCTATAGAACTCGTTGTTTTTACTTCTTTTACATTTCCATGCGGTCCTAAAAAAGCATAAAAAAAAGACTTTTTATCCGCAAATAAAAAGTTTTAAAAAAGAGCTGGGGGAAGGGAAGAACTTTCCAAAAGTCTTTCCTTTCCCCCAGAAAAAGCTACCTGCCAGCCATGGCTTGCAAGCGTGCGATGCGTTCTTCGATAGGTGGGTGTGTGCTGAAGAGAGCGGTAAAATTGCCACCGCTGAGATTGCTCAAAGGGCTTACAATGAACATGCTCGCCGTAGCAGCATTGACATTTTGCATGGGGCGATTTTGGTTCCACGATTCAAGCTTCTGCAAAGCCCCTGCAAGATACAGTGGATTGCCTGCGAGCTGTGCGCCGGCATCATCGGCTAAATATTCGCGTGAACGAGAAATGGCAAACTGGATGAGGGCAGCCGCAATAGGGGCTACAATGGCCATGAGAATGCCAACAAATGGGCTGACGCCACCACCTTCCTCATCATCAGAGCGGCCAATGCCAAAAATAGCAGCCCACTGCATCATATTGGCAATACTCACAATCGCTGAACCCATGACACTGGCAACGGTTTGGATGAGGATGTCACGGTTGGCAATATGTCCAATTTCGTGGGCAAGGACGCCCTTTAATTCTTCAGGTGACAAAATGCGCATGATGCCATCAGTGACAGCAACCACACCGTGCTCTGGGTCACGGCCTGTGGCAAAGGCATTGGGCGTTTCATCTGGCATGACGCATACACGAGGCTTCGGGATGCCGGCTTTTTGCGCCAATTCCGCCACCATATTGTGGAGCATGGGCGCATCTTCTGGGGCCACTTCGCGCGCATTGTACATGCGGAGTACGATGCTGTCCGAATACCAATAACTGCCCACGTTCATAACAAGCGCAAGGCCAAAAGCAATGATGATGCCCGTGCGGCCACCGAGCATGCCACCAAGCACAATGACAAGGCCCGAAAGCAAGGCCAAAAGCATAACGGTCTTAATCTGACTGGTCATTTTAGTCTCCTAAATGATCATGTTGAGTCTGTTTGTAGTATATATGTAGGGATGCTTTAGAAAAATGCAAGACTGTGTTATGAGAGTGTGGTTCACGTATTCAACGTTAGAAACAACAAAAGCCACCATATGAAAGGATTTTTATCCTCTCATATGGTGGCTTTTGTTTGCAGTCTTAGTACTTGGAATACTTGATGTGCAAGACGCCAAGAGCAACGCCAATGATACCAGCAAAGAACCATGCGAAATCCATGATAATCTCCGTTTGTACAAGTGTTCGTGAAAAAATTCTTTTCCTTCATACAGCAAAGGTGCCAGCATGGCAAGCTGTGGGTGTGTAGGATTGGAGTTTTTTGAAGAAGACTGGTGGGAGGAAGGACACTTTTGAAAAAGTTCCCTTCCTCCCACCAGACCCCCTCCATCCTTCAAAACTTTTTATTTGTTGATCTTGAAGGCAGGGAGTGCTCAATACTTCCTAGAATTTTTTGAAATGGCGCTGTTTTTTCGTAAAGTAAGCACTTTCGGTATAGCCAAAACGTCGCGCATAGGCTTCGAGCTGATCAAAGCCCCATGCCATGGTGTTGACGCAGTGGGCATCAGAACCAAAGGTGATGGGGATTTCGAGGTCCACGGCTATTTGCATGATGGTTGGGCACGAATAGATTTCCTTGCATGGCTTACGCAGACCAGCGGAGGAAATTTCTATGGCTACGTCAGCAGCTTTAACAGCTTCAAAACTGCGGCGGACAATCTTCTGTGCGTCGGCATTTGTAAGCCATGCATGGAACTTGTCCACACTAAAAAGCTTAATGATATCTGGGTGCGCCAAAATTTGGAAAAGACCACTTTCGGCCATGGCTTCTACTGTGGAGAAATAGCGCGTGTAGATATCAGCCAGCGCTGTATCACTTAAAGCTGCCCAATCATCGGGAGTAAAGTCAAAGCCCCACGTATCCAAAAAGTGGATGCCAGCGATGATGTAGTCATAATCATATTGCGCCACAGTTGCTTTAGCAAAATCCAATTGGCTTGGGAGCCAGTCCAGTTCGAGGCCAAGCAAGACCGTGCATTCATCCTTATGCTTTTCAGCTAAGCCTTGGACTTCTGCCACATAGCTTGGGAAGCCTGCTTGCAATTTTTCTCGATAATCTGAAGGGTAATCAAAACCCAGTGGCCTTGGTGAGTGCTCGGAAAAACCGTGAATTTCAAGTCCTGCTTTTTGGCCTGAGTCAAACATTTCTTGGACGGAGGCCATGGCATGGGAATGCTTTGTGTGTGTATGCAAATCTACTTTTATCATATTTTTCCCATAAATTGGATCTTTTTCCGCCTATCTTTGTTCCGCTTCGGTTTGCGCGAGGGGCATGTATGTCTATATACACTCCCTTCGCGCAAACCTTGCTTGCCTCGCTAGGCGAAAAATTTCTCAATGTATTAGTTCAGTTGTTAAGCAATGGTTATTTTATGTTGTCTCTGTATCAATAGTACACAGAGCTGCTTTCACTCGCAAGGCTTATGAACTTGAGAAACGCATTTGCGGCCCATGTATAGACGAGTCTTCGAGTCTATACATGGGCCGCAAAAATAGGTTCTTAGGACATCCTTAAAGATGTTTGGCCTAAGCGGGTGCAGGGCAGAGTCCTGCTGGGGTCAGGGGCAACGCCCCAGCCTAGCGCAAACGCTTCTGCAACTTAGCGCGCAAAACGATGGCCAAAAAGTTCATACCGAGCACAAGCAGGATGAGCACGAGAGAGGTGCCGTACTGCATGGGTCTAGTGAGTTCGATGTCGGTGCCAGCGGTGGCAAGGACATAGATGTGGTATGGAAGGGCCATAACACTGTCGAAGAGGGAGATGGAGAGACGTGGGCTAAAGAACATGGCGGCGGTGAACATGATGGCTGCGGTTTCACCGGCGGCGCGGCCTACGGAGAGGATAGCACCTGTGAGGATGCTAGGCAGTGCGGCAGGAAGTACAACGCGGTAAATGGTTTGCCATTTGGTTGCACCGAGAGCGAGGGATGCTTCGCGGTAACTAGCAGGTACGGAGCGTAACGCTTCCTCAGAGGCACCGATGATGAGCGGCAAGACGAGGGATGCAAGGGTCAGGATACCGGCAAGAAGGCTGACGCCCATGCCCATGACAACAACGAAGAGAGACAGACCGAACAGACCAAAAACAACGGATGGCACGCCAGCTAGGTTATTGATGGCAAGGCGGATGATATGCACACCCATACCAGGGCGCGCATATTCTTGCAGATAGATGGCTGTGGCAACACCCCAAGGCAGGGCCACAAGCATGGCACCGTAGCTCAGCGCGATGGTACCAAGGATGCAAGGCAGGATGCCACCCTTGGTCATGGAATCGCGTGGAAATTCGGAAATAAATTCCCAGCTCAGAGCTGGAAGACCGTGATAGAGCACGAAGCCAACAATGATGAAGAGGGCCATAGCATTGAGGGCAACAGCGATTTTGAAAAAGCTAAAAGCAATAAATTGTGATGGCTTACGACGAGCAAGAAAACCTGCACTTTGTGGCATGGTGGTCTTAATATCTTGATTTATGGTAGCGTCCATTGATAACTCCTAAGAAAAAATCTTTTTAGATAGTCTTGGCGGTGAGTTTTTGCTTACAAAGTAGAGGCACCAACTTGCTTTTTCTTTTCAGAAATATAGGCAGCAAGGGCGTTGAACATGAGTGTAAACAAGAACAAGACAAGACCGGTCGCAAAGAGTGCGTGGTAGTGTTCGCTTCTAAAAGGAGCTTCGGCCATTTCTGCTGCAATGGACGAAGGCATAGGACGTACTGGAGAAAAAATAGAATTAGGAATCATAGCAGCACCACCTGCAACCATGAGCACAACCATGGTTTCGCCGATGGAGCGCGCCATACCAAGAATGACAGCGGTGCTCATACCTGGAAGTGCAGCAGGAAGAACAACATTCTTGATGGTTTGCCATTTGGTTGCGCCAAGAGCGAGAGAGGCTTCACGCAGTTCGTTAGAAACGCTGTAAATGGCGTCTTCTGCAATGCTGGTGATAGTTGGCACAGCCATGAATG
Source organism: Pseudomonadota bacterium (assembly GCA_044433065.1). Taxonomy (GTDB): domain Bacteria; phylum Desulfobacterota; class Desulfovibrionia; order Desulfovibrionales; family Desulfovibrionaceae; genus Nitratidesulfovibrio. The sequence goes on from JAWXUA010000028.1 coordinate 23,768, forward strand.
CGAGCATAACAGAGGCATTCAAGATATTCAGGCCCGTTGCAATATCAAAGGTTTCTTGCAGCCATGGTGCGACAATGACCATGCCAAAGAAGCCGATAACAACGGAAGGGAGTGCCTGAAGCATTTCAACAAGCGGCTTGACGATGGCTCGCATGCGTGGGCCAGCAAGTTCTGCAAGGTAGATGGATGTCATGATGCCAAGAGGGATGGCGATGCATGAAGAAAGGCCCGTGACCACAAGCGAACCCACAATCATAGGGAAGATGCCGAAGTCAGCTGGGTCTGATGTAGGGTACCAATATTTACCAAAAATAAAGTCATCAAGTGATACAAATTGTAAAACAGGAATACCTTCCACAAAAAGGAAGATCATAATTAAGCCAAGGACAGCTATGCAAAGCCCTGCGGCAAGTTGGAATATGGCTTTAACGAGGGCGTCTTTATTGCGTCGCGTCATGGTAAATGGCCTCTTTTAAGGTTTTTTTTACAAACTGGGGGAGGGAGAAAACTTTCGAGAAAGTTTTCTCCCTCCCCCAGACC
>JAWXUA010000029.1:0-24184 GCA_044433065.1 Pseudomonadota bacterium
CCCCCCCCCCAGCTTGTTGTTAATCTATCCCAATGCATTTTCCATAATAGCATGCAGGGTGCACACAGCCAAGGCACTGCCACCACGGCGACCTTCAAGCACAATATGTGGCACGTCACAAAATGCTAATAATTCTTTTGATTCTACAACGTTAACAAAGCCAACGGGCATGCCAATAATCAAAGCTGGCTTAGCTTGCTCTTCTAAAATATAGCGCGCAAAACGAGCCAAAGACAAAGGAGCATTGCCCACCAAAACAATGGCACCATCAAGCATAGGGCGTACTTTTTCAGCAGCGCACATGGCACGCGTGCGGCCCTCAGCTTTAGCGCGCGCAATGACATCATCATCGCTGATGGCGCAAATGAGGTGCTCTGGATTGTATTTTGGGTTGATGCGCTGCAGTTTGTCCATGGAAATGCCTGCACGTATCATCTTGGAATCACAGATAATGTTGCATGCATTGTTCATAGCATCAAGACCAGCTTGCACAGGATTATGGCGGAAACATAAGCCATCAGCAATGCTCGGATCCGCTGTGGTGTGGATGAGGCGACGGGCAACACGCCATGTGGCTTCGTCCATGTCTGCAGACTGTGGGCATTCTTCAGTAATGGTGCGAAAACTTTCAGCTTCTATTTCTGGGCCGCTCAAATGCCAACGGATGGAATTCATGACATCGTTGAGCTTTTTTACGTGTGCCTGTTTCATAGTGGTGCCTTATCAATAAAGTCTATAATAGTAGTGGTTTACCATGAAAAATGGGTCATGCCATAAATAATGATGGCAATGGCTGTGCAGTTCACCAAAAAACGTCCAGCTTGCATGCCAAGCACAATGGTGAGGGCCACTGGCGCTGTGAAGGTTGCCAATGATGACGGTAGGTTACGTCGCATTGTGCGGAAGGGGCTACCCATAACGCTGGCCACTAACATGCCAAGGACAATGTGCACGCTAGAAATGAGTCCTTCAGCATGGAGATTGGCCGCAACGGCTGATGACTGCACAAGACCGCCCAATTGTGCCACCACGACGGTCAAGAGCTCTGGTGGAAAATATACGCTGAGCCAATCGGGAATATGTTCATTCCAGATGTGGATGGCATCGGATTTCACCACCCATTCAACGGCAACCATGAGCGGCACAGTGATGCAAACCATGCGAAACATGAGGACTGCGGCGCGTTTTGCTCCGAGCTTGAAAGCATCGGGCCACGGTTTTACAGCGTGGCGTTTGTCTGTTGTGCTTGGGAGCGACTCATCTGGATTGTGCACATCATCAGGCTTAGGACTATGCTTATAATGCCAAAGTAAAATACCTGAAATAACAAGCAATCCGCCTAGAAATTGGATAGCAAAATAACTTATGCCAGCCGCACCAATGAGCCCCACAACAGGGTAGAGGACGCGTAGGGAATGGGAAATATAGACCATATAGCTATTGAGCATGCCGCCAGCTATGAGTGCCGCTGTAGGCATACGGCCCTCTGCATGACAACTCACCAAAAGGCTATTGGCCGCCATGGAAGAATATAAAGCAGTTGGCATACTTACAGCAACAATGGACGGCATATGAGCGGCCCGTGTAATGCGTCCAAGTCCCTTGGCAAGGTAGAGATGCCAGCACCGAGCTTCCGTGACACCGCCAAGTATTGCGGCGACACCAACCATGCAGAATATTTTGGAAAAACGGATACCCTTTGCTGACAAGGCTTGCCATGCTGTCGTTGTGCCTTGCGCCATGAACACAATGGCCCATGCTGAAAGGATGATGGCAAGGCAAAACCACGCCAAACGCCATGGTTCTTGCCAAGGCGGACTAGAGTGCTGTTTTTTCATGATGGCTATTTACTTAGGATATCAGCGGTTTACGCTGTAAATCCCTTTTTAACCATGATGAGCGACAAATAGCTTTCAGGTAGAGCCGCTATGTCGTCGATATTATGCAATACAATTTGGCCTTGGCGTGAAAGCTGTTCACCATAGGTTACGGTGATGTGCTCTTCGCGGCGCAGACGCTGGATGAGGGCCTTACGACTGCGATAGGTCTTGAGCAAAATAGTGGTGCTACCTTCAGGGAAGGTCAGGCTGTCAGCCATGTCACTTTTGAACGATGGAATGACGCGCAATTGCTCTTTATTTTCAACCAAAACCTCGCCAGATTTTGCCGCCAAGGTAGCAAACGACGTGATACCAGGGACAATTTCGATTTGGATATCTGGAATGGCTTCTTTAATAATTTGAACAACATAGCCGAAAGTACTGTAGGTCATGGCATCGCCAAGCGTGGCAAAAACGCAATCCTTACCTTGCTTGAGCTCTGCAATGATGGCTTCTGTATTGGCTTGAACGACGGCAAATCGTTCGGCATGGTCGCGCGACATGGTGAAGGTCAAAAGGCGCACGTCGCCTCGTGGTTGGAAATACTCTACAACGCCTTTAGATACGCTATCGCACGCATTTTTAGAAATAACCGTAAAGATAACGTCCACTTGCTTGATGAGTTCAGCGGCCCGAAGGGTGACATATTGTGGGTCACCCGGTCCGATGCCAACCCCGTATAAAACACCTGTTTTCATTGAAAATCCTTTGATATACTGCAATATCAATTGTATTGATAAAAGTAAGAATGCAAAAAACTCTTAGCAATATGCACAATCCTATGGACATGCAATACTGCTAAGAGTTTTATTATTTCAATAACTTATTTCGTTTTGGAACCCGTAACAAAGTCATCAGCTGCGTCAGCAGAGTGGCGCAAGAAAATGGCCTGAATGCCTTGGTTCAGTCCCATGCCTTCAAGAATAGACGTCACTTCTATGCCTTCTGCCTTAATGAGCGAGGACCAAGAGTCTTCTTCTGGGCCAGCCATATCATTTTTGGCATGGTCACCAGCCACAATCATGAATGGCATGAGGTATACGTGGCTAACGCCTGACGCTTTAAGCGCTGGCAAAACATGCTCTTCAAAACCAAGCGCACCTTCCACTGTAGCAAGGTAGGCATTGGCATCGTGAGCGTGGATTGCATCAGCTGTGGCGCGGAGCACGAGGTCACCAGGACCGCGATCATTGCCGTGACCCATGAAGACAACAGCATCTTGTGGAGTCCGGTCAGCTGGTACAGCGGCCATGATGGCATCAAGAGTATCATCTAAATCTTGAGCCGACTCAAGCAGAGGATGGCCAAGGATGATGGAGTCAAAACGGTCAGGATGGAGAGCCACGTCAGCGGCAATGAGACGCTCAATTTTGGAGAATTCTTCAGCTGGCACAACATGCAAAGACTGCACAAGAACCTTGTTTGCACCGAGCTCATGGGCTTTGGCTAAGGCTTCTTGCATGGAGTATACGACTGCGTTTCCATTGGATTGTGCAGCTAACTTTTTGCGAATGATATTAGATGAATAGGACCAAATGATGGTCTCATGACCATGGGCTGCATAGGATGCTTCTATGGCCTCAAAAGACTTTTTAGCGTCAGGGTCACTGGTGCCAAAGGCTGCAAGAATGGTGACAGATTTGTCGATGATTTGGTCCTGTGCAGCAAAGCCAGACATAGGCATAAGCATGCAGACCATCAAGAGAAAAACGGCAAGATGGGAGGCGAGACGTGACAGAAGACGATTCATGGTGAGGGACTCCTAGTTCAAGTACCGTGAACAGAGTTTATGGACGCAAAAAAACGTTGCAGTTCATGCCGCTTTCGTTCTTTGTGACCTATGGCAAACGGGCTGGTTTCCCGACTTAAGGATCATCCTCTGCCGCGCCTTCCCAAAAAATATTCACGTATCCAACGTCAATACTTCTCAGTGGCTGTGCGGTTTTGTCCCCTCATACGGTTGCGGCTCAGTGGCGTTCCACGCACTTCCCAATTATTCTGGTGTGTTATGATTGCACCAGACACCCGTAGCGATGGCTATGTTGCGCTTTTATGCGCTGATGAGGTGATTATCATAGGGCAAGATAGTTAGCATGGCAAGTGTTATTGTCCTTGTCCATCTATCTAGCCACGGCAATTCGGTTTAGTTGCAACGTATAGTATTTCAATATGTTATTAAGTATGTAAAAAATTATAACGTAGTGAGTAATTAGATATATTGTTTCAAATTAAATTGCCGTGTATATTTGCACTTGTCAAAACTGTGTTCATGCATATGTTAGCTACTCTACTTTTTTGGAATTTTTTGTATATAATAAAGGATACTTATGTACGCAATCGCTATCAATGGAAGCCCACGAAAGGGCGGCAATACGGAAATTTTACTCAAAGAAGCCCTAGCCCCTTTAGAGGCGGCTGGCTGGGAAACGGAAATGGTGCGGGTTGGCGGCAAAGCTGTGCGTGGCTGCCTTGCATGCTATCAGTGTTTCACGACAAAAGATGGCCGCTGTGCCGTTAAAAATGATGTGGTCAATGAGCTTTTAGAAAAGATGTTGCGTGCCGATGCCATTATCATGGGTTCGCCAACCTATTTTGCTGATGTGTCCGCTGAACTGAAAGCTGTGATTGACCGCACTGGTATGGTGGCCTATGCCAATGATGGGGCCTTTAAAGGTAAGATTGGTGCTGCTGTGGTGGCTGTGCGACGTGGTGGTGCGACTCATGTTTACGATACCATCAACCACATGTACCAAATGTCGCAGATGATTATACCTGGTTCAATTTATTGGAATATGGGCTGTGGACTTGAGAAGGGTGACGTGCTTAACGATGCTGAAGGGCTCGATAATATGCGTCATTTGGGCGAAGTTATTGACTGGCTTGGCAAGGCTACAGCAGCGACGAAAGACGCATATCCTGTGCCAAAACGTCGCTAAAAAAGTATTTGGTTCAAGAAAGCTGGACCTCTTAAGGTCTTATGAGCGCTATAAAAAATGGGGCAAGTGAACGTAGATACAAACGTTCACTCGCCCCATCATATATTTGCAGTCTTCTATTTTTCTATTTTTTCAATCTTCACAGCACAAGCCTTGTATTCAGCTGTTTTGCTGATGGGATCAAGTGCTGGGTTGGTGAGCCAGTTGGCATTATTTTCACGGAAGTGGAAGGCCATCCAGACGAAACCTTGAGGGCAATCGTCGGTGAGCTTGGCCACGACTTCGACGGAACCACGGCGCGATGAAACGCGGATGACTTCACTTTGGGTGATACCTAAGCGTGCGGCATCATTGGGTGAAATGTCCGCTGTTTCGTAGGGCAGAAGTGAATTCAAGCCCTGACAGCGTCCTGTTTGTGTGCGCGTGTGATAGTGGTATAGGCGTCGACCTGTGCTGAGGGTGAAGGGATAGTCTTGGTCAGCCACTTCTGCTGGTGGTGTCCAAGTTGTTGGAATAAAAAGACCTTTTCCGCGTGAGAAAGCACCGTTTTGGTGCATGACAGGCGTACCTGCATGGTCTTCGTTAGGGCATGGCCATTGCAGACCATCGTTTTCTAAGCGTGCGTACTTGATGCCAGCGAGCGATGGTGTGAGGACAGAAATCTCGTTGTCCCAAAGCTCTTGCGCAGAATTAGAGGCCCAGTGATGACCGAATTTTTCGGCGATTTGCTTGAATATCCACCAGTTGGGCATGGCATTGCCAGGAGCTTTGCTTGCTGTGCGCACACGGTTGACGCGCCGTTCACTGTTGGTGAAGGTGCCGTCGTTTTCACTCCAAGCTGCGGCAGGGAGGATGACGTGGGCGAATTTAGTGGTTTCAGTGTGGAAAAGATCTTGGGCCACGATGAACTCTGCTGAGGCAAAGCACGACTCAATGTGGCGGATATCGGGTTCCGTGTTGGCGATATTTTCCCCGAAGATATAGAAGGCGCGGACCTTTTTCGTAGCCAAACCTTCAAGCATATCAGGCATTTTCATGCCGATTTCTGTGGGCAGTTCGTCAACATTCCAAAAGGCTTGGAATTTGGCGCGGATGGCTGGATCGCTCAGCTTTTGCGCACCAGTATAGCTGTCAGGCAAGGTCCCCATATCACAAGCGCCTTGGACATTATTTTGACCACGCAGCGGATTGAGGCCACCAAGCTCATGACCAATATTGCCGAGAAGCATTTGTAGTGCCGCACACGCATAGACATTGTGCACGCCACATGTATGTTCTGTAATACCAAGGGTATAGGCGAGTGATGCAGGTTTTACGGACGCAAGCTCTCTGGCCACTTGGGTGATGATTTGGGCATCAATTCCGCAGATTTCAGAAGCACGCTCAGCAGACCAGTCAGCAAGATAGGCTTTGAGTTCGGCGAAACCTTCAGTGTGTTGCTCAACAAATATAGTATCATAGATGTTTTCTTCAATGAGAACACTCATGATGCCGTTGAGTAGGGCAATGTCTGTACCCACCTTGATGGCGAGGTGATGCTCAGCCACTTTAGCAATGCTCGTACGCCGAGGGTCCACCACAATGAGGCGGCAACCGTTACGCACAGCTTGCTTGAGTAAGGCACCGGCCACAGGGTGGGCTTCGGTAATATTTGAGCCAATGAGAAGCATCATTTTTGCCTTGCCAATATTAGCAAAGCTATTTGTCATGGCACCAGAACCAAACGTTGTGGCCAGACCGACCACGGTTGCCGCGTGTCAGGTTCGCGAGCAATTGTCTATATTGTTGGTTTTAAAAACGGTGCGGAACAGCTTCTGCATTTGATAGCTGTCTTCATTGATGCTTCGGGAACACGAAACACCAGCAATGGCATCAGGCCCATGTTCGTCGATGATTTCACTGAATTTATCAGCAATGAGGGTGATGGCTTCGTCCCACGTTGCAGTTCTAAAGGTCCCATCTTCTTGACGAATTAAAGGATCAGTGAGTCGGTCTTTGGCATAAATAAAGTCATAACCAAAGCGCCCTTTAACACACAGGCTACCATGATTTGGCTCAGCATCTTCAACGCCATTGACTTCAATGATGCTGCCATTGAGCACGCTTAAATCGAGCTGGCAACCCACGCCACAATATGGGCAGGTTGTGCGCACATGATGCACTGTGCCACTTGTGCTTTCCATAGTATTGTCTATGGAATTGCAATCAATGAGTGCATCTTTTTTAGAGGACAGCGCACCAGTTGGGCAATATTGGACGCACTCGCCGCAATGGGTACAGCGTGAATAGTCCACAAAAGGCCACCAATCGTGGCCACTTTGGCCATCAGCAAATTTGTCTGCACGGCGACCAAATTGTGGTGCGATGGCGTTGGTGACTTGGACATCGGCGCATACCGAGGCACAGCGTCCACACTGCACACAACGTGAGAAGTCGCGCCGAATAATAGGTGATTGCGGTAGTTTTTTTGTGGTAGGCAGACCATGAGCCGGCGAAATGTCGTCCATAAGTTCTTGACTATCCACAGGAAATTGTTTTGCAACTGGAGCAAGCTTGAGGACCGGCACGCGATATTCACGCACCAGACGTTCTAAGTCACACTTTCCCTCACTGGGACAGTTTTTTTCGCGGCATGGCATTTCCATACACGCTGTTCGATATGGAATAGTTAAATGTGCTGGTGATTTACGTAAGAAACAGTCGTGGCGACCTTCAGCTACCAGCATGGATAGAATATTTTTCCGCAAGGCTGTGAGCTCTCGGGATTGGCTTGTGATGACCATACCATCCATGGCATCTGTGGCGCAGGCTGGTAAATAGTTATCATAACCCTCTACAGATACAGAACAAATACGGCATACACCGCCATGATGGGTCTTTTGTAACCAGCAAAGCGTTGGGATGGTGACGCCAGCTTTTTGGGCGGCTTGTACAATGGTATCACCTTGTTCAAAGGCGATTTCGTTTCCGTCAAGAATGATTTTTGGCATGGTTTTTCTCTACTTATGCTTAGCGTGCGATCATGAGGATGCGGTAACAGCGGAGGCAACGCTCAGCTTCGGTCACAGCTTCAGCATCTGTGGAACCGTTCTCAACTTCGCTAAAGTCTTGTAATCGCTTGTCAAGTTCAAGAGCATGTACAGGCATACGCGTAGCATTTTCATAAGGCAACGTAAGTTCATTATCAGCGATGACAGGCATAAGCATGGGGCTGGGCATGAGCGCATCTTCCATGATTTCAAGTTCGCTAGCCTCAAGTATTGCGTCTGCATTAAGAGCTTGTAAATATTGAGCAATATGGTTGGCAGTACGCTTTCCTGCTGCAAGGGCTGCAATGAGTGTGCGTGGCCCAGTGACGCAGTCACCGCCCCCAAAAAGATAAGGGATAGAGCTAACTTGTCCTGTAAGTGTCTGTGCTTTCAAGGTTTTCCAATCTGTCACCATGTCGCTCATAGGCACTTCATGGTCAAGCCCAGCAAGCACTTCATCCACTGCAACTTTTTGGCCAATGGCGTGCATGACCACGTCGCAATGCAACGTAAATTTTTCACCCTCAATGGCTTCTGGGCGGCGACGTCCTGAGGCATCAGGAGCTCCAAGGCGCATTTTTTGGCACACAATACCAGTAACTTGGCCATGTTCAGACAAAAGTTTTTCAGGAGCCACAAGGAAATTAAAGGTTACGCCTTCAAGCTTGGCTTCATGGATTTCCATGGGATCGGCAGGCATTTCGGCTTCGGTGCGACGGTACAGGATATGCACGTCTTGAAATCCTTGGCGGAGCGCAGTTCGTACGCAGTCCATGGCCACATTGCCACCACCAACAACGGCAAGACTTGTGCCATGAACGGACTGTTTACCCTGCGCAGCGTCATGTAAGTATTCAATACCACTTACATAATTTTTAATTACGCCGCCATTCACCTTATCCCCTTCGATGGGCATATTGGGTGCGTTGGGTGCGCCACTGCCGATGAAAATGGCTCCAAAGCCTTGGTCGCGCAGGTCTGCAATGGTGCAATCTTTACCAACGTTGACGCCATAATGGATGGTGCCACCAAGCTTTTGCACACGCTCAACTTCGTGCGCCAAAACGTCCACAGGCAAGCGATAATCTGGAATACCATATTTCGCCATGCCGCCACCGCATACTTCTTTTTCAAAAATGGTGACGGAAACACCTTGTAACAATAAATAATAGGCGCACGAAAGGCCAGCTGGACCAGCTCCGATAATGGCTACTTTATGCTGTGAATTGCGATGCTTATGGCTATTTTCTTGGCTATCAATCGCAGGAAACGCAGAGATTTTTTCCTCTTTCAAGGCTTTATTGTCAGCCAGAAAACGCTTCAAGTGACGGATGGCAATGGGTGCGCCATTATGACCACGGGTACAGACCGCTTCGCATGGATGTTCGCAAACACGACCGATGGTAGACGGCATAGGGCAGCGATCCATGACACAGTCAAAGCCTTCATTAAATTGGCGGAGACGAATTTTTTCTATATAATCAGGTATGTTAACATGGGCTGGGCATGCGCTGATACATGGCGCAGTCACAAGGCTTGTGTAGTCGCCCTGATTTGTTTCATGCGCGACCATACAATGCGGTGCTTGTTCAATGACATCGAGTAGGGCGCGCGTGGTGGTTTTACCAATATCACACCGTGCACTCATCATGATGGTGCGTGCCATGGTGGACAAGTATGTTGTATCATCGGGCTGAGATATCCCTTTACACATACCTTGCAAGCGTTCTGCAATGAGATGTAAGCCAGATCGACACGGCACACATTGTCCGCATGACTCTTGGGATGCACGCTCTGCATAGGCTCGTAACATATCAAGCACGTCTATGGACTCATCAAAAATCGTAAGGCCAGACCAAGACATAACAGCCTTAGCCTGACCACGGTATGGCGCACCTCGCCAAGTATCTAACAATGCCATGTGAACCCCGTGCTTACTTTTATAGTATTCTATAATGTAAGTACTTAGTATTATTGTGATAAAAGTGCGTTCCCTAGTCAGTGACTAAGGAACGCACTGAATTCTTTAGAAAATGCCTGTAATCACGCCATTATCGTCAATGTCCATACGCTCGGCACTTGGTACCTTAGGCAAACCTGGCATGGTCATAATATCGCCAGTAAGTGCCACGATGAAACCAGCACCAGCGGACAGGCGTACATTTTTGATGGTGATACCAAAGCCACGAGGCGCACCACGAAGGCTTGCATCATCGCTAAAACTATATTGCGTCTTAGCCATGCAAATAGGCAAATTGCCGTAGCCCAAAGATTTCAGGTGCGCGATTTGTTTAGCCGCTTGTGGCATGATGATGACACGATCGCCGCGGTAAATCTTTTTGACAATGTCCTCAAGCTTTTGCTCGATGCTGTCTTCAAGATTGTAGGCATAGTTCAGCTTTGGAGCTGGGCCTTCGGTGAGGCGAACTACTTCGCGTGCTAAGTCAATACCGCCTTGACCACCCTTTTCCCATACCTCAGACAAGGCCATATTTACGCCAAATTCTTGGCATTTTGCCATGAGCAAGGCGATTTCTGCATCGGTATCAGTTGGGAATTTATTAACAGCTACAACCAGCGGCAAACCAAAGACTGTGGTAATATTTTCAATATGTTGCACAAGGTTAGGCAAGCCTTGCTCAAGTGCTACGAGGTCTTCGGTGCCAAGCTGTGCTTTGTCAGCACCACCATGCATTTTCAAGGCGCGTACTGTGGCCACAAGCACCACAGCAGATGGCTGTAAATCTGCCATTCGACACTTGATATCAAGGAACTTTTCTGCGCCAAGGTCCGCACCAAAACCAGCTTCTGTAATGGCATAATCAGCCACTTTCATGGCCATGCGCGTAGCTGTTACAGAGTTACAACCATGTGCAATATTTGCAAAAGGTCCACCGTGAATAAAGGCTGGCGTGTGCTCCAACGTCTGCACAAGATTAGGCTTCAAAGCATCTTTGAGCAAGATAGCCATGGCACCATGGGCATTAATTTGGCCTGCGGTTACAGGGACATCGGCACTTGTATAGCCCACAACAATGCGTGCAAGGCGTTCTTTCAAGTCTTTGAGATCTGTGGCAAGGCACAGAATTGCCATGATTTCGGAGGCAACCGTAATGTCAAAGCCATCTTCGCGAGGCTTACCGTTGACTTTGCCGCCCATGCCGCACACCAAGTAGCGCAACTGTCGGTCGTTGATGTCTACAGCTCGCTTCCATGTGATGCGGCAAGGATCAAGACCAAGGGCGTTACCGTGGTGGATATGGTTGTCGAGCATAGCTGCGAGCAAGTTGTTGGCAGCGCCAATGGCATGGAAGTCGCCTGTGAAGTGTAAATTGATATCTTCCATGGGCACAACTTGGGCATAGCCGCCGCCTGCCGCGCCACCTTTCATGCCGAAAACTGGGCCAAGGGATGGTTCACGCAAGGCCACAGCGACTTTTTTACCAATGGCTTGCAAGCCATCAGCAAGACCTACTGTGGTCGTGGTCTTGCCTTCACCAGCTGGGGTTGGGCTGATAGCTGAGACAAGTACCAATTTACCATTGGGCTTGTCGGCTAATTCTCGCATGAGATCTGTGTGGATTTTAGCCTTATATTTGCCATATTGTTCAATATATGCGTCATCAACACCAAGTTTTTTGCTGATTTCGCTGATGGGGAGCATGGTAACTTCTTGGGCAATTTCGATATCAGTTTTATATGACATTACGATACCTCATGGAAATGTTGCAGTTGAAAAGATACTATGTGTGCAGGGATGGCCGCGCACGCGGTGCTATATTGTATATGCGTTTACAGTAGCGAGCACATAGCACAGAAAAGCTATCTTGTCATGCGTTTTTATTCACTTTTTATCGTAAGAGCGACTACTGTACACGTATGCAGGCATTTTATTGTATGTATTATGGTGATTATCATGCGGACTATGAAGCGTTTTAGGATATATTTTTTTGTAAGAAAAGGCTAGATAAATCGTTTTGATCAAGTATCGGTTATGCGGTATTATTTAACGCTTTAAGGTTCATAACTAAAAATGCCTCCACTGCTATGAACAGAGGAGGCATTTTTTTGTGCTAAAAAATATGTTATTTAAAAGACTTTCATGAATTTAAATTCGAAGCAGCACTGCTCGCCAAGACCGCCATTAGGATTGATATCCTGATAGAGAGATGCTTGTACAGATGCGCCAAGAACAACTTTCCATGCTGGGATTTTATAGGTCACAGCTGGGCCGCCAAACCAAATATGCTTCGCATTATCTTGGTTTGTACCATTGATTTCGGTCTCTTGATAGTAGTTGTACACCGTTTCAAGGCCGAGGCTCCATTGGTCATCAAGGGCATAGGCATAGCGTGCATGGGCGCGGAAATTGTCCGCCTGATCGCCATGACGATTTTGGCCGCCACCTTCACCAACCCAGATATAAATGAGGCCACCTTCAATAACTTGTCTATCATTATCAAAGGAATAGGTAGCACCAACTTCACCATGCAGACCGAAAGCACCTGCACCAAGGCCATCGCTGCCAGTATCACCAGTTGGGATAACGAAGCCAAAACCAGCGGACAGGTTCAATGGTGCGCCATCTTTTTGGTTCATGAAAAGATTACGGAAAACAACGGAACTATCGCCTGCGCCTTGGCGAGTGCCAGAAGCATCTTTGGCATTATTCCAAATAAATGGCGTTACGGTACGCACGTCCCAATTATTGCCTAGGCCATAACGAAACTTCACTGCAGCTACGTTGCTTATAGTGCGTGCCTTGGTGCTTTGGGTCGAACCATTATGGTACCACGTGTCTTTATCAGAGTAGCTGTAGTTGATGGTGGCAGAAAAGACACCTTTAGCAGGAGCAGCACTAGCGGCAGGAGTTGACAAACTTGTGACTGCTGGGCCGACTGTAGGGCCATTTGGCTGCACAAGATTTGCAGTGGTCTGCTCATCGTTTGAGGTCTCGCCTGCAAAAGCTGAAGGAACAGCGCAAAGTCCGCTCGTCAGTATGCACGACAAAAGAATTGCATTGCGTACTATTTTTTTAGTCATACTCTCTCCAAACTTGTAAATAAGTATAGGTATTGTGTTGGTACCTATCGAGAGGGTGCGTGTATCATGTTTGTAATCTAGTTGTCACGCATAAAAACGCGTTTTTGAGGCATATAATTTTATTCACAACTGCCGCAGTCATTGTGAGCGCATAATTCTGTGTCTTGGTGTGAATAAGGAGGACTACAGCAACAAAGTATTTTCAGTGTGACATCGTGTGCCTTTACTGCATGAGAAGTTCCTGCGCTAATGTGAACTGTATCACCTTTTTGGATATAGAATTCATTTTTACCTAATATCATGGTGCCATAGCCTTCTATTACATGATATAATTCTTCTGATTTATGGTGTACATGTAAAAAAGTATGACTACATGCTGGTATTTCTGCTTCTGCAAGTGATTGTTCTATGTTATTATGATGTTGTGGGTGCATCAGTTCTCGAATAAGAGAGCCATCACGCGTAATATATGGCTTTATATCATCATAGTGTGTTGTGGAAATAGATTTCATAATTATCCTTTTTCACTGTTATTGACCAAAGTATTGATATGCATACATAGTGCATTTGTACATAAAACAAAAGTCTTTTTTGTTTTGTCGTATTTGGTTGGGGCAAACAATTTATCTTGACCAAAGCGAGAGACTTTTCATATCGTTTCGTAATGAGTTGGCATACAGTGAAATTTTTATCTTCTACTATTATAAGAGGTTAGCATGCAAGATACAGCAAAAAATCGCAATGCTATGTTGATTAGTTCCACGGATCCAACATTCAATCTGGCATTGGAAGAGTCCCTTTTTCAGAAGCTGAACCCCAATAGCCAAGGGATTTTCTTATTATGGCAAAATGCACCCTCTGTCATTGTTGGGCGGCACCAAAATACTGCTGAAGAAGTAAGCACTGACTACGCTAAGGTCCATGACATCGCTGTTGTGCGGCGTATGACTGGAGGTGGAGCTGTGTATCATGATGCTGGTAACGTCAATTTTTCTTTTTTGGAGTGGCGTGATACTGTAGGCTCCATTAATTTTCATGAATACTTACAGCCAATCCAAGCTGCGTTGGCAGAACTTGGTCTTGATGTGCAGTTTTCTAGCCGGAATGACCTTGAAGTTGAAGGAAAGAAAATATCTGGTTCAGCACAAGTGCGTAAGGCAAATAAAATTTTGCATCACGGTACATTGTTAATCAATGTCAATACAGAGGTTTTGTCGCAAGTACTCACTGGCTCACCAGAAAAATATCAGTCCAAAGGCATTGCTTCCATGCGTGCCCGTGTGGGCAATATGGCTGATTTTTGGCGGAAAGGAACTACTATGCAAGATTTGTATGCTGTGCTCATGCGACATTGTGCTCAGCAAGTCATTGCATTACCAAAAGAATTTGCTGAGTCTGCAGAAAAACTCGCCAATGAGAAATACCGTACTTGGGCATGGAATTATGGTCATGCGCCAGCATTCACGCATTCCTTTGCAAAACGCTTTGCTTGGGGAAAAGTTGAGTGTTGCCTTGATGTGCGCAAGGGCATCATTCAAAATTGTCAGCTTTTTGGTGATTTTTTCGCACAACAGGATGCTCAGGATTTGGAGACGTGTTTGCTTGGCTGTGAGCATCGTAAAGATGCTGTGGCAGAAAGGTTGTCTGCTCTTGACATGCGCGTGTATTTTGCCGGTTGCGAGACACCTGAAGTGGTGGGATTTTTCGTTGAAAATATGCCGGTTTAGGCTGGATTTTTTTATATTGGGGGAAATGGCTTAGGCATGAGGTTTTGATGGGTAGGTATTGAATATTTTGTTGTGCTATTATCAAAATAAATATAACTATTGATTGTATATCTATACAATCAATAGTTTTTTTATGGCCACCGCGTTGACACAAAAGTTTGTAGCGCGTAAATTTATATAAAATATGCTTTCATGCACTGAAGTGCTTGTTGAATTAAAAGGAGCAGCCATGCTTGTTGCTGGAATAGATATTGGCTCAGTGGCGGCCAAAGCTGTCATCTATGATGTTGCAAAGAAAAAATCTGTGGGCTTTGCATTGCAGCCAAGTGGTTGGAATACCAAGGAAGCTGGCGAGCAAGTTTTGTCCGCTGCGTGCACAAAGGTTGGCATTGCACCAGACCAGTTGCAGTACATTGTTGGTACAGGCTATGGACGTATTGCCTTACCCATGGCCCATAAAGTGGTCACAGAAATCACCTGTCATGCCAAAGGCGCATCATACCTGTTCCCCAAAACAGGCGTGGTTTTGGATATTGGTGGCCAAGATAGCAAGGTCATCAGCATTGACGACAGCGGTTTGGTCCAAGATTTTCTCATGAATGATAAGTGCGCTGCTGGCACTGGTCGTTTCTTGCAAGTTTTATCTGGCATCCTTGGTATGGATTTGGTGCAACTTGGCGAGGCTGCTAAGCACGGTAAACCTGTGAGCATTTCGTCCATGTGCGCAGTTTTTGCAGAGACTGAAATCATAGGACTTTTGGCTCAAGGCACACCGCCAGAAGACATTGCAACGGGCGTATTTCTTTCCATTGCTCGCCGCATGCGGAGCCTCGCCGGTCGCATCCCCATGCGTGGTGAGTGCACTTTCACGGGCGGTCTTGCCACAAGTCCAGCCTTTGCACATCTGCTCGCTGAGGAACTTAATGTGGCGGTCAATGTGCCAGACGAGCCCCAATTAGTGGGCGCGCTTGGTGCATCGCTCATCGCTGCAAAAATGGTCCAAAAATAGCCCAACTAGCCACAAAATTACATAACATATTTAATTGCAAGGAAAAATAGTATGTCATTTGCTGCCTTTGAAGCCATAAAAAATGCCACAGATAGAAATGTATTGAACATGCAAGAAGCCAAAGAGGCTGGCAAACGCGTTGTCGGCGAATACTGTATTTACTCGCCTATGGAGCTGGCCATCGCAGCAGGTGCTATGCCTGTTTCCCTTTGTGGCACTAAAAACGATTCCATCCCAGCAGCTGAAGAAGTCTTGCCGCGGACTCTATGCCCTTTAATTAAAAGTAGTTTTGGCTTCGCTCTTCAGGATTCCTGTCCATACCTTTCTGCTGCAGATGTTATCGTAGCTGACACAACGTGCGATGGCAAAAAGAAGATGTTTGAACTTTTGGCCCAAAAAAAGCCGCTCTTTCTTTTGCAATTGCCACAAATTCAAGACCATGACGCAACGCTCTACTGGCGTGCGCAATATGTTAAATTAATTACGTTTTATGAAGAGCAATTTGGCGTGACCATCCATGAGGATGATATTCGTGCTGCTATCTCGCTTATGAACAGACAGCGCAAAGCGTTGAAAGACGTTTTTGACTGTACGCAACGTAAAGTACCACCACTCAACGGTGTGCAATTGTTGGAATTTTGTTTCAGATTGTCCTTCATGGTAGATAAAGAAAAATCCATCGTCTTGCTGGAAGATTTGGCGCGCGAAATCATGGCTAGCCCAGAGCCAAGCACACCATCTACAGCACCACGCATTTTGTTGACAGGCGTGCCAACAGGGCTTGGCTGTGAAAAAGTCATTCGCTTACTCGAACAATGTGGGGCCCATGTGGTGGTCATCGACAATTGTTCATCTTACAAAAAAACCACGTTGATTATTGACGAGACCAAGGATCCCATCACTGCTTTGGCTGAACGCTATTTGTCCACGCCATGCTCCGTCATGTCGCCAAATCCATACCGTTATACGCGCTTGCGCACCATGGCCGATGACTTCCATGTTGATGGTGTTGTTGATTTGACGTGGCAAGGTTGCCAGACTTTTGAAATTGAGTCGTATACCGTGAAGCAATTTGTGCGTAATGAGCTTAAATTGCCTTTCTTGCACATTGTAACGGATTACTCTGAGGCTGATACTGAACAGTTGAAAGTCCGTATAGAGGCATTTTTGGAAATGATTGGATAGAAAATATATCTATAAAGCTACAAAGCCCCTACACCATGATAGTGCAGGGGCTTTTTTTAGTATTCAATATGAATGCGTCGTTTTGCAAAGGTCATGCCTTGAGGAATGACTTGCGATAGAGATGCTTCAATGGACAATGTGTGCATTGTTAAATCGTATTGTGTGCACTGTATTGAATTTAGTGCACTTCCAATGTTCTTCTGCAAAGTATGCATGTTTGTTGATGGATAAACTTTATAATACAGTGATAACTGCAGCACAGCAGGCTCAATATCAAGATATTTTGCTTCATAATGCACAATTTCTTTGATAGGTAAGAGTGCAGCATCAATATCCATCATGCGCAACGTCTCACCATTGGGAAGCATGGCTTCATCGTCGATGCGACCAAGTACACGGTCGAGGCGCCGCATGGGACTTCCGCATGGGCAAGGGGCGGCTAAAATGCGGGCGCGGTCACCAGTTGCATAGCGGATAAGTGGCATGGCCCGACGGCCAAGGGTCGTCACAAGCAGCTCACCCCATTCACCATCAGCTACGGGTGTGCCCGTATTGGGTTCCACAATTTCCACAAGTAAATCTGCTTCACGAATGTGTAAGCCTTCGTAACCACAGGATAAAGCGCCGCCAAGTCCTGTTTCTGTCATGCCCCAATGGTGCCGCACTGTGCAGCCAAGTGTGTCCGCTAGAAGCGTGTCCATGGCTGGTCCCACAGTATCCCAGCAATATAAAACTGTGTGAATACAGTCCTTTGTATAAGCAAGCTCTGCCCATGCTAATGCAAGCGAACGCACATGCCACGGTGAACCTACAATGACACTGACTTTGTTTTCATAGGCAAGTTTAGCCAAGGCTTCACCGCCATCTTCGGGATTACCTACGATGGCCGTGGCTCCCATGCGCGTGAGCCCTTCATGCAAGAGTCGACCAACGCTAGAAGGGCGTGCGCTTGGCAAAATAGCCATGACTACCGCACCTTTAGGGGTGAAGGTACTCATGCCATGTTCAAAAAAATTGATGGTACGCTCTAAATCTTCTTGAGCAAAAAAGAGGCGCTTGGGCTGGCCCGTGCTTCCTGAAGTATCATAGGTCACAGCGCGTGCCACGTCGTCCTGTGAAATACAGAGTACGTCAAAGGGTTTAGTGCGCAATATTTCTGGCTCTGTACGCGGCAATTGCGCAAGGTCTGCAATGTTTTTAAGAGAATCTATGTCGGTGCCAGCCAATTGTTCTGCATAATAAGGGCTTTGCATGGCATGCTTGAGTGTTGCGCGAAGTTGCGCCATTTGCCATGAGGCCAGTTCATCAGCTGTTAGTATCTTTTCTTGGTTCATGCCCATGTCTAGGGCTAATTGTGTATTAAGAGCTCTGATGCCACAAAAATGTTTTTTCATAAATATATGGTATTCCTAAACTTTATTGCGATGTAATGGGGTTCCGTCTGCTGCTGTGCAATTCCATGAGCAGAATGGGACGAGGCGGCCATCTGGAGCCACAGCATGGATGCAACAACCACGCAAGCGTTCAAGATCCAGCGTCCACACATCTTGGAAGGCCATGCCCGACACCGCAAACATATGTGTTTTGGCTCGAGCTAAGAAGCGGTCTAAGTCGTCGATTTTGGCTTGAGTATTATTCTTATTGTTTGCAATTTCAGTGGTTTGAGGCGCAGTTACAATGGGCATCTTCTGCCATGCATTGGGTGAACAACATGAATGAGATGGCGTAGCATTTTCCTTTATGACTTCAGGAGCTTTCCACTGTCTGCGAACAAAAGCTCGCGACGCCATAGCACCATCACAAGCAGGAATGGCCTTGGCTTCATCTATATCAAGAGGTCGGTGTGGCGCTGAAACCCGTTGCAGTAGACCATCCTCGCTCACTAAATAGTTGGCATGAAAGGAACAAAGCTCATGCTCACAGCTTGGCGGTAAGAAGTCTTCCACAGCAACCATGCCATTTGTTTGACTTTCCAGTGCTTGCATGACTTCTGGAAGGCTTACACGCTCAGCATCAGTAGGACCAATGTTATTAAGAACGTTTGATGCGTCAACAATTTTATTCTGTGAGTTCAAATGCTTACATGATGGATGACGACCAAAATGGCTCACAGGTTGAAAGTGTACACCGCGCACAATAGGGGCTTTGCCAACGGCAAATTGTACAATTTCACCGATATTATGGGTATTTACAGACGGGACAACAGTCGGCACAAGGACGACACCAATGCCAGCTTCACCTAAGGCGTCAATGGCGCGCAATTTTGTTTCAAGCCATGGGGCACCGCGCAACTGTCCATAGATTTCGTTTTCTGTGCCATCAAATTGTAAGAAAACAGAATCAAGTCCAGCGTCTGCCAAAGCTTTGGCAAAGCCTTGTCGCCGGCCGATGATGATGCCGTTGGTATTGAGCTGAACAAAAGGAAAGAGCGTCTTAGCGTGGGCGATGATGGCACAAAGGTCAGGGTGGAGCGTTGGCTCGCCGCCTGATAATTGTAGATTACATTGACCGGATTGTGCATGAACTTTGTTTAATAAATCCATGACATGGCTCGTATCCAAGTCCAAAGGCGAAGTGCTCACTGGCTCATCATAGTGGGCCAAAGCAGGGGCAAGAGCACCGCTCCCAGAGTCAGCAAAGCAAAAGCGACACCGCAAATTACAGCGTGACGTGATGTCCAGAACGGCAGTACAGGTGTGCTGCGCGTGGCGTGCGCACAGACCGCAGTCGAAGGGGCAGCCCTTGTCCACAGCATTCCATGGCATGGGTGGCGTGGGGATTTTCCCTTTGCGCCATGTATCCATGAATGGTGCACCTCGCCATACTGGCGTGGAAAAAATCCCGTGCTTGGGGCAGGTTTTTTCTAGTCGAACAGAGCTTTGTTCCGCATCATATATATAGTGCCCAGAAATGCGCTCAAGACACACAGGGCATAGCGACATGACCTCACGTTTAGGGCAATGTTCTTGGCTTTGGTCATTTGATGTCGCCATGGTTTTCTCCGATCATCAAGATTATTCTTCTAACTCACTGATATCTATATTATTATCTTGTAAAATTTGGATGAGCTTTTCATGAGCCGCAGTCAGCAGGCCACCGCATTTAATAGGGTCAACCGTGCCGCAATTGCCGTCCATGATAGCCTCGCATGTGATGTCGCCATATTCCGATGTGACATCAGTAAACCAGTCGCGGTATGACTCAAGGAGTAAAGGAATTTGTTCTGTATAATCAGCTTGTTGGTCAATGCTACCTTTGCCTGCATAGAGACCAAGCACGCTTAAACCGCCTGTCAACACACCACAAGCACCACTACAATCACCAAAACCGTTGCAGAGGCCAGACATAGCTCGAACAAGAGGAGCGCATTCAAGCCCAGCATTGCGCATGGCGAGCAAAACAAGGATTTGACTGCAACAATAACCTTGGCCGCCTAGTTCCATGATATCCAATGTCGTTGCGTTGAGCATGAGTACCTCTTTTTTTAGCTAGTTAGGGTGAGCAACTGGGGGAAGGGAAAACTTTCTAAGGAATGTGTTCCCTTCCCAGCGTTGCTCTCTGTATCCGTAAGGTTCTCTGCGTTCACCTAACGGCTACGGCCTTCGGCCACCCTTCGGGCAGGCCAGCCCCTCATCCCTTTCAAAGACTTTTAATTGCGACGAAAATACGTTTTTTAAGCTCTATTTACAGCGCAAAAAGTTCTTTTATATATTTTTGATCTGACCACAGTGCCTAGCTACTTTGGCAAGTAGGGTAAAATAGCCAACTTGAGCTGTGCGATTTCTGGAGTTCATGCATGAACAAGATTTATGGTGACTATCTTGTGCCGCACAAGTCCCTTGCTCACCAATAAAAGCTAATTTTGCCGCGAGCTCTTTTAATAAATATGAATGATCTTCAAAGCTTATGAGCTCAAAGCCGGCATCACATACCAGCTTTTCAATGCTTTTTTTATGTGCCGCCCATGTTAGGCATGAACCCTGTGGTAAGGGTGATTTTGCCATGTCATGCTGCATGGTGTGCTTCATGCCATCCTTCATGCCATACTGGGACCCACCTTGCAAATAGAGGTCTGAGATGGCAAGAATGCCGTCTTTTTTAAGGACAGATCGCATACTTTGCAAAGCCTTGATAGGTGATTGCATGAGTGAAAGGGCGCATTCGCACAAAATCATATCCATTGAACCACATAAAAAGGGAATTTCATGGGCATCAGCTACGGATAAGGGCGTAAACCGTGTACTAATACCCTGATTTTGTGCACTTTTAATTTGTGAAAAAAGGACATCACAGCCAAAAGCTTTCACACCATGACGACGACGTAAATGCACTACACTTTGCCCAGTGCCGCAAGCTACGTCGAGCACGCGCCAATCTGGCTTTATTCCAGCCTGCGTGACAAGGTATTCTGTTAACTCAAGGCCACCAAGGTGTAAGGTGTCACCAAGAGCTTTTTGGATATGGGTCCTTGACCAAAGAGGAGCTTCTTTCATGATTGTCTATATAGCTATGAATGTACCATGCTGAAAAATAAATTGTAAATCTTCATGCGCCGCGAATTTTACCCAACGCCCCACATTCTCTACGCAAATAAAAAGTTTTGAAGGAAGTGGGAGTGGGTCTGGGAGAGGGAGACTTTTTCAAAAGTTTTCTTCCCCCAGACCCCATTTTAAATAAAATCCAACTACTTATCCTCTAATAAATGCTCAACCTGCGCCATTTTACCAAGTGCCAGCTCTTCTGGAATAAGCACAAAACCACACTTGGGACAGGTCGGCAGTTCCACATTGAAGTGGCTGTCGAGGTATTGCAATTCTGCAACCATGAGCTGAAGCGCCTGACCGCACGGCTCACAACGCCATTGGGAATAGGAATCATCAAGAACTTTAAGCGTTGCCATGCCTTACCCCTTTTTCCGATTAAGAATGTGCATGCGGTGACACCATGTATTGTGAACAAGCCAACCACCTTCAAGGTCTGGGTCTGGCGTGAACTCAACCCAGTAGGTCACAATATTGGGACGGAATGATGCAAGCCTTTGATTTTCTTGACTATCATCGGTGTTCGTGTTCACAAGCCAACGCCCTTCTTGCTCGACATAATGCAAAACTTTTTTGATATCGCTGTCCATGATGCGACGCTCATGCATGGCTTGTTGTGCTGCTTCAGTGTAGCGAACTTGCACTGAGGCCCACGCTGGCCGGTCTGATGGCGACTCAGCCCACTGGCTGGTTACAAGATGGTCTCGCAAGGCTACCCGATTTTCGCGTCGTTCAGAATAGGTCGGAGCAGGACGGGCATAGGCGTCACAATCGTTTGCTTGACCGCAACATTCTTGACGTATCTGCTTAGTATTAAAGAGAATATCAAGCATATGTGCTGTTGGCATGGCAGCACCAGCAAGGCGATCGCGGCACATGGCACAATAGGTTACACCCTTAGCAGCAACCTTTCCAAGACGATCGGCGCGTCCTTTGATGATAGCCTTACCAAGCTCAGGATTGGCTTCTGCGGAAAGACCACCAAAGCCACAGCATTCTGTGGTCCGGCCAGAAAGTGCTGGTTCTTCTGTATGAATTTCCAACGATTGCAAGATGTTACGTACTGCAAGGCGGACTTCATCATTCTCACGCGTACCACATGGGTCATGGAGGGCAAGGGCTTCTGCCAATGAGCCATTGTGCACGGCATCCAATACCCCAACGCCATGCACTTGCACAGCATTATCCACACATTGCCAGAAACTTTGTACTGGAATTTCAGGGAGATGCTCAGCAAACATCCGTGCACAAGACGGACAGGCTGTGACGACTGTGGGCTTGTCAGAAGAGTTATTCAGGACCTCCCAAGCGGCCGCCACCTTACGTAAATTCTCATGGAACAGCTCTTCACGACCAGCCCAATGAGCAGGTGCACCGCAACAATGCAACATGATGCCCACGCCAGATTTGTCTTTTTCCAAAGATGGCAAGGTCTTGCGCAGCCAGTTCCATGCGTTTTCCACATTATCAGGCGATGATGCCCCAAGTTGACAACCGGGGAAAAAGAGCCACGAACTGCTTGCATGGTCTGGCTCATGTTTTACCAAAGCGCAGGCTTCGCCATTGGCAAAGGCCATGTCGCGCAAGGCAAATTCATGGGCAGAAGGAGGCATAATCCCTTTGCGGACCATGCTTTGTCTGGTGGTCAAACACAGTTGGCCCATGTCGAAATGCTCTGGGCAAATGGTCGAGCAAAGGCCACATGTCATGCACGAATTGATGAGCTTATTGGAAAGACGCGTACCCATGACCACGGCTTCGTTATTGTAAATGCGCCGCGTATATTGCTTTGGATACGAGCCAAAAGACTTTAAGTATTCGCAATGATTAACACAATGCATACATTCACAACGCAAACAACGTTTAGCCTCAGCACGGAGTTCAGTCTCGGAATAGCTCTTACCTTCAGCCTTCACAATATCTGTACTTTCCACGCCATCCAAGCTCGTGAACAGCTTCGACGCAAAAATACCTTCGCGCTCACGGCCAATAGTCAACGATGCTTTCTGATGGTAGCGGTCAATGGAGACTGCGGCGCGACGACCTATGGCGGCCATCATAACAGGCGAAACACCGGAACCATCTTCATTCCTAGGACCCTGACTTGCAAAAACACCAGTCATAACAGTGCCAAGGGTTATGCTATCAGGTTCTGGCATGCCAGTACACAGCACCTCGTATGCAGAAGGACCCACAAAGACTACACCGGCGCGCTCAACTTCATTTTCAACAAGCGCTAAATTAAGCTCTGTATTTTCATGGATTTGCACACCAACGCGTTTAAGAGCGTCAATTTCAGCATCCAAAAATTCTTGCAATGCGCCATCAACATAGTCTTGTGGTAAGGCCAAGCCATCAAGGCCTGCATTCACTGCACCAGCACAGTACAAATGCACCTCAATGCCCTTGCGAACCATGTCAGAAGCCGCCGCTAAGCTTGCCAAATCATGGCCAAAAACAGTTACCTTTCTACCACGGTTTGGCAATGCAGGAGGTGGTGTCGCTTTGCCTGACAACTCAGCACAAGCCCTTTCCAGCTTCGCAATTTCAACCGCGCCGCCCAAGTCCCCACGCAAGCAAGCCTTGGCGCATGGTTGGTCACAAATTCTCGCCATAAGCGTTGGCAATGGTACCGTTTTACACAGCAATGTCCACGCCTTACGCATATTTCTCGTGGCCAGCAGCTTGCAAAATTCCCTCACATCAAAATGCAAAGGGCACATTGCTCGGCAGTGTGGCGGCTCTTCCTGTGTGCACTGCGCCTCTAAGGCGTAAAGTTCAGCTTGTTCCATATGTGCTCCTGCGTGGTGGGGGTTGGTGTTGCTGAGCTGGGG
>JAWXUA010000030.1:0-24182 GCA_044433065.1 Pseudomonadota bacterium
CTTACGAGACAATGCCTTTTTTACGCTCTTAACTGGCTTGCGGTTGTTTTGAGCATGATTAGCCTACATAGGCAAAGGCCTGCCTATAACTCTTAAAAGCTTGTTCTTAAGGGACGACTAACTACTTTTTTCATAACAGGTACTAAAGTACCGCTTTAGTGCATGATGGTCAAGAACTGCTATGTTGTGAGAATGCGTAAATTACCTCTTTTTAATAAAGCTTTTGGTGACGTTTTACGTTTTCACCGTGAAAAGGTACAACAAACACAAGTTGGATTGTCTCTTGCTATTGGTGGGTCAGAAAGTGCTGTACGAAAATTAGAAAGTGGAGAAAGAACACCGACGGCCACGACAATTATTCTTATTGCAGAAGCTCTTGAAGTAGAGCCTGATGTCCTTTTTAAAGAAGCAATCAATAAAATGAAAAATCTTGAGCATGTGATAAAATGATGGAATGTGAAAAATTCATATTTTTCCTACAATATAGTAGTACACACTGAGAAAAGGCTTTCCTGTGCGCCTTGCTTAGATTTCCACGTCCGAACTTTTTCCACTAAAGGCCAAGACTTAGCCGCGCAAAACTGGCGGATTTCTTCCACAGCTTCAGCGGACAAATTAGGCGAGTCAGTACGCATGTAGGTAATGTGGCCTTGCTCGTAGAGCTTTTGCGCATGAGCCATCGTATTTTTAGGCGTAAAACCAAGGGCGTTGGAAGCGGCCTGTTGCAGGCTAGAAGTTGTGAATGGAGCTGGCGGTGCAACACGGCGTTCCGTCTCCTTGTAATCTTCTACAGTCAGGGCACGAATACTTGCCGCTCTTTCTGCAAGGTCTTTGTCCAGAAGATAGTCGCCTTCATGCCAACCATCGGTAAGCCATTGCGCATGAAAGCCTTCAGCAAAAAGAATTTTTGCGCCGTAATGTGTGGTGGAAATAAAATCTTGAATGGCTTTTTCACGCTCGACTACAAGGCGGACGGCAGGACTTTGCACGCGACCTGCGGACAATCGGCTATTGGCCGCATTGGATAGCGGACCGCTGACCATGTAGCCACAAAGCCTATCCAGAATGCGTCGTGCTTCTTGTGCTCGTACAAGGGACATATCCAAGGTGCGCGGTGCGTCAATGGCGGCCTTAATGGCGGATTCGGTAATCTCTCCGTAGGTAATGCGCTTGGGTGAAGGCAGGCGCAAGGCATCGGCAATATGCCATGCAATGGCTTCACCTTCTCTATCTGGGTCTGTTGCCAGATAGAGAGCAGTAGCAGACTTGGCCAAGGCTTGGAGCTTTTTCAAGACATCCTTGCCGCGTTTGGTTGGGACATAGTTAGGGACAAAATCTGGTATAGACACACCAAGCTCACGCTCTGGCAAGTCACGAACATGGCCAACGGAAGCCACAACTTTCCAGTCGTTACCCAAAAAAGATTGTACCTTTTTAACTTTACCAGGAGATTCTAAAATAAGTAATTTCATCGCGGTCTTATCCTTATTTTATAGGCGCATACGGGGAGTAGATGCTTGCTGTGCATCAAGTTCCATGTGGATTGTCTGGGCCAGTGAGTCACAAATAGAGGCAATGGACCGAGCGGCCTCATTGTCATCTTTCATAGCTAATTCTAGAAGCTTAGGATTCTGTAAAATGGCGCGGAACTGGGTTATGGGGTTTTCCGCTTGCTGAAAGTTTTGCTTGGCTTCTTCAAAACTAGGGAGAGATGGCCGAGGTGTAGGACTATGGTCTTGTTCAGTACTATTGGCTTCCATGGCAGGAGGTCCAATCATGGTGACACCATTGGCAATGTCACGTTCTGCTTGCATAGCAATAAGGTCTGGCCATGCTTCTTGGAGTGGGAACCATTTTGCCCGAGGCTGTTCCCCCATTTCATATTGGTGCATGATGGTGAGAATTTTTGCGGATTCTGAAGCGGCTTGAAAAACGGCTTTAGCGTCACCACCAGAGAATTTTTGATTCCAATAATCAATGTAGGCGGCAGAGTTTTGTTCTGGCATGGGCAAGTCAAAACGCGCACCTGCAAGCATGGAAAACATTTCTGCTCGCACCTCTTCAAGCGCGTAGCTTTTGCCATTCATGGTTTGGGCATCTTTACGATTTTCACGGTCTTTGTGCCCTGTTGCATGGTAAAATTCATGCAGTTTGGCGGCGTAATATTCGTCACTTTGCGTGAAATTTTGAGGATACGGCATACTGATTGAGTCCGTTGCATCAGTATAATATGCGCCACCGTTATGGTGTCTTACGGGAACGCCTGAGCTTGCAATGAAGTGTTCCACAAACTCGTTGCGCTCCACGCTTGTCATGGCCACGGCTGGCTGTTCTTTTTGTGGAAAGCCGTCAATTTGTGAGCCATTGAAAACGGTGAAAGGATAGAAGAGCGTCAGGCGGTTTATGTCTGGCACATCAAAGCCTTGCTCTTTTTGCTCCTGAAGTTCTTTGACTTGTTTGGGCGTTAAATAGTCCCACTTTCCGTCTTCATCTATGGTGAAAGAGATTTCTTCTGGGCGAAGAATTTTCGTGCCTTTTTCGCCTTTGCGTATTTGCAAGGTGAGGTCTGGATTAGCTTCTTGAAATTTTTGGAGTTGTTTGAAGGTCATCCAGCGGTCGTCGGCATAGGAATTGGTGATGCTCGTTAAAAGCAGTTTCACCATGTTTGCACCGCTGTACTCTCTTCCAGTGGTGGCGCAAAAAGGCATGCCTAAGCCACCTTGAGTTTGCCAAGGCTTTTCCCATTTACCCGCGCTTTGAGCGAGGGCCAACATATTTTCTGCTACGGAATTGACGAAATCCTCTTGTACTTCACGGCTTATTTGAAAGCGGTTTTTACGTTCGCTTGCTTGTGGTGTACGGCTCATGATTATTTCTCCCTTACTTCCACAATGACAGTATCCTGCTCATCATCAGGATTGATAAAACCTAAAGCTATGGCCCTATCACGGCTAAGATTAAAGGCTCCTGCATCCAGTTGTCGCTGAAGCTCTTCTTGCGTAAGAATGATTTTTCCCTTTGTTGTTGAGCGGATAGGTGCATCATAAAGCCCGTATGAATTTTGTTTACTGTCCATATATCCCTCCTGAATTACCAACGGCAACGCTTGCGCCACACTGTTTCGTTGAATCGTGTTTCACGTCGTTTGCCTATGAAGGCCACGCGCAATGCTCGAAGAAAAGCCAATGGTGTCATGCCTGTGCGCTGTACAAGATAGAGAGCAAGAACGCCTACAACAGCGATGGTGGCGGTCCACCAAGTCCAATGAAATAGCCAAAGAGCGATGGGGAAAATGGCCCGTGCATCCACAATGAAAAATTTGGGAGCAAGGCCCGTATCACGCCATAAAAGGTCATTACGCATGGCTACCTTCCATCTCTCGTTCAGCTAGAATGGCCATGAGGTCAGTTTTGCTGATTTTCTTTTCAGCGAAGCTGCTTCTTGCGGCCTTCTGTATTGTTTGCCCATGTTGGAGCAAAAGCTTTTCTGTTTCCTGAATGAGGCGTTCTGGCGGTGTGTTGAGCAAGGTCTCTCGAATGGTTGGCGTGAAGGGCAAAAATTCACGCAAGGCAATACGGCCACTTTTGTCTACTGAAGGGAGCAGGCGTTGCGATATGATGAGGCGCAAAGAGGACAAAAGCGTTGCTGTAATTTGCAATCGCTCCGTATTGGGAAAGACATTGATAATACGGCTGATAGTCTCAGGAACAGAACGGGTATGCACGGTGGAATAGGCGGCAACGCCAATTTCTGCGCTTTCCATCATGCCGCGCAACGTTTCAGGGTCACGGCTTTCACCGATGAGCACCACGTCAGGTGCTGTGCGTGTGGCATTGCGCGTAGCCGTTAAAAATGACTGCAAATGTTCTGGAATGGTACTTTGAGAAATTGGTCCACCAATGTGGGGAATGGCGTTAAAGTCAAATTCAATGGGAGCTTCATAGGTGGCCACATGGCGTCCACCTTTTTCAATGATGCTTCGTAAAATAGCGGCAATGAGTGTAGACTTGCCACTACCCATGACACCTGTCACCAAGACAAGGCCATTGCTAGGAGCAATATGTTCAAGAATGGTTTGCTCGACGTGTAAATCTTCTAAGGCAGGTGGAGCCGATGGAATGGCACGGAAAACAATTTTAACCCCAGTGCTATAGCCATCAGCAACTGGTGTAGCATTGCCACGATAACGGCGGCGCACACCACGAGCTTCTTCTATTTGATGGGCAAAGTCGTAGTCAGATTGGCTAGACCTGATGAAGGCCGTAATGGAATTGTTCTTTGTAAATCGTTCCAGAGCATTAAGAAGTTCATCAGCGGTGATGATTTTTTGTGTAACAGGTCGCCAAGTACCGTAAAGGCGCATCCACGCCGCGCTTCCAGAACATAAATACAGGTCAGACATGCCTTGTTGTGTTGCCCAAAGAAGCAAGGCGTTAATGTCCGTATATTCCCAACGGATACGGGGTTCATGAGGATAGAAAGCTAGGCTAGTCATGCTTTGCCTCCTTGGGGATAGTGAAACGTGATGGAGCTGTAATACGGTAGACCTTTTGGCCAATGTGGAGCTTGTTCCCCTTGTCGGTGACATGAAGGCCCATGTCCGCAGAGGCCGTATGCACGCGGCTTAAAAGGTCTTGAGCGGTGAGCAGGTGATAGAGCATGACGCCACGATATGAGCGCGTCATATGTGCCACATTGTCTGCATAGAGCTGGTCCGCTTCATAAAGCCCTTGCACCCATGCTTCTCGCACGGCTTCCTTCCAGATGGCTCGCTCTTCTGCATTTTGAGGAAGCACAGCAGGATTAGGCTTTTCTGGTTCTGGGAACGCATCTACTAATAAGAACTCACGCCAAGTGGGAATGGTGGCGATATAGCGAGCAGGTTCAAGCAACTCATATGTGGTTTTCGCTGAAGTGACGGTTTTGCCACTTTCAAAGCGCATGGATGTACCAGCCGTCGTTAAAACTGGTGGCATGATGAGCGTATCACCTTGCGTCATAAGCAACGGCGCAAAGTTAAAGGCTGTGTCCATGATGGCACTGTATTTTTCGGTGATGGCAACTAAAGTTTCATAACGCCATGCCATGGCGGTTTGGAGTGTCACAAGTTGCGCCGCTTCACGGATAGCCTTGGGGCGCATATCCATAACCGCAGACTTTTCCTTGTCTTTTCCCCCCTTCATATCAAGCAGTGTTGCCAATGCCTCGGGGTCTTTCTTGTGTGTTGTGTCTGGTGCAGGATGTTCAACGACAATTTTTCCTGCTGTGAGCGTTGAAGGAATGTACGCCTCTTGTTTACTGGCGCAGGCTGTAAGAGACAGCACCATAGAAACTAAAAGAAGACAAAGGCATAGAGACTTTCCAGAATGAATGTAGGTGGCATTTTTCATAGCAATTACTCCATTCCTTTGGTCGTTTTGGCCAAGGTGAGTGTCTTTAATAGGATGGGGTAATGGGGTCAATGCGAATAATTCCATGAGGTTGAATTTGCCATGCAATGTCCTGAAAAGGTAACGCTTATGCTAGGATGAGCGTATATGCTGGACGATTCAAGCCACGCACCACAACCATAAGAGGCTGTGTAGAAGGCGTGCCTGTTTCTTTGTAGCGGTAGCCAATTTGCAAACAAATTTCCTTGAGTGCGCCGCTAGCTATACCCGTCCATGTAATAGAAATTTCTTGTTCTAAAGATGGGTCAGGTGGAGGCAAAAGAGGCTCCAAGCCTTGGCCGCGTAATTTGGCAAGCATGGCCAATTCACTATGAGCTTGTTCAGCGGCGTCACCGAGAGTGACGACGACAAAATCGGTGGGAACTTCTTTGATGTATACGGTGGACTTTTGCGCACAAGCCATGAGGGAAAGGCTAGCACCGAAAAGGAAAACAATATTTTTTAGCATGACATATTTCCTTTATTGTTAATGGGATATACGAGGGACACTATCCAACGAGAGAAAGGAACAAAACGGCGATGTTTCAGAATTGAAATGCGCCATAGGCTTGTCACAAGTCCCAAAAGGCACGGCAAAAGAAAGAAGACCAATGAGATATATGCCACGAAGCTTTGCAGAAAAAAGGCCGCAACGAGGCTAAACAGCATGGCCAAGCTAAAGACCATACAGCGCAGATAAAGAGCCTCTATGACACGAGGAATAAGCTTTGTTTTTTTGATACCCCATGCCCGAAGCACGGCCTTGAATTTTCCATTAAGGGCACGTTGGGCTTCAGGGCTTCGGTCTTGCCGAAAAGCATTTAGGCGGTCATTCATGGTGCTACGCAAGCCTTGGATACGTTGCTTACTTGAGCGGATTTGAAGAAGTTGTTTAAGGCTTTGAAGCATGGCCTAACTCCTGAACGTATCATATGATACGCCTGCTTTTTGAGAGAAACGCTCTCCTTTTGTGGATGAGCTAGTAGCCTTCGTGCGAAGCTCCTTTGCACCATGGACACCAGAGTTGACCGCATTAGTGGAGCCGATGAAGACGTTTTTGACGCCCGACTGGTCTTCTTTTTCGCCGAGAGAGTGGAACTGCTAGACCGCTTCATCTATGGGCCAATTGGTGACGTGTTCAGGGAGATAGTGAATAAGAGAAAAGAATTTGTTGGCCGCCATAATGACCACAATGCCCCAAGAAAATTGGAAAAGATGACGAGCATGGAGAGTGTGCCCGTAATGCCGAGGATTTTGCTTTACGCAGTACCAGCAACGAACATTTCAAAACTTTGGCCTATCATGATGCCAAGCACATTCATGAGAATGATGGCCGAGAAAAAGCCCGTCACCATGAGAGGAGGACGAATAAGAATGGCGAGCAAGAGGAAGTAACCACGCTTGCCGTGTTGACCTGCGGCCCCGTCACCTTCTGGCAAGGCATGAGCGCATAGCCATAACGGCGCGGCCACAAGAGATTCCACGATGAGGATTACCCAACCAATCAGCGCAGAAACCCAACGAATAAAAGGGATTGCAGGTAAGTAATAGGCCAAGACGAGGCCATAAAGCAGGAGCGGAAGGAAGACGCAGAACAGCAGAAAACTAATATATTTGTCGAAGCTAGGAATTGCTTTGCCCACAAGAGGAATGGCCTTGCCCATTGATTGCGCCACATCAAGAACACCCAAGGCGGATGCAAGGCCCCATGCAGTGCCGATGAAATAGTCGCCGACATTGGAGATGGCCATAATGGGGTCTTGTGAGGAAAGTTTTTCTACAGCAATTGGCAAGATATTGCCTGCAACAAGGGAGTTGAGCGTGGTGCGTATCCAGTAACCAAGCTGGTCTAGCGAACTGTTTTCATTGGTAACGGCTGGGGCCATTGTGGTGTCGGAAATACCGCGCCGTGTGGTGTAGGCTGTCTTGATATAGTTGGCTACGCGTTCTTTAGTCGCTTCGTAATCGTGCAGACCATACGACTAAGTAGACTTGGGCGAGCATTTCTGAGGACGTGTATTCTGCTGGGCTATAGGATATACCAGAGTACATGGCTTCGCGTACTTCTTGATTTGGCTTTATGATAATGGGAGATGGACCAGTACGAAGAGCCTGCAATGAACCAACCATATTGTGTGGCAATGTCCGTAAAATCAGCTAGTTTTTCTTGTAGTTGTCCTTGATTAGCGTAGCTTTGTAGTTCTGTAAGAATGGTGGCATTGACGTTATTTGCCGCATTGGATGTATTGGACGGGGCAAGAGGGTCAATATTTTAGGGGTAGCAAGGTCTTGTGCCCCCTGAAAATAAGGCCGATAAGGAAGAAATGGCCGTCCCCACAGCATTCACTTTGCCACGGCACAAAGCGTCGCTTTCATCGATACAATCCACTGTAATGGAGCCTGCATTGCCATTGAAAATAAAGGTATACTCTCCTCCAGAGCTGAACCAATTTGAAGAAAATTGCCATTCGCCACCTGGATTAATATTAAGTCCACGGCGTTCATTCAAATAATATTGCAAGCTTAAAGATTCCAAGGAACCGTTGGTAATGGCGGAATATTGGGTGACATTTTGGTCAGGAGCTTGAACAGTAATTTGTCCGCAATGCTCGACAAAATAATCCACGCCCAAGTCCCAAACATAGTTGCCAAGGTTGATGGAGAAACCGATGCAAGCCAGAATGGCAATTTGAAAAAGACTCAAGCCTTTAAAAATAGGAGCTAAGGCCCCCATAGAAGCAACAAAGCGTAGAGGCATCCAGAGCGAGCTGTACTTTTTGCCAAAGGGTGTGCCTTC
Source organism: Pseudomonadota bacterium (assembly GCA_044433065.1). GTDB lineage: Bacteria > Desulfobacterota > Desulfovibrionia > Desulfovibrionales > Desulfovibrionaceae > Nitratidesulfovibrio. The sequence continues at coordinate 8,227 of JAWXUA010000030.1, forward strand.
ATGTGCTGTCCCTGCTACGGCTATGGCCATGACCCAAATGAACAAGCCAGACACGATAGCCAAGGCAACTAAGTTAAAGGCTTCAAAAAATGAAAGCATCATTTCTGCGGCTTGGTCGCCAGCAAGCTCATTGCCCCAAGTATCCCAACCTTGGCCCAAAAGGGTATCAAGGAATTGCTTACTAGCGTCGGTTGAGAGCAAAACTTGTGCTGTTGCAGGGAGTTCTGTTGCCATAGTCTTTCCTGTTTGCATGAATTTTATGCGGCTAAGCTCACATGTATTGACATGGTGCTCATTTGAGCTACGCTTAATTTGTTATTTTATGAAAGGAGGTTAGAATGTTAGCTACCGATTATGCTCATACTTATCGCCCTGATACCTGTGATAAACCGTTGACCAAGGTTGCCAGTAATAAGAGCCAGCCTTTTGGGCACGAGCCAAATGCAGAAACAATAGAAGTGCTTGAGCAGATAGAGCGCAAAGAGAATTTGCATTATGCTAAAGACGCTGATGACCTGTTTGCACAATTGGGCATATAGATACGTGAAACAAGGCTTTTTAAATGCTTTGTGGGGTAGTTTAAGTGGATGGCGAGACAAGGAAGAGAAGCAGGAAAGCCCCCACACCTTCTTACTAGGAAGATGTGGGGGCTTGTTTGTGTGGGATGGGATGTTATTGCTTTGTTGCGGAGAAGTCTATGCTAAGGCTTTGACCACTATTAAACGTTGCATCGACAGCGCCCTCAACTTGAATTGCTTCTGTAGTAGTAAACTCACCAGAAACAGAACTATTACTAGGTGTAAATGTGTTATTGTCGACAAGTATATTATCAACAATACTGTCAACAGTCCCTTGCAAACCATCAGACAAAAGATTTCCAGATAGGGTTAGAGAGAAGTCTTTTGTAGAGTTCCAAGTAGTTCCCACGTAAGAGAAACTCCACATTCCTGCAACGGTTGCGCTTCCGGTAAATGTTCTTTGACCGAAATCAACATTGAGATTTATTGAACTCGTGAGGTCATTTAAGTCGGTGATGCTTCCAGTGTAAGTCCCGTCACTATACATAGCAGTGATGTTATTTGAATCACCAGAGTATGAATAGACCATATTCCTTGCAATAAGGTCATCAATATCGGTTATTGGAGTTGTATCGCCAAATACCTCATCCAAATATGCTATATATGCTTCAAGTTGCTCCCGAGCTTGTTGGTCTTGTACTTGGTCTAGAAGGTTTTGCCAAATCTCAAGAAGCTCATTATTCATCTCTGCCTCACGTCTTAGATTTTCGCCTACATCGTGGGCAGCTAGCAAAATATTCGTTGTGCTTTGTATGCCTCCAAGTGCAGAATTAACCACGGATACAGGTATATTAGCTACAGCTAAAGTCATGTTTGCGTCACTGTTTATATCAGAGGTAGCTGTTTTGCCCAAGTTTAGCACTGCTAATGGGACGTTTACCAGATAATTTCTCATAAGTTCTGCGGCAGTGCTAGCTGTGCCTAGAGTCATTACAGTGGCTCCAAGTTGTATGCCTCCAATGAAATTTAAAGCATCCTGTTTCCCCGCAGAGTCATCCCATGTCTGGACCCAATCTGCAACATAGTCTGCTGCGACACTTACAGCGACAATACCTAGGTAGATTACGAGAGGGGCTAGATTGGTCTTCCGTTCAGCAAGAACACTAATACCCAAGTGACGTAAGTCGTCGACAATTATAGCCCCGTCTATCCATTCAGGTCTTGTTCCTGAGGTAGATAAAAGATGGTTATGAGAGGTAAATTTATCACGGATTTTTCCTGCCTGTTCTTGTAAAAGGGTATTTTGTATATAACAGGGGGAATCCTCTCCAGTGTCAAGTTGTGAAATGCGTAGTCTGTAGAAAGGTACTGTTTTTCCTTGAGTGGTCATGGTAGCTGTAGTTAAGCTTATCATATAAAGCATTTGTTGCGTATCGGCCTGCTCGAAAATAATTCCTTCAACAAAGCCATGAACCTTTGAGCCGTTTGGAAGAACTTGTGAGTATTCCCCGTTAGTATAGGAGTATGCGTAAACCTTATTGCCGCTAATGTTGGTTACATTTCTTACATACTCAATGCTCATTGGATTAGAAAAAAATGGACTTAATTCTTTGCGAAGTGGAGGAACTACTATCGTTCTTTCGGTAGATCCATTTTGATATATAGCTTCAGTGTTGACTCCCCCTATTACTTGGTTAATATAGTCCGTTATCGGAGTATTTTGGTTGTTTGAATACAATTGTGTTTTTGGGTTACGAGTAAAAACTGATATAGGCTGAGAAGATGTAGCATAGTATCCTAGACTATTTTGACTATCTGCAAAATCTACATCTTCTTTCCCAATAAACCTATTCACATACATCAAATTCCCATCAGGCAAAAGCACACGTTCCGTTTCCGTCACAGACGTGCTATACATGCCCCAAGGATTATCACCATCTTCAACAAAAATATATTCACCAGTGATGTATTTACCTTCAATATCACCAACAGCGGCTTGTACATTCACCGCTTGCACCATAGACAAAACAGCAAGCAAGATTGCGCATACTAAAGAACGTATATGTAACATAGCTGTACTCCCTAAGCTTTCTTAGAATAAGAATCGGAATTGCATGGAAAGGGTATTGCGCACGCAATCGTACATGTCGATGGTAGAGTGCCTGTCCGTGTAGGCGTAACGGCAATCCACATCAAATGCCAAGCCGCCCTCAAGGTCTTCCCAAAGGACTTTGCGTACACCTATGCCAAGCTCATATTCATTGTCATTGCGCGTATCAGCAAAAAGCCAGTCTTCATCTTGGTAGTCTGTGTTCTGGATACGGCCATATACGTATGGGGTGAACTTGTGTGGCAAACGTGCTTCATAGCGAACTGTGCCAAAAAAGCGTTGGTAGCTATTTAATCTGTGAGTTGCGTCTTCTAGTTCATAACCGGCGGACACATTCACGACGTGCATATCTTGTAATTGTGTGGCAAGACCAAGAGTAAGGCGGTTATTATGTGCATGTTCTGAATAGGAATTGTAATATTCCTTTTCTGTACATTGCCATGTGCCATAGAGAATCATATTAGGATTGATTGCAAAATGGCCAGACACTTCGCCACCAAGAATGCTTAAAGCATCGTCGTAGTCTTGGTACAATGATTGTGCAATGCCGTGGACGCCAAGGCCAAAGCGATTTGTTTCGTATGCAAGGCCAAGGCGCATGGAATAGAATTGGTGGTCAAGCTCTTTTATGGTGCTATAAAATCCTGTGTGACCAAAAAGGGAGCTCTTAATGGCCCAAGGTGAATTTTCAAAATTATATGCGTAGTTCAAAGCCACTTGTTCATAAGTCATGAAATCAGCTTTTTCCGCGTAGTTGGAATTGAGTTCTAATTGACCGATGGCTGAGTCAATATAACGACTTGAGGGGCTGAGGCGTGGATTGCTGTCCCATGTAAAGCCTGTGAGCAGATAACCGTGCAAGCTGTGGCCAGATTTTTTGCCCAGCGTTGCAATGGCGGAACTGGGACTACGCTCTAATCTATTGATAAGCTCAAGCTGTGTTGCAATGGCGAGCTTCATTTCTTCAGGTGGGTTCTTGGCGTATAGCTCGTTAAAAAGCTTGCGTGCGCGAGGGAGATTGCCCGTTACAAGATAGGTGTTAGCGAGTTGGAATGCGCCTTGATATGATGGGCTAATCATCTGTAATTCTTCAAGGTGGACAATTGCTTCGGATGGACGCCCACTCTTTTATGCCGCAATGGCGAGAAGAAACTTAGCTTCAACGTTAGCAAAATTTCCTTGATATAAGGATGTTGCATCATTATATGCTTGCTCGTACTCTTCATTTTGAAGCTGTATTACCACTCCATATAGCGTTGCTATTGTGGCCTGTGCAAATGAGGCACAGCCTAGGAGAACACTAACGGTAAGTAATACAGCTAAAGAAATAGATGTACAGAAATCTTTCCTTCCCTCTCTCATATCTTTTCCTTGAGTAAAGTTGTGCTATAAAATATCAATGTGACGTAACGATAATGTATAAAACAATATAGAGATAGCAAAGTCAATACTTATGCTGACAAGGTTGACCGCAATAATGCCGCCAAAAAGATGGACGATACCACGGCTGAAGTTCATGGCTTGGTTTGGCGTATCGCGTAAAAGACAAAGACCACGAACTATGGCGACAAGCCCCACAGTTGCAATGGCGTACACTGCAAACTGAATATAAACGGACCCTTGCGAGCTTGGAGGGCTGTAGCTCAAAGTCTGTTCTGAGCTTTGATTGAATACCGTCATGGCCAAGGAATCCATGAGCGTAGGCAAGTTCAGGAGCAAAACGGCACACCAAAATGTCCACACAGCTACCGAACGATTAAAGCGGTGCTTATGGCTAATGGCCTGTACAAGGGATATAAAGGCGAAGGCTATTCCGATGAGATAGGCCAAGCTAATAAGGACAGGCCACCATGTTTGCAGATGAGGAATGACATTTTCAACATAGTTTTCCATACCTTACTCACTTTGCCTCTATGTTGAGAATGAGCACGCCAACGGGAGAACCGCTTTTCAAGTACACAGTGGGAACACGGTCAAAATTACTTTCAAAAATCTTCCCTGCTTTCTCACCAACCTTGCCAGCGGCTATCCATGCTTGGTCTGCTGGGCTGTAGGTATTCCACAGCATCTGGTCGCCTGTGAGGCTAGTTCCATAGACCGTGCTTTCTGCTCCGCTATAAAGCTTTGCATCCGCAAGCCCTTCCAAAAATGCAGAGGCAACTAAGCCACCCCAACGACTAAAAAAGTGGGTATCAACAGAGCTAGCCACCGAGGCTTCTGTGGTTTTGGGGTCAATGGCATAGGCTTCAAGCTGAAAGCTTTGCCCATCAGGCAAGATAGCTCGGGTAAAGGTGAGCACAAGACGCTCTTCAAAGCGTTGAAAGCTCCCTAATAAACGCGCATCTTTGTATTTTCCTGTGGCCACAGTAGCCATGACCGCAGAAGGAACGTCGGAATTTACTCCAGTATCTATAATGGCATAGAGTATGTCGCCTGCTTTGAGGCCAGTTGTAAGTGTGGCGGCACTGCTTTGTGCCGCTGTATTTACTTTCTCAGTGGGAACAAGACTTTCAGCTTCACGGATATAGGCAATGTTGCCAGTGCTCACAGAAACAGTTGTGAGTTTGCTGTCCAAAGCCGCTAAATCTTCCAACATGCGTTTTTTCATTTCGTTGGAGGACTGGTTTGCTCGCGGTGTTTGCACTGGAGCTGTGCGCACTTGTTCTACTGGTGGAGGACTAGGAGGCGCATCTTCTTTTTTTTGCACAGGAGGCTTGCGTTGCCCTGTAGGCGTTGGGACAAAACTTTCCCCAGCTTTCAAGGCCGTATTAGCTTGTTGGCTGTCGTGCTCTTGTAATTTTCGATTGTACTCTTCAGAGCTTGCATTGCCGTCAATATTGGCTCCACCCTGAATGGCATCGTTTTTGGGTGAGGTCATGCGTGACTCAGACGGCATTCTATTGGGCGCAAAAAGCATAAGTGAAGCCAAAATAATACCGACTACTATGACAATACCCAAAAGACAAAATAGGATGAAGCGTCTCTTCTTTTCAGTTGTATTGAGCTTACTCATGGGGCACTTCTCTTGTAGACGTAGCATTTTGAAGCAGAACGCTTTCCATTGTGCCATCGCATGAAAGAATAAAGCGTGAGGTAATGGGCACTTCGTAGCACTTGATATTACCAGCACCGTTGACCACGGCAGACCACGCAGGCCACATTAGTGTGTGGTTGGTGCGGATATAATGCTTGTCTTGATATTTCCAGATAGTGAGCTTTTCGTGCTTAGACTTGGTTTTGACGATGACAGCATCTTTAGGTGGCACATGATCAAGAAAGGCCAACATGTCAGACGTAACCGTTTCTTGAATGTTATTTGTGATGGGCGTTTCTGCATGAGGACCACGATGGGCGAGTTGAAAGAGCAAGAGCGCATCGGCTTTGCGTTTGGGCGAACGTACGGAATCAGACTCAAGGCGAATGACTAAGGGAATGTCTTTGCCTTCAAGGGTAATCACAAGGGTCGATGCACCGTAATCTTGCATGGGCATGACATTGAGTAAGTTGCCGTCCTGTAGCTCAGGGCGCAGCACTTGAAAGAAATTAGGTCCACCATTGGTCACAGACGTGATAGGCCAAGGCTTACCCGTGCAATCATGAAAAACAAGTGATGTGGCTATGTTAGCTGTTGTTTGTACCGTTACAGGAGATTTACCAGGCTCCAAAGATACGCGCACAGTTCGCGAATTAAGATGCGGTGAAACAGGGAGTAAGGCACGTTCCCGTCTGTCAGAATGTTGACGGTACTCATAAATTTGCTCTTCAGAAAGAGGCATAAGATGCTGTAAACTTTCTTCAAAGAGCACTTGGTGTTCGTTCTTTGTAGCTTCGGCATCCGTCCCACCATCAGGGTTAGAGACCGCTTGATTCCCATGTGCTGGATTGCGGCCAACCATGGCATAGTGTTCAAGAATTTGAGAAGCGTCTTGATTAGCTTGTGGTGGTGCTTGGTTTGTTTGGGCTTCTGCTACCCATACGATGACTACATTTAATGTAATCGCCAATATGACGGCCAAGGTGCGCACATACATGTATTTTTTCATACTCTCCTCACGCAATGATACAGTATTAATTGCGCACCCTGTACTATGGAAGAATGTGCTAAGGGAGTGGTGTAATTATATAATTTTCAAAATCCTTGTTCAGGTCACATATCGAAGAATGCTGTAAATGCTTGCAAGCATTTACAGCATGGCAATACTTGCTATTCTTGACAGGCTTGCAATGATGAAATATAAAAACATACTCATGATAATGAAACACAAGGAGAGCATATGATTATTCTCATTGCGAACCAAAAAGGTGGGTGCGGTAAGACCACAATCGCCACAAACTTAGCAGCTCTTTTGGCTTCCGATAAAAAAGATGTTCTACTTATTGATACAGACGAACAAGGCAGTGCGAGTGATTGGGCGGCTACTCGAAGACTGGCAACAAAAAAGCAACAATCAATAGAGCAAATTACCTGCATTCAAAAATTTGGTAACGTAGCTGAAGATGTGAAAGCACTTGCTCCAAAATATGACCACATCATTATTGACGCTCCAGGGAAGGAGTCCATTCAAATGCGGTCTTCCCTCGTCATCGCCGATATGTGCATCATCCCCGTTGTTCCAAGCCAGTATGACCTATGGTCTACGGAGCATATTGAACAGCTCGCTATTGAGGTTAAAAGCGTTCTAAATCCTAACTTGATTACAAAAGTAGTGGTTAATCGAGGAAGCACAACTGCTAAGGCTAACAGTCATGCTATCATCTCACAGCATCTCGAAGGCTCGAAGCTGTCAGTTCTTGATGCTGTATTAAAAGAAAGAATAGCGTTCCAACGAACTGCTAAAGAAGGGCTGTCGGTTTCTGAGCTTCCTAAAGATATTTTTGATCCAAAGGCTAAAAATGAAATGATTGCCTTCAAAGAGGAGATTTTGAGCTATGAGCAAAAATAATACTTTTAGCAAACGACCTAGCTTGAGCGAACAAGAGGCTTTCATCTACCAAGCTTCTGGACAAGAGAGTAGTTCCTCTACCCCAGAAGAAGCCCCAGAATCTCAAGTCATGCCTTGGGAAAAATTTCAAAAAAAGAAAGAGCCTGAACGCCAACTTTCTATCCGTTATCCAGAGTCGTTGGCGAACAAGCTTGATTATATTACCCACGAGCTTCGTATGTCTCGCACAAAATTTGTTATTGAGGCCATTGAAAAAAATATTGATGAATATCTTGAGAAGCTAGGTATTGCTTCAAAGTCTTCCTAGAAATCCTTGCCATGCTGTGAATGCTTGCAAGCATGGCAAGGATTTACAGCATGGCAAGATATGAAATGCCCCCGTTAAACTTTCCCCTCCCTACGCATCACACTAGCAAAGGCATAGAGAGGAATATTTACAAGACCATTTTCCTCTTTATAATCAGCAAGGGAAGTCCGAATACTTTGTGCAGGCTGATATTTTTCTCGATAGACCTTCAAGCTCTTAGCTTGTAAATTTTGTGTGGCCTTTACTTCAATGGGGATAATGCCTGCATGAGTATTGAAAGCATTACCTTGAGAATTGTCTACCACAAAATCTATTTCTGCTGTGCCTGCATCATTGCCCCAGTATGTTACATATTCTTTAGGCCACGCCAGTTCTTCTCTATTAGAATATGCCAAAAGCTCTTGCAAAACATACTGCTCTGTGAGTGCGCCTTTAAACTCCGTAAAAAGAGCATCTCCATCTAAAATAATTTGTGGTGCAAGCCTTGCCATACACCCAAGCAAGCCCACATCCAGCAAAAAAAGCTTAAAAGCCCTTTCTTCATAGGAGCGCAAGGGTAAACGTGGAGCTGTGATACGATGGACACAATGCACAAGGCCGCAATCTGCCAGCCATAATAAGGCCATTTCATAATCTTTGGCTCTACTTCCTTTGCGAACAACGCCGTAAACAAACTTTTTGTTTTCTTTTGATAGCTGTGAAGGAATACTATTCCATAGCATTCTTAGACGTGGAACCTCTGCTGTTGGTGCATGCTTTGAGAAATCTTGTTCGTATGCAGTGAGAATGGCCGTTTGAATGGCCCGTACACGGTTAAAATCGTGGTGCTCTGCAAAGTGCGCCACAGCTTCTGGCATACCACCAACGACAAAATAGTGTTTAAGGGCTTCAATAAGGGTTGTCTTAAATGATGTGAGTAAGCCCCAATCTTGGCGGTCTATGCTTTCTGCATAGAGTGTTTTGCCTGTTGCTTGTAGAAATTCAATAAATGACATAGGACGCAAGTCTAAAAAATCAACTTTGCCCACAGGAAAAGATGTTCCTTCATGTAAGGCAACGCCTAACAGCGAACCTGCGCATATAATATGGCATTCTGGCATGGTTTCATAAAAGTATTTCAATGAAGCCAATGCTTGAGGTACGGCTTGAATTTCATCAAAGATAAGAAGTGTTTTTTCAATATCAATGGCATGGCCAGCCACAAGCTCCAAGCCCATAAGAATACGCTTGCAGTCCATATCTATGCGAAATAAGGCCGCCATGCGTGGGTCATTGTCAAAATTGATATACACTGTTTGTGCATAATGCTGACGCCCAAACTCTTGCATGAGCCACGTTTTGCCTACTTGCCGCGCACCACGGATAATCAATGGCTTGCGGTTTGCTGATTTTTTCCAAATAGATAATGTGCTTATTGCTTCTCTTTTCATATTACCTCACAAAAACTCAAAGGACTTTTTGTCTTATATGCGCAAAAATAGAACGACAAAAAGCTTTTTGTCAACGAAATTTTGAGCCATAAAGAGAGCTTTCATTCTGTCAGACTTGTTAAGCAAGAGATATTCCTTCACAACTTGTGTGAAGCTTGCAAGCCTGAAGCCTACAAATGGTTGTGTTTCAACCCCTTACTATCAGCATGGTGCATAACAGTTGCCCCGTATCCAGTCGCTTAAAGGCATAGACGGAGCAGAGCCTTTAAGCTCTCCCATGTAGCTACTTGCTTGTTGCGCAAGCGCAGAAAGCGAAAGGCCACGGCACTTAGCCAAGCCAATACTGGCAAAAATCCTTTGCCGTGATTGAGAAGGCCATAGCTCTTGAAGAGCGTCAACAGTGCTATCTAATTCATTGATTTTTTTGGGTATAGCAATAGCTTGTTGCAAGTGATTGAGTGCTACTTGTAAACCTTCTGTGTGTGCAGAATTGCGAGAAGGAGACGCTTCTCCACTGCATGTAGTAGCCCTTGTAGTAGCCGTTGATGTAGAGCTAGTCGCCTGTAATGGTTCATCATTCCAGCGTTCCCCAAGTAGCCAAAACTTTAGGTTTGGCACATAGCCAGCTTGCCAACGCCTATCTTCGCTTTTCATACGCCCAATGGCGGTAAGAATTACGTCAATGGCTGGTAAGCGCTTGGCCTTAGCAAGCTGGGCATAGGTTTTGGCACAAGAAAGCTTGTCTTGCTTCACTGGCCATGCGTCAAAGAGACGTTCAAAGCTTGCGCTATAGACATTCTCTTTTTTGGGCTTTGAAGCCGAATTTTCAACTCCCAAAGTCGCTGATGGAGGCAACGTAGGTGCATGAAAACTTGCTTGAGGTATGGGTGTTTTTCTTCTTTCTTTATTCTTATTTCTAGGGGCAAAATTTTCCCCTACTTCAGACGTTTTTTGCCCCTTAATAGGTGCAGATTTTTCACCTACGGGCTGGAGTGGCAATCCCGACTTATCAATGAGGCGTTGTATCCGTGGCGTAAGAAGCAAGTGGTAAATATTATGCAAGCCTTTCTTCTCAACAAGAATATACTCAAGGTGAATCAGTTGGCGAAGATATGCTTTAACAGTTCTTTGACTGCATTTACAAAGTGCCGCAAGTCGTGCTTGGGATGGCCAGCAGTGGTCCTTCTGACCTGCGTGTTTGAATAAGGTAGTATATAACAAGGTTGCGCCTGAAGGGAGTTCTCTGTCTTCAAGTGCAAATTGAGCATAGTGTTTGTCGCCTACAGTCATGAAGCGCGAAGGGGTCAAAGTTTTCATATTTTTTCCTGTTGGTTATGGAAAAAAGACAAAAGTATAGCCCCCCACCTTGACAGTGGATTTAGACATGGGTAAAGTTTCTCATCTGTTAGAGAGAAATTTTACCCATAAGGGCTTGCCGAGTTGAATGCGCCAACATTCAGCTCGGTTTTTTGTTTTTCTTCCTAATTCATAGATAAATGTACCTTGCTACACAATTGCTAAAGAAAGCTCTTTTGCACGTTGGAGAACTAGCTCTTGCTGACGTGGTGAAAGTAGGTGACGAAAACGAACCCCACTACGGATAAGGGCACGTTCTTGAGCTTGGTCCATTTCATCAGACAAGAAATCAACAAATACCTGACGGATGACAGGACTCTTACTGTTTAGAATGGCATCGAGCCTGATTTCCTCAGTCTTGTTATCTTTGGATTTCTGCGCTCTTTTGCTTTTTTGTCTCATTTTGGCCTCCTTTTTGATGAAAAGATATTTGGAGAGCGTTTTTACTCCAGCCAAAGGGCATAAAAAAGCCCACCATACTTTTGTCCTGTTTAGGGCAAAGCAGGTGGGCGGTGGGCGCACAAAAAGAGGGAAAAGAGTTCCATTCCCAAAGTACGCCAAGGTCATAAGACGACAGCCTTCAAAAGGCTGTACACAAAGCTTGTTTACAAGATAGAGCGCGGTTCGATGCATTTCAGTAGCCTTTAATAGCTTTTAATGCACTCTAACTTATTGAAATTTATTGGTGGCTGGCGCACGTCGTTCGGCTTTCACGCCGTCGACAGGGGTTCAAATCCCCTTGGGGACGCCAAAGTCAATTCAAGGACTTACAGGAAACTGTAGGTCCTTTTTTGCGTTCAGAATGCAAGACCGAACAAGACTCAACAAGGACACGGTAAGACCAAAAGACATAAAGCCACGCAGTAAACACCATAAAAAAGCCCTTCAGAAACGAAGGGCCATGCATCTTAAATATAGTCATGATTGGGTAGGTCACATTAGCTTGAGCCTCATGTCCTGAGTCACAGCTCGCGCAGTTGAACCACATCGCGCAGCTTGAACCACACCGCGCAGTTTAACCATGGCCCACAAAACGGAAAAAGCACCCACTTTGCAGTGAGTGCTATATTCTCGTTGGCATTCCCAAGGGGATTTGAACCCCTGTCGACGGCGTGAAAGGCCGTTGTCCTAGGCCGGCTAGACGATGGGAACGCTTGACCGACAACGTCGGAAGCCCTTTATGGACGAAAACAATGTGCTCGTCAAGAAGTTTTTTTACTTTTTTTATTTTTGTATGATAATCCATTGATAATACTAATAAAAAAACTTGAAAAACTGTGTATATTTTCCTTAGAAAAGTAGGCCTTGTCCGTCTACTTCTTCGCCTTCCACGGAATATAGGGTGGATACGGGCTTTTTCCCTGCATTTTGGGCGGCTGATGCACAGGCTCAACTTCATCATACATCTGCACATATTTACGGTAACAGCGACCCACAGCAGAATTGGGGTCAAGGCTATTCCCAAGCTTGCCAAGATTATCTGGTCGCGGAGGAAGCGGCGTCCGGCTTGGCTCTATGACTGACAGGCGGCGCAAATCCATGGGCACGCGTCCCATAAAGAGATGCACTTTCACCTTGGTGAACACAGGTTGCGGCTCATCAAGCATAAAAGCGTTGGCGCGCTCCAAAATTTCGGGCGTCATATAGCTCAGGTCCTGCGCGGCCATATTGTCCTCAGCCCCAACCAAAAGGGTCTCCTTGTGTCGCCCAAGAGGAAAGGCCAAGGGCGCAATATCTGGCCCCATGACCATGTCCCAATGCTCCCAAAGCTTGATAACCATGCGCTGACGTTGACCGCCCCGCGCATTAAGAAATTGACGTATACCGTCGCTGATGCCTTTCATAAAATGTGTTCGCAGGTAAAATGGTTGTGGATGGGAGTGCTGATATAAGGACGAATTGCCATGCGTGCACGGCTGTCCATGCGTGCGCGGCAACCTAACAGTATATAAGATCCCTGCCCTCGCCAACAAAGAGATAGCATAGCTTGCTGCAGATTGCCACGCCTCTTCCACAAGGGCTATGGCATGAAATGAGTGGGCAGATACGAAGGCAGAAAGGCTAGCTCGCGAAAGGCTCACCCCAAACTCTGCTCTTGACTATATGCGTCCAATCAAATATAAATGCATCAACTTTGCTTGATATATCTTTTCATCTAGCGTATCTCCATCTCGCAAAGTTCAACCTAATGCATCTTTTCCGTTTAGCACAAATTTCCCTCTGGCTCATCTTTCCCATTTAGCACAAATTTTCCTTTGGCTCGCCACAACTCTTGAGGTCCTATGTCGCTTGCACTTCAGTATTTTAAAGCCCTGTCCGACGAAACACGTCTGCGGCTCATGCATGTTTTGCATCGTCATGAATTGTCGGTGAATGAGCTTGTGACCATTTTAGAGATGGGCCAATCTCGGGTATCACGTCACCTCAAGATTTTGACCAGCGCAGGACTTTTAACGTCGCGACGCGATGGCCTGTGGGTCTTTTATTCTGCGTCCCCAGAGGGTGAAGGTCGCTCCTTTTTGGATGCCATTGCGCCCTTCATCACCGTGGACATGGTCTTGCAAGCTGACCTCGACATGGCTCAAAAAATGATTGAAGAACGTGCCCTCAAGACGCGCCAATTCTTCAACGCCATTGCCGAAGATTGGGACGAGCTGAACCGCGAGGTGCTTGGTGGCTTTGACCTTGCCGCGGCTGTAGCCCTGTCTATGCCTCAGTCGGCGTCCTCGCCTGTATCCCCATCTGGTGAACCATCCGTACAGCCCTGCGCTGTTGCCGTAGACCTTGGCTGTGGCACAGGTTCGGTGCTGGAGCGCATGCTCGAACACAGCCGCGAAGTCATCGGGGTTGACGGTTCGCCGCGTATGCTCGAGTTGGCACGCCGCCGCTTCGTAGAAGGTGCTGACCGCGTATCTCTGCGCATTGGCGAGCTAGACCACTTGCCCTTACGCGATGGCGAGGCTGATTTTGCCTGTATTAACATGGTCTTACATCACCTCTCCGACCCCCAAGCAGCCCTCACGGAAATCCGCCGTGTTCTGTGTAAGGGTGGACTTCTGCTCGTAGCCGACTTCGACCAGCACGGCAACGAACGCATGCGCACCGACTACGGTGACCGCTGGCTCGGCTTCGACCTCGACCACCTGACCCAAATGCTCACCAATGCAGGTTTTACCCTCCAGTCCGCACGCAAGCAAAGTGTTGAAAAAAGTCTGGCCCTGCACATGGTGTTAGCTGTTGCTGAGTAGCTTGTTTCCTAGCTGGAAGAAAAGAGACTTTTCCAAAAGTTTTCTTACCCATTCCCCATGCTAACCAAAAAACAAAAAAATAAATCCCAATAATGGAGCTTACTAATGACCGATGCGAACCGTGCAGAAGCACTTGATTTGAGCCTTGCGTACAAGGTAGCGGACATGGCCCTTGCTGACTTTGGTGCCAAGGACTTGCAGTTGTCCGAACGTGAAATGCCTGGCCTCATGAGCCTCATTGAGCAGTATGGCGAAAGCAAGCCTCTTAAAGGCCTGAAAATTATGGGTTCTTTGCACATGACGACCCAAACAGCCATGCTTATCCGTACCCTGTATGAACTTGGCGCTGACTTGCGTTGGGCTTCTTGCAATATTTTCTCCACACAGGACCATGCCGCAGCAACCATTGCTGAGCAGGGCATGGCTGCGGTCTTTGCTTGGAAGGGCGAGACCTTGGAAGAGTTCTGGTGGTGCACGGAAATGGCGTTGACGTGGCCTGATGGTTCTGGTCCAGATTTGATTGTTGACGACGGCGGCGATGCAACCTTGATGGTGCATAAGGGCGTTGAAGTTGAAAACAATCCTAGCTTGCTTGAAAAGTCCTACGATAACAAGGAATTCCAAGTTGTTATGGACAGACTCGCTCGCACCTATGCAGCCAATCCTACCCATTGGCACGAAGTTGCAAAGAACATCCGCGGCGTTTCTGAAGAGACCACCACAGGCGTACACCGCTTGTATCAGCTCGAGCAAAGCGGCCAATTGCTGTTCCCTGCCATCAACGTCAACGACGCTGTAACCAAGTCCAAGTTCGACAACCTGTATGGTTGCCGCGAATCCTTGGCTGACGGCATCAAGCGCGCCACCGACATCATGATTGCTGGTAAGGTTGTTGTCATCGCTGGTTACGGTGACGTGGGCAAGGGTTGCGCCCAATCCATGCGCGGCTTTGGTGCACGCGTGCTCGTCACAGAAATCGACCCAATCTGCGCATTGCAAGCTGCCATGGAAGGCTTTGAAGTCACCACCATGGAAGATGCTCTTGCTGAAGGCGACATCTTTGTCACTGCTACTGGCAACTACAAAATCATCACTGGTGCACACATGGAGCAGATGAAGGACGAAGCTATCATCTGTAACATCGGTCACTTCGACAACGAAATCGATATGCATTACCTCGAAACCACCGAAGAATGCACCTGCCTCAACATCAAGCCACAGGTGGACAAGTGGACCCTCAAGTCTGGTCGCTCCATCGTTGTGCTTGCTGAAGGCCGTCTCGTAAACCTTGGTTGCGCCACTGGCCACCCAAGCTTTGTCATGTCCGCAAGCTTCACCAACCAGACCCTTGCTCAGCTCGAGCTCGCTTCCAAAGAGCTTGAAAAGAAGGTCTACATCCTGCCTAAAAAGCTCGACGAAGAAGTTGCTCGCCTGCACCTCGACCGCCTCGGCGTGAAGCTCACCAAGCTCAGCCCTGAACAAGCTGACTACATCGGTGTGCCACAAGAAGGTCCATACAAGGCTGATCATTATCGGTATTAGTTTGTAGCTGGGGGAGAGGGAAACCCTTTGAAAAGGGTTTCCCTCTCCCTTCCTAAACTTTTTATTTGTGGATGAAAGTGTGCTCTTCGTATGGTCATTTGTGGCCACATGGAGAGCTTTTTTGTTGGTGGGAATGAGAGCGGCCCAAGAGAGTAGATATATCCATATAGGAAAGATGACGCGTGGTTATGTGGCGTTGATTGCCCAGTAGGATGGATTGATTGGGCGTTCCTGCTGATTGGATGTGGGGGAAGTGGAGAGTGGAGAATGGAAAGTGGAGAGTGGAGAGAGGGCATCCCAAGCAAGGCAGAAGAAGTAAGAGAAAGGCAGACTCCCTCCGTCTCGCTGCGCTCGCCACCTCCCTCAAGAGGGAGGCTCTGGAATCCAGAGGCTTCACTTGTTTCTGTTATATTATAGGTCCTTGCACGTAGATTTTCATAGTGAGCCTTATCTACATTACTGGGGGCGTGCCTCTTAAGCCTCCCTCCTGAGGGAGGTGGCG
>JAWXUA010000031.1:0-23250 GCA_044433065.1 Pseudomonadota bacterium
ATCGCTTGCGGGTCAAAGCTCTTTGTGGCTAAGGCTTAAAAAACAATTTCGGAACTGAGTTTTTTTGTCCGTTGAAATGACTTCTTTTGCCCTGTGCCCCCTTCTTTGGTGTAGACCCGTCTTTGATGGAGAGCCACTTTTTGTCCTCAGCTCTCTAGCGTTTATGACGAGCATAAAAAAAGAGGTTCACTGTATTACCAGTAAACCTCTTCGTAATTGCGGTTGGTAGCGAGGGAGGGAATTGAACCCCCGACACTGCGGATATGAGCCGCATGCTCTGACCGACTGAGCTACCTCGCCAACCTAATGGTGTTTGGTGAATAAAATTCAAGTAAAGCTTTAATAAAGCACTGAGTTCTTCACCGCTTTCCTTCTCTATTGGGAAGGAGAGAAAAAAACGAGGTTCACTGTGTATCCAGTAAATCTCGTATGATTTCGGTTGGTAGCGAGGGAGGGAATTGAACCCCCGACACTGCGGATATGAGCCGCATGCTCTGACCGACTGAGCTACCTCGCCAACCTAATACTGTGGCAAATGACCAAAAGCCCTTGCCTTGTTCGTTGCTGTTGCGTCGAACGAAAGCCTGTTTAAGCTAAGTAGCTTCACTTGGCAAGCTTTTTTTCTCTTCTTTTTAAAAAAGGTGAAAAAAGCGATTTTTTATAGCCACTTTGTCTTTTATGAGGGCAAGCGTTCTATTTTTCTGCTTGGTAGAAGAAAAAGTTCTTAATGCACCATAAAATAGTATACGATAGGTGCTAATGCCAAGCGATACCATGCGAAGGGCTTAAAGGTCATTTTACCCACAAGGCGAATGAAAAGCTTTACAGCAGCCCACGCGGATAAAAATGACACGAGACAACCTGTGGCAAAAAAAGGCAAATCCGCGGCACTAAACAGGTGCCAGCTTTTCAAAAGATCATAGCCTGTGGCGGCAAACATGATGGGTACTGCAGCGATGAAGGAGTATTCCGCTGCCACATTACGTTTCGCGCCTAAAATCATGCCACCCATAATAGTGGCTGCTGAGCGCGAAAAACCGGGCCACAGGGCAAGGCACTGGAAAAGGCCAATACCAAGGGCAAGGCGTGGAGTCATGTCATCTAGAGTGTGGTAGCGGAAGACGTGTTCGGCCTTAGAGCTTCCAAGCGTAGAGAGGCGGCGTTTTTCACGCGCTTCAACAAATAAAATAAAGAAGGCTCCCACAGCGAGGGACAAGACCACAGTGTCAGCTGTGAATAAATACTCCTTAATATAGCTATGCAGGAGAAGCCCCAAGACGCTTGCAGGCAGACAAGTGAGGAAAAGCATGTAGAGACCGCGCACGCCAGAAAAAGGAGGCATGGTATGTACACGTTTGTTTGCTGATGTAGCCTCTTGCTCTTCCAGACTTTTTGGTTTTCTAGATGGGTTTTTAGACCGAAATGATACGACTGTAGCAAAATCTGTCATTGTGGGCAGCGGCCATACCAAGGCCCAAAAACGTGGCCAATACAGGACCACAACAGCTAAAATGGCACCAAGCTGAATGGCCACTTCAAATGTAGCGGCTTTTTCTCCCGTGAACGCTAAGAGTTCTCCTGCGATAATGAGGTGTCCAGTGGATGAGACAGGTAGAAACTCTGTCAAACCTTCAATAATACCAAGAATAACAGCTATATACAAAGCAGGCATGCAATCTCCATGCAACAAAATAGTTATGCGGCCTCCATCTAAGGCTCGCCATCAATTTGGCATAGCGTATGCAAGCATGAGTTGCAAGTCTTAGAGGGATTAGGTACATTTACAAAAAAATTCATGTATGGATGCTAATCATCCTTTTTTTGTACTTGGAGGCGTTTATGGCAACAATTATGGGTAATAGCGACTTAGTGCGTCAAGCTGTGGCATATATTTTTGATGCTTACAAAGAAAACCTTGCAAAATCTCCAAAGTCCCCAAAATCGTATGAAGATTTGTTGGATGAGGCAGCCATGCGTTTTAATTTAGGGCCTATGGATTGTGAGGCCTTACGTCATGCCATTTGTCAAAGCGGCAAAGACAACGTATAGAAAACCACGCCATGCGTACTTGTGCCGTCCATTCATTCGCTGAGGTGGCGGACTTTGTGAGCTTATAAGCGCACTGTATACCGGCATTATTTTTTTGTATAACAACAGAGGGGGCCACCCTGTTTTCTTTATTACAAAGGCAAGTTTTTAGAGAGCTTGTCACTATTTTTACGCTTTGTCTTTTTGCGCTTTTGTCCGTTGTGCTCATAGGCCGCGGTCTGCAGTTGCGCGAAGTTTTCATTGGTCTTGAGCTCAGCCTTTGGGATTTAGGGCGGCTGTTTTTCTATCTCATGCCTTTTTTCATGATGATGATTATTCCCATTGCCTGCATGCTGAGCGTCTTCTTGACCTTTTTGCGTATGAGCAGTGATCGAGAGCTTGTGGCCCTGAAGGCTGGTGGTGTGAGCATCTATCAAATGTTGCCAGCCCCCATACTTTTTTGCGTCCTCTGTACCATACTTAGTCTTGCTATCTCGTTAGAAGGTCTTGCATGGGGTATGGCAAGTTTTCGTTCAGATATTATGGAAATGGCAAGCACCAAAGCGCGCATTGTTTTACAGCCCGGTGTTTTCAATAAAACTATTCCCAATCTGACACTTTTTGCTCGTCAAGTGGAGCCTTCTGGCGAATTGCAACAAGTCATTGTTGAGGACCAATCGCAACGCAGTACAGCGCTCACCATCATTGCACCACAAGGAAGTCTAACGACAGATGAGCGTCTTGGTGAAATTGTTTTTGTGCTCAAAGATGGGCGTATCTATCAAACTGACAAAGAACAAGTCACTGTGCTGGGCTTTGATGAATATCTTGTAAGACTAAATCTTGATCAATTATTTGATGGACTTAACCTTGGTGAAGTCAAACCTAAAGAGATGTCATGGTCTGAGCTCAATCAGGCTACTCTGGGCGAGAAAGCCAAGGAGATGAGCCAAAGCTTTATACGCAAAACCCGTGTCGAGTTGCAAAAACGTTGGGCTTTACCATTTGCTTGTCTGGTTTTAGGCCTCTTTGCCATGCCTCTTGCGTGTTCTTTTGAGGGAGTAAAGCGACAAACTGGGGTTGTCACAGCTCTTGTCATGTTCATGGTCTACTATACCTTACTCTCCATGGGTATGAGCATGAGTGAAGCTGAGTCTATTCCTCCTGTTATTGGCTTGTGGCTTCCCAACGCCATTTTCGGTAGCCTTGCCATCAGCGGTCTTATTCTCACTGCAAAAGAACGTACGCCATCGTGTTCTCATTTTATCGATGCCCTTAAGCTTGGCATCATGCAACGTTTTCAAAAACTCAGGAAGAAGTCAGTATGACCTTGCTTTCTCGTTATCTTTTCAAGAATAATTTGCTTATTATTCTTGCCATATTGGCTGTTGGCATCACTATTTATTTGCTCGTGGATTTATTTGATAACCTCGACATCATGATTGATGCTGGGATATCGTTCCAAACTGGGCTTCTCTATTACGCGGCCAAAACACCGCTTATTATCTCTCAAATTTTGCCTGCGATATTCTTACTTGCAGCCCTTACTCAGCTCAGTATCATGTCAAAGGAACGCGAGCTTGTGGCCATCCAAGCTGGCGGCATTTCCATGCTTGTTATTGTACGTTTTTTCATTATCAATGGCATCCTGTGGAGTTGTCTTCAGCTGGCTTTCTCTCAAGCTATTGGTGTTTATGGAGAAAATGAAGCATCACGTATATGGCAAGAAGAAATCCGAGGCCGTGCGCCTTCACAGCTTGTGCTCGAGCAGGTCTGGTTTACTGACGATAATTACGTAATTCATCTAGACAAAGTTGCTCCGCGCACAGGTCAAGGCCAAAATTTATCTGCATATAACCTTTCACAAGATGGAGTTTCCATCACGGAAATTATTCGGGCCAAGCATTTTACTGTCAAAAAAGGAGCTTGGCTTCTCGAAGACGTTTCCATCTTTACCCCTGAAAACTTTGGCCAAGAAGCGCGTGATGTGTACACACTAGCTCTCAATCAGGATGTGGCTGATTTTGCCATCATAGCACCTAAGGCCAAGCCCAATACGCTGCCGCTTTGGCAATTAGGGCAAGCCATCGAAAAGCTCAGTGCCTCAGGCTCCAACGTTGAAGGCCTGCGTACTGCGTGGCATATGAAAGTCGCGTATGCGGCATCACTGCTTGTTATGGGACTCATTGCTGTGGCCATCATTACGTGGCGTGACTCCATTTACTTAGCCATAACCTTGGCACTCGCCTGTACATTTGTCTTCTACGTCATTTTTACAGTCGGGGGTACGCTTGGGGAAAAAGGTCTTGTTTCGCCATTCTTTGCTGCGTGGGGCGCTAATATTCTTGCCGGTGGTCTGGCGATTATGAGGCTTATCTACGTCCTGAGGCCGCGGCGTCTGCAGAGCTAGATTTTGGTTATTTTTGAGTGGACATACACTGAAGATATGTAGTTATTTTGACGGCATCTAATAGGAAAAGCGACCACAACAGTACAAACTGCTATGGTCGCTTTTTTCATGGCGGAGAGGTGAAGGGAGCTAGTTAGAGACGATTTCAGGCGTTGTAATCGTCACAATTTCTGGTGCGGCTTGCTCAAGAGTGGGAGTTGGGGCTGCATTATTATCAGGGGATTTTTCTTCCCGCTGTATGCAGCCAGCACTGATTTTTAGTTCCTTCCATAAATCTTGGATGCCAAGGCCATTCTTAGATGCTGTGATCACAGGCTTCTGGCCACCGAGTAATGCTGCCCACTGCTTTTGACGGGCAGAACGTTCGCGTTGATTACACTTGTCACCTTTGGTCAAAATAGGCAAAAGCGGAATGTCATGGGCCCGAGCGTATGTTGTGAGTTCAACGTCAAGTCGCTGTGGGTCCAAACGCGAATCAAGCAAAACGGCTAACGCCTTCAAGCCTTGGCAGGAAACAATGTATTTTTCAATGAGCTTAGCCCATTTTTTACGCTCTTCCTTACTACACTGAGCATAACCGTAGCCAGGTAAGTCCACCAAGATAAAATCTTCTGGTACCACACGATAATAGTTCACGCTACGCGTTTTCCCTGGTGTGGCACTGGTTTTTGCAAGTTTATTGCGTCTTGCAAGAGCGTTAATTAATGAAGATTTTCCCACATTTGAACGGCCAGCAAAGGCAATTTGTGGCTCGTTCAAGCTTGTCAGTTGGTCCAAGGTATATGCGGTCGTTTCAAGAATAAGGGTAGAAGCCATACGTATCCTTTATCTTCAAGTAAAACTCGAAGTATTTTTGTATCGTTAGAGCATATATATTGATGCGTTTGTAAAAAATATGGGCAGAAACAAGGCTAAGCTTGACAAGCGCGGTTGGTTTGCTCAAAATACCCGCCTGCTAACCCATAACTGGGTAAGACTAGGTAAAACTAGGTAAGGCTTGGAAATGTGGGAACCACATTGGGGCGATATGAAGTCCTGCGCCGCCTGTAAAAAAATACCTTACTGCAATATCGTAAGAAACTCAAATGAGGTTATACCATGAGTGCCGCAAAGCCCGTTATCTTGATTATCAATGGACCCAACTTAGGTGCACTCGGTATACGCCAGCCTGAGATTTATGGAACTGAGGACATGACATCTGTTCCACCTTTGGTGGATAAGCTGCTTGGTCCTTTGGCGCAAGGTATTGAGCTGGAGTTTTTTCAGTCCAATCATGAAGGCGTTCTTATTGATAGGCTCGAAAAAGCACGCCTTGATAAGGTCGCTGGTGTAATCTTAAATGCTGGTGCCTTCAGCCACACAAGCCTTGCCCTTGCAGATTGCCTTGCGTGGATAGAGTTGCCATGCGTGGAAGTGCACCTTAGTAATGTTTTGGCGCGTGCCAACGCTTTGCGCCATCAAAGCCATATTGCACCGCATACCATCGGCCTTATTGCAGGTTTTGGTATTACAGGGTATGCACTTGCTGTACAAGCACTTGTGCGGCACTTGCAGCTTGATATCAATATGGCATAAGCCTTTATTTTATAACTTTTTTTGGAGACACCATGTACTCAACTACCGATTTTAGAAAAGGCCTTAAGATTGAAATTGACGGCATTCCATATGAAATTGTTGATTTCCAACACTTTAAGCCAGGCAAGGGCGGCGCAATGATCCGCACCAAGCTTCGTAACATTCTCAATGGCCGTACCGTTGATAATACCTTCCGCTCTGGTGAAAAAGTTGAGCGTCCTGACCTTGAAACTCGTGACATGCAATACCTTTACCGCGAAGGTACTGAGCTGATTTTCATGGACTTGACCAGCTATGAACAGATTAGCATGGAAGAAGAGATGACCGACGGTAAGGGTGGCTTCTTGAAAGATGGTCAACAATGCCGCGTACTTCTGTACAACGGTAACGCTCTTGATATTGAAATCCCACTGTCCTTGGTTTTGGAAGTCGTTAATACCGAACCAGGTGCCAAGGGTGATACTGTGTCCAACGTTACAAAGCCAGCTACTGTGGAAACCGGCATTGTTGTGCAGGTGCCAATCTTTGTAAATATTGGTGACCGCGTTAAGATTGATACACGTAGCCGTGAATACCTTGGTCGCGAATCTCAATAAGTAGTGATACACGCGCCTTTTTGTGTATAAATATCACTTTTAGGCCTATTTTTAGCCTTTGTTCTGTAGACTTAAGTCGTTGCATGTTGTAAACATAGTCAACGAAACACGTATGACAGAAAAAAGAGGGGTACGATTGTTTCGGTCGTATCCCTCTTTCTCGTTAATATATGCTTTCAAGGCGTACTTTGGTATGGACGCTAAGGACATAGGCATCTCAAGATGATGCTCCCATTTTTCACCCAGTTTTTTAGGTCAATGATATGAGCAAAAGAAAAGCAACTAAGACGAACATAGCTACCCCCAGTGCTAACGGCAGAAAAATTGTCCGCGAGCTTATGGGGCTTATTTTGCTTTTCTTTGGGCTCTACCTTTTGCTTAGTTTGGTCACTTTTGATGCCCGAGATCCAGGGTTTAACCACGCCATCAGTACAACAAAGGGTGTTCAGAATAACGCTGGTATCATTGGTTGCTATCTTGGTGGATTATTAACGGATATATTTGGTATTGCTGCATATATTTGGCCTACATTTTTCTTGCTGCTTGCTGCTCGTCAACTTTTCTGTACGTTTTCCGTGCAGTGGTGGCGTTGCCTTGGTTTTATTTGCCTTTTGCTATGTCTCATGATGGCAGGAACAGCGTGGGAGTTTAGCATTGGTGATATCAAAGGCGGCGGCTTCATTGGCGATGCTCTTTATGGCGTGTCATGGAAGTTTTTAAGTGATAAAGGTTCGTTTTTATTAGGATTATGCTTTTTTCTCATAAGCATACAGCTTATATTCAATATTTCATGGTTGGCTCTTTTGCGGGCAGCATGGCTATGGATTGTGTCGTGTTTTGCCAATGTAGCAAGTCGGCATGGCGATGATGGCGATGGTGACGATGATCCAAAACCTCGGCAAAAGCGAACACAGAGTCAAAATGCCACCAAGCTTGTGCCACCAGTTCAGCCATGCCAAAATCATCATGAGATACAAGCTAGCCCTTCTCGAACTCTAGAGAGTACTGAGCAAAGCCCTGAAAAAAAAGGTTTTTTGGCGCGTATTCAACAAGCATTTGTCCAGTCAGAGGAGTCTTCCCCTTCGGACAGCCAAGTGGCTGAGAATATAGGGGCAGAGCAGGGGGCCACTGCAAATCCCCTCACTTTGGCTGAGCAAGGAAAGGATGCTTTGGCTGGCGAAAGCGCACCTGCGGAGGCTGATTGCAGTATTGATAAGACTCTTCTTCAAGATCCAAACACTGAAGGTCCCAATCCTTTTGCCGCGCCATGGGCCCGTGCATGTGATATTCAAGCTGCGTGGAGCTCGTCCACCGAGCAAGATACTCTTCTGGAGGCGGTTGATGGAGCTACTGCGCCTGTTGTACCCACAGGGGCCACGGTGCCCACAGAAATGCCGGCTCCAAATATGCCAGCCCCAAATATGCCAGCCCCGAACGACAGTGACCATAGTATTGAAGAAGGAAAGAAACGTCTTGTGGGTCCCAACGGTGGCTTGATTGTGCAGCCGAGCCATGAAGATGCACTCAAGAATACCCAGACTCAAGAGGATTTTCTGTTCGATAGTTTGCCTGTTGATGTGACCCTAGCAGTAGAAGAAAATACTCCACAAGATATTGTTGTTACAGATAATTCTTCTGACGTACCAGCTGATTATGAAATCGAACTCGACGCTACCATGGCTATTCAGGCGCATAGCCCTGAACAGGTATCTAACGAGGCTCCTCAAGCGCTTTCTGAAGAGGGCCTTGAGTCTGAAGAGTGCCTTGACGAGATTGCTGGTAGCGCCGTTGAAGTTATCTCTCCAGCCAATGAGTCAATCGACGAGTTTTTCGCCCTTGATAATGGTAATAATGCTGACGCTGGTGATATTGAGCCAAGTAGTGCTGATGAGCGCTTTGATGATATGCACCCTCAAAGCAGCACGTCATCAACCTTTGAAGTGCTCATGGATGCGGACAAAGATGGCATTACCGACCTGACTGAAGAGGAAGTTGGTACTGGTGGGGCCGCTAAAGCAGCTCCGATTAAAATGAAGACAAGTCTGCCGCATCTCAACCTTTTGCAAGACATTAGTCTTGACGAGCACGCTAAGCCACGCCTCGATATTTTGACTGAAAAGGGTGAAAGGCTGACAACGTGTCTTTCAGACTTTGGCATCCATGGTGAACTTACGCGCATTACCCCAGGGCCCGTAGTAACCATGTTTGAATTTCGTCCTGCACCTGGTGTAAAAGTTAGTAGAATTGCTAACTTAAGCGATGATTTAGCCCTTGCTTTGAAAGCCATTGCTGTGCGCATTCAAGCCCCCATTCCAGGTACGGATACTGTGGGTATTGAAATTCCTAATGAACAGCGTGAAACTATTTATTTCAAGGACTTATTGGCTTCGCAAACCTTCCATGATGCCTCATCGCTTTTGACCTTAGCAGTGGGCAAAGATAGCGCAGGGCGTCCAAGCGTTGCTGACCTTGCTAAAATGCCTCACCTTTTGGTGGCAGGTGCTACAGGCGCAGGTAAAAGTGTTTGTCTGAACTCTATCCTATTGAGTTTCTTGTATAAAGCCCGTCCAGAAGATGTGCAACTGCTCTTGATTGACCCCAAGCGCATTGAGCTTGCCGTGTATGCCGATTTGCCACACCTTGTGCATCCAGTTGTCACCGATATGAGCCACGCTAAGAATGCCTTGGATTGGGCTGTGCACGAAATGGATAGGCGTTACGAAGGTATGGCGCGTCTCGGTGTGCGTAATATTGCTGGCTATAATCAAAAGCTTGAAAGCTTTGGGGATACAAAGCCCACAGAGTTTTTAGACCTTGAGTTTATGCCATATCTTGTTATTATCATTGATGAATTAGCAGACCTAATGCTTACTGCGGCTAAGGAAGTTGAAACAAGTATTGTTCGTCTTGCGCAACTTGCCCGTGCGGCTGGCATCCATATGGTCCTCGCTACACAAAGGCCTAGTGTTGATGTTGTGACTGGCATTATTAAAGCCAATTTCCCCTGCCGTATTTCTTTCCAAGTTACTTCGAAGCATGACTCGCGTACCATTTTGGATACGGTTGGTGCGGAGCACTTGCTTGGTCGCGGTGACATGCTATTCAAACCTAGTGGTGGACGATTGCAACGTTTGCACGGTGCCTTTGTGAGTGATGATGAGGTAGCCAATGTGGTGGAATTTTGGAAACGCCAACAAGCACCTATGTACCGTGTGGACTTTGCTGAGTGGGGTAATGAAGCAAGCCAAGAAAATCTTGCAGGCGGCGCTGGGGCCTTGGCTGATGACCCTGTTTATAATGATGCTGTTGAATTTGTCTTGACTCAAGGCCGCGCTTCCATATCCTTGGTACAACGTCGTTTTCGCATTGGTTTCAATAAAGCTGCACGCTATGTGGAGCAGATGGAACAAGATGGTCTTATTGGTCCTGCTGATGGCAGTAAGCCACGGCCAGTCATTAAGGGTCGTGAAATCTAAATAAGGTGCTGAATATATGAAAAATATTTTACAGAAGACATGGCCACTTTTTTGGCATCATTTAAGAACCTGCAGTCTTGTAGCTGCCTTTGCTTGCTTCATAGCCATGAGCTTATGCGTAAGCTCGATTTCCAAGGGCTATGCCGCGGAAACAGTGGTTGCCAATACTTCCTCTTTGAAGCAGGTCATGCATAATATGCAAGATCGCTATGATGCTATGCAGTCTTTGACAGCATCCTTTCACCAAGAATTGCGCCACCGAGATAGCGGTGCCAAGCAAGTGAATGAAGGGCTTTTGCAATGGCGCAAGCCACTCTTGGTACGTTGGGAAGTTGTAGGTATGAACGCTGAGCTTTTCATTGTAGAAGCAAACTCCATATGGAATTATTTTCCTGATGAAGAGTTGGCTTATCGTTATCCACGTGATTTAGTTGAAAATTCCATGGCGATAATTAATGTCGTGACAGGGCAAAGCCAACTAGAAGAAAATTTTAGCGTTGTTGACGAAGGATTAGAGCAAGTTGAAGATGGCCGCACTTTAGCACGGCTACATCTCTATCCGCATGAGCCAGCGCAGAATTTTACAGAAGCCATTTTGTGGATTGACATCAAAAGTCATCTCATTGAGCGCATATTGATTTATGATTTTTATGGCAATGAGAACGATGTGACGTTTAGTCAGCTGATGCCGGATGCTCCTGTATCTGATGCGGCGATTACGTTTACCCCACCAGCTGGCACGGAAATTATTGATCAAAGATAATATCAAGGGCAATAAAAAAACGGCATACCGTAAAAAGTATGCCGTTTTTTGCTGATGCACTTAGAGGGAAGGGAAAAGCTCCTCTAAATATGAAGGCGCCTTTTAGTCCAAGGATACTGCTCGACGCAAAGCCTGAACTTCTGTATTTGTTAATGTACGGCATTGCCCAAGCTCCAGATTGCCAAGCTGTAGGGGGCCTTGTGCCACGCGGCGCAATCGTAAAACGACTAAATCAAGATCTCGGCACATGCGGCGTATTTGGCGGTTAATTCCTTGGTGGAGCGTAAGTTCCAAGACTGCTGAAGATCTGTCCGCCCATATGCGTTCAACCTCAACAGGAGCAAGAAGCTCACCTTCGGCAAGGCGCATTCCATGCCGCATGGCATGAAGTTTTTCGAGAGTTACGTCACCGCGCACTCGAACTTCATACACCTTGGGCAAATGCCAACGCGGATGCGTTAGCCTATTTGTTAGCTCTCCATCATTGGTAAGGAGTAGTAATCCTTCAGAAAAAAAGTCAAGACGGCCAACAGGAAAAAGTCGCTGCTTACGAAATTGGCTTGGCACAAGGTCTATGACGGTTTGGCGTCCTTGCGGATCACGAACTGTGGTCACCACCTGCACAGGTTTATTGATAAGCAAATATGTTTGTGGACCAAAGCGTTTGGGACCAGTATCGCCGCTATGGTTGCTCTGGTGCGCACGTGGAAGAGGGTGGCCATCTACGGTAATGTCATCTTGTGCGATATGAACTTTGCAGCCCATTTCTGTGACAACATGGCCATTAACCATGACAGAGCCGCGCTCAATAAGAACGTCGGCTTGGCGACGTGAACAGATGCCAGCGCTAGCGAGGGCCTTATTAAGGCGCATGCCTTGCTCTTCCTGATGCACAGTGTCTGCATGGGAGATATTTTCTGTAGGGCCTTCATGGCTAGCTGGCCTGAAATTATTTTTTGCCACAGGTCTATGGCCTGTTTTTCTATCTGACTCTTGAGAAGACAAACGCCCGTTTGCACGGGCGTTATATGATGAGCGATTTCGGCGTGTGCCTTGTGTCACGGGCGGATAACCTTGGTTGCAAGTTGTAAAGAAGTGACGACATCAAGCATGTTTGTGGTCTCGCCAACAGCCTTTTTGTCCAAAAGGCCAAAATGGTCAAGGCACGTTCCGCAAACAATAATCGAAACCCCTGCACTTTCCAAGGCTTTTAATGCTTCACAAGATGGATTTCCTTCCACAGTCAAGCGTACAGCACCGTTCAAGCATACGATGCGCCAAAGTTCTGGGCCCATTTCCTGCAAGGTGAGCAAGAAGTTTTTCATGAGCTTTGCACCAAGTTCGTCATCCCCAGAACCAAGGTGTTCAGTGGTTACCAAAACGGCAGTTTTATTGGGAATTTGACAAGAGTAGTTTGTGGCTATATCCTCATCGGACTGGCTTGTAGCGTTCGCGTTTTGTTGAGGCGAATTTGCTGCACCTTCAGCAATCGCTTCACGTGAGGCATGCAAACGCCATATATTGTCGCCTGCAACCTCACAGTTCACGGCATAGCCTCGTGTGCCAAGGTAGCGCGTTACATTTTGACGAGCTGCATCATTATCAAGCACAACAGTAAAACTTTCTGGAAAATGAGGGCTATTGGCATCGATAAAAGCCTTGCACTTCAAAACAGGTTGAGGGCAAGGAAGGTTCTGGCAGTTTAGTTCGTTTTCTGACATAATATCCTCCGTACAAGAGCTTTTTCAGGCTATGGCTGAAAGGTCAAATTGATTTTTTCCATCGTTTTAGAAACTAATCATAGAAAAAATAAATAATGAAGAACGAAATTACAGAAAAGGTGACATGGCGTGAGAGTATCGCTCTGTATCGCCGCATCGGTACGTATTTTTTACCATACAAATTCAATATCTTTGTTTCAGTTATTGCCATGTTATTGGTTTCAGGCGCGACTGCTGGCTCGGCATATCTCATCAAGCCAGCTCTTGATGATATCTTCATCAATAAAGACTTAGAGGCTTTAGCATATATTCCTATTGCCTATATGGTTTTGGTTTTTGCAAAGGGCTTGGGCCGTTATTTACAAAGTTATTTCATGAGTTTAAGTGCCATGCAGGTCAGCCAGACTTTGCGCATTGAACTCTTTAGTAAATTACTTCATTTGCCCATAGGCTACTTTGAAACAACGCAAGTCGGCAGCATTATGGCTCGCTTTGCAGGTGACGTAGCACTTATTCAAAGAAGTTTGCCTGCATCCATCATGATGGTTCGCCAAGCAATTACCATGCTCGGGCTTCTTTGTGTTGTTTTTTACCAAAACTATGAACTTGCCTTGTGGGCAACGGTTATACTGCCAGTCACTGTCTTACCGCTCATCTATTTTGGCCGTAAGATGCGTAAATTCGTTCGCAGAAATCAGAAAAAAGGGGCATATGTTTCTGGTGTTTTACAAGAAGTGCTCAGTGGGGTTCGCGTTGTTAAAGCTTTTGCTACTGAAGACCGCGAAGTAGACCGCTATACAAAAGAAAATTTGGTTCTTCTGCGTTTGGCCATGAAGCAAGTGAAGCTTGTTGGTCTCTCATCGCCAGTAATGGAGCTCCTTGGTGCCGTGGGCATTGGCCTTGTCATCAGCATTGGTGGTGCAGAAGTTATTGCAGGCACGAGTACACCTGGCACATTCTTTTCCTTCATAGCTGCTATCATTATGATGTATGATCCAGTCAAGTCGTATGGCTCCTCAAATCAAACTATCCAAGGTGCCCTTGTGGGTGCGGAACGAGTTTTTGCTATTATTGACGCTGAAAGATTAGCTATTGAAAGCAGTGGTCCTCTGACAATTGCTAATAATTTTAAAGAGCTTAGCATTGAAAATCTTAACTTTAATTACCCAGATGGAACCCCTGCGCTTAGGGATATCAGCTTGCATATCCGCGCAGGTGAACAAGTGGCCATTGTTGGCCCAAGTGGTGCTGGTAAAACCACGTTGGTTAACCTTATCCCTCGTTTCTACGAACCATCATCTGGTGTCATTTTATTAAATGGCCATGCTCTACCTGAGTATGACCTTTATGATTTGCGTCGTAATATTGCTGTAGTATCTCAGGATGCGTTCCTATTTAATGTGTCTGCGCGTGATAATATAGCCTATGGTGCTGAGCATCCTGTATCAGATGTAGAAATCTTTGAAGCAGCAAAGTCAGGCTATGCTGATGAATTTATTCAGGATTTGTCGGAAGGCTATAATACTATCTTAGGTGAACGGGGTGTTAAACTGTCTGGCGGCCAAAAACAGCGACTCACTATCGCTCGGGCTTTGCTTAAGGACGCACCGCTACTTATTCTTGATGAAGCTACGAGTGCCCTCGACTCACAAGCAGAACGCATCGTACAAAAGGCACTTGATAACTTGATGCAAGATAGAACGAGTATTGTCATTGCTCACCGCCTTTCCACTATTCTTAATGCTGACAGAATTGTTGTTATGGAAGATGGGCATATTGTTGACGTTGGTTCGCACTCAGAGCTTCTTAACCGTTGTGAACTGTATACCCGTCTTTATACAATTCAATATAAACATGAGCAGAAGCAAGAAAATGCTGTTGAACATGAGCCTCACAGTGATGAACTCATGGAAGTACATCAACAAAATCAGCAACTTGCTTAGCTTGAATAGAAAAGGTTCTCGTGAACAAAAAGCAGCTCTTTAAGCGAATAAAAAAGAAGATATCGATTCAAGCCATGGCACCAATCATGGGCTTTTTCTATAAACTATGGTGTTCGACTTTGCGAGTTCAAGAATACGGACGCGATAAGGTAGAGAACTATTTTGATAGTGGGAAAAGCATCGTGGTGGCACTTTGGCATGATGAGCTCTTTTCCTTACCATACAAAAAAGAAAGATTTAACCTCATTACCGTGGTGAGCCAAAGCCGCGACGGTGACTTTCTTTCTGTAGCACTGAAAGCAGTGGGCCTTAAGACAGCACGTGGATCGAGTTCTCGTGGCGGTGTTCGGGCTTTATTGCAGGCTGCGAAGTTCATGCGCAATGAAAAGGCATCGGCATGCTTGACTATTGATGGTCCTCGTGGGCCACGACATAAAGTGAAGGATGGTGCTGTTTTTCTTGCGCACAAAGCGGGGGCCTATCTTGTTCCTGTGCGTGTTCACTATCATAATCCAAAGATTTTCCATAGTGCGTGGGATAAGTTCCAAGTGCCTAAACCTTTCAGTAAGGTGAGCGTTTACTTTGGTGAGCCTTATCTTGTAGAAAGCCAAAGCTTAGATGAGGAGAGTTTGTCCTTTGAGCGCCAAAAGCTCCAAGCAAAACTTGAAAAATTAATGCCATGCAAGACAATATAAACAAATGTGCACTCTCAGCCCTGCACTTCATAGCGAATTCTGTAGCTTATTTGGGGCTAGCTAGAGTAGGGGGCTTCGGTCGCTTTATCGGTAACGCCATGTGGCATGCTTTGCCCTCAAGGCGCAACTATACCATCAACACTATTGCAGATCGCTTGCAGCTTACCTATGATGAAGCTAAGCGTATTGCGCACGAAAGCTTTAGGCAAAATGGGCAATCATTTGCAGAGCTTATCATGGCGCCATATTTTGGCTTTTCTTTGGCTGACGAAAAAATTGTAATTGAAAATCCCGAACTGCTTGAAGCGATGCGCCAATCCAAGCGACCTGTGGTGGCCTTTACTGGACACCTTGGCTCTTGGGAATTGTGTGCTGGTCTTTTGGGTGATTTTCCAATGGAAAAGCCACGTTTGATTGTGGTGCGCCGTAATGGCAGTCCATTGTTGAACACGTTTATAAATAGTATGCGCAGTGCACGTGGTGTGACCGTAGTTGATCATCGCCAAGCTGTTTTTCCTGTACTGCGGGCTTTAAAGCGAAGTGGCATTGTTGCCTTTTTAGTAGACCACAATGCCGCGCATGGTGAAGCCATATTCTTACCATTTTTAGGAAAGATGGCAGCGGTCAATATGGGGCCAGCTTTGCTTGCTT
Organism: Pseudomonadota bacterium; assembly: GCA_044433065.1. Lineage (GTDB taxonomy): Bacteria > Desulfobacterota > Desulfovibrionia > Desulfovibrionales > Desulfovibrionaceae > Nitratidesulfovibrio. The sequence goes on from JAWXUA010000031.1 coordinate 15,859, forward strand.
TGCGTGCTAATGCATTGGTGTGGCCTTTGTTTCTTGTTCGTCGAGCTGGCAAGTATGTTGTGTGCAGTGATGAGCCTCTTGATACAGCGACCTTAGAAGGGGATCGCAATCAGAAAGTTCATGCTATTTGCGCGCATTATACCAAAGTTATGGAACGTATGGTGCGTGCATATCCTGAGCAATGGTTTTGGATGCATCATCGCTGGAAAACTCAACCACGTCGCAAGTCTGCCCCAGAGGCTAGTTAGCGTATTATGATAGCTCTAGACTAGAGTTTGAGCTAGGACAACGTACATCTTCATTGCAGACAAGACCCGTTCAACATAGGTTGTTCGGGTCTTTTTTTATGCAATTGAAGGTTCGTAGCAAGGGTGTTTAGTCTCAGTGGGAATAGGATGGAGGTCCAGCAAGTAAGCCCAGCATGCCCAGCATGTAACCCAGATGAAAATATTTGCAGAGATAGACATGGAAGGGGAGAGCACAAGAATGCATTTCGTGGGCATTAGGGCATGCCATAGACAGGCAACAGGCGACGCCTTGCTCAACTCGTACTCAAGTCACCCTCACGTCTTGATCAAATCTGGCCCAAGCACATTATTTTGAGCGTAACCATATGTCGAATGTTGAGGGCATGGCATCACATTGTTCAGTATAGTCTCGACATTCAAGGCAGTTCAAGGCAGTTCGTCATGAATGTACATGAGGGGATTACAGGCGTCACAGAAGACATCTGTACGACAATGTACGACAACATGAAAGACATATGAAAAGTGTTGGAATGAGCTTTGAGGGCTTCAAGCGTGTGTAAAACATGTGGACAAGTATTGAAAAGTTATCAACATGCTAAATATTCGTAATTATAGAAGTTAATTTTATGAAAGTTTACATAATTTACATTATGAGACATTTAAAAAACAGAAAAAGGGCGAATTTGGGCTCCTAAGGCTTGGCCATCTTTCTAGTAATCAAAGGTCATCTTTACGATTTGTAGCCAGCACAAGGCATTCTGCGCGTACTTTATATAAATGTCTTTTACACCGTACTCGTGTGTTTTAGGTATTTGGCTTACGCCATTTGCTTTTGACTGCGCCGTGTTAAATTTATGGTTTGTTGTTCATGCTGCTTGTTGTTCATGCTGATAGTTTTAAATGAAATACTATGAACTGCAGCTATTCGCTTTGTGTATGTTTTTTTGACTGCTCAATGCCGTTTAAAGCCACTTTAAAAGGAAATGAAACGTATTCTAGGGAAACGACATTCAATGTACTGAGGGCCCTTTTTGAGGCATTTGTGCGGATTGGATTTTTTCCTCATGTGTATTAGCGCATCTCTCCCCACTACTGCACGTCCATTCATTAAATATATTCTCTGTACGATTTACACTTTATCTTTGTTGCTTTTTATGACAATATTTTTTGTCCAATTTTTCGTGTGTTTGGAAAAGTATTTCCAGTTGTCCCATGTTTTTTGCTGCCCCTTCTGCCTTCATGACCATCTCATGAAGTGTGTCACAATTCCATATGGTGAGGTTTTATGTTAGCTAGTATCAAAGTAACGCGCTTAGTTTTCATACTTACGGCTTTTCTCTGTGCGTCGCACCTTTCATGGTCATCTCATGACAAAATGATGCATATCATGGCTGCCCATGCCGCTGCTGATGTTGCTACAGATGCGGAAAGTTCGGCAAATATGGATGACGTTATTGATGCAGATCTTCAGGGCGACCTTCAGGGTGACCTTGAAGCCGATATGCTTCCCGACGATGCCACCAACAATGCTAGCACTGCTGATGCCAACACAACAGAACAAGCTGCGGACACAGATAGTACGGAAGCTACCACTGCTGACACTGAAAGCAGCAATACAAATGCCCTCTCTCAAGAAGATTGGGATACCTTGTGGCAAAGTCGTCTGCAAGACCTCTACGCACTACAGCAAGAAGCTCAAGCTTTGCGCATGCAGCTTCCTGAACTTACCGATGATATTGAACAATCCGTAGACCAAGGGCGTCGCGCATACCGCCATATTTTTGCTCTTGTGCAAGCAAAGCATACAGCGCCCAATGATCTTGTGGTGCTTGATGCCCAGCTTGTGGCCCGCATCACTGACCTTGAAACGCAGCTCTTGCCAGTCAAAGAGATGGTGACCTCTCTTGATGACCGTCGTAAAGAACTGCAAAGTATTAAGGATGATTTTACGGAAAATGATTTGAGCTCAGCCCTAGTGCAAGGCTCAACGTCACAAGGTGGCACAGCTGCTGGCGAGACAACTGAAGATCCAATCGTAGCCGCGCAAAATGCAACCATGCAAAACTATTTTGCTCAGCTGACCCACACACAAAAAAATGCTTCACTTTTGCATTCTCGTTTAGAAAGTCTCCTAGAACCTGGTGAAGTTTTGCTCGCTCGCATGCAAACCTTGCGTGCCACAGTGCAAAAAAATCTTCCAACTCTCTGGCGTGATCACTACCTTGCACCTTCAGCCATGTTATTTGACGTGGCTGCTTGGACAGAAATTCCTCACGCACTTATGAGCTTCACCCAGAACGCAGTGACGCTTTTACAAGCAGAACTGCCCTCCTCGACTGCTGTTTGGATTAGCTGCGCCATGCGCTTCTTGTTCATCATCCTTCCACTCATTGGCATTTTGCAGACCATCCGTAAAAAGCTTCAAAATCGCTTTGGTGAAGAAAGTTCAGTAACCCAAACTTTTTATCGTATTCGTCACGGTATTGGCTGGATTGGCTTTGGTTTTGCCCTGCACTTTGCCTCCTATTCAAGCGGTGATGATGGCTTCCGCGCCTTCATGGTTCCTGCCAATATTTTCCTTGTTTGGGGCCAAATAGCCTTGGCTTGGTCTTTGCGAACCCTTGATAATCCAAGTTTTCCAAAGCGTTCGCCTTTTGCCTTCTTTGAATACCTTGTTATTATTAGCCTGATTTTATTGTTCTTTAATCCACCGCTGCCGCTGCTCGGACTGACGTGGATTGCGAGCATCATCGTTATGCTGGTCAAACGCCATAGCCTTACTACAAATAATGCCGCTCCTAACTTTGAAGCCATTATGCTTAAAGTCGAAGGCATCATCTTGTGGGTTTCGCTCATTACTGTTGTCTTAGGTTGGGGACGACTTGCCATGGTTATCTACATGGCATTTGTTGCTCTCAGCGTGAGCATCCAGCTTGGTGTTGCGCTCATGCGCATCATTGATTCAAGCTCCGAAAAGTTACCTAAAGAAGGTAGCAACGCCATTATAGGTGGTGTTCTGCTCGGTCTTGCAGCACCTCTCGTTTTGGTTTTGGTGGCCGCAGCTGTGGTTTTGTGGATTATAGCCTACCCAGGTGGCGCCTATCTTTTACAGCACGCAGTGGCCTTTAACGTCAAAGTTGGTGCCGTGTCCTTTGATGGTTTGCGTGTCTTGTTCATTTTGACTGCGTTCTATGTAACGCGTTCCCTGACCACAGTAGGCTCGACATTCTTAACGCAATTGCCACATCGTTTGCCACGCTTTGACCGTAGCATGATTCAGCCCATGCAAGCGGCCTTTACCTATATATTGTGGGGCCTCTTTGCTCTCTATGCTTTGCAAGCTCTTGGCGTAAGTCTGACGAGCCTTGCTGTCATCGCTGGTGGTTTGAGTGTTGGTATTGGTTTTGGCATGCAGACCATTGTGAACAACTTCATGAGTGGTCTGATTTTGATTTTTGGTCGAAGCTTGCAGGAAGGTGACGTTGTGGATCTTGGTGGTACCGTTGGCACGGTGCGCAAGGTTAATATCCGTGCAACAACAGTGGAAACCTTTGATAATGCAGTGATTTTCGTGCCAAACTCAGACCTTGTATCCAATCAGATTGTCAACTGGACGCGCAACAGCCGCATGGTACGCCGCAATATCAATGTGGGTGTTGCCTATGGATCTGATGTTGCTCTAGTGAAAAAGCTTCTCCAACAAGTGGCCGAAGAGCATACAAATGTCCTGATGAACCCAGCTCCAATGGTTGTCTTCAACGATTTTGGCGCAAGCACATTGGACTTTATCCTGTGCGTGTGGATTAGCGACATTAGCACAGGCATTGGCACCATGTCTGAGCTGCGTAGCGACATTGATGCCATTTTCCGCGAGAATAATATTGAAATCGCCTTCCCACAAATGGATATCCATGTACGGTCAGCTGAGGGCCTTGTGGGCAAAATCTAAACCTAGTACGACCCGTATTAAGGCTTAGTCTATAGCTAGGCTTCACACGCAAGGGAACTGCCATCATTCCATATGGCAGTTCCCTTTTTCATAGTCTTATTTTTAGAGGTGCCCTAGCCTTACCTGATTGCTTTTCTTAAAGTAATACATGAATTTTCATGTGAGGACAGAGTATAATGTCCCCTAAAAGTAGGCTTGCTTGCCATCTAAGCGCGACATTGTCATAAAATTGTAACTTATGTGGCTGAATTGGCGTCTTTTGTCTTGAAGCCGCCATGCGCCTGCGTTAGATTTACACCCGTGCCTGAGCACGACATTGTCATAAAGATGTGGTTCCTTGTTGAAAACTATTCACACGCATACGCTTATGCAAAATCTTGTGTACCATATGCTTTCCTAACATTAGTATACTAATGGCTATGATGCCATCAGCATTGGAGGATCAATGGAAGCCCCAGAAAAAAATCTTGCCTTAGACCTTGTCCGTGTTACCGAAGCAGCCGCCCTTTCATCTGCGCGCTGGCTTGGCAAAGGTGACAATAACGCTGGCGACGGTGCGGCTGTAGACGCTATGCGCCTCTGCTTCAATTCGCTCAGCATCAAGGGCCGTGTTGTCATTGGTGAAGGCGAAAAAGACGAAGCCCCTATGCTTTTCAACGGTGAAGAGCTTGGTAATGGTGAAGGTCCTGCCATTGATATCGCTGTGGACCCAGTAGAAGGCACAAAGCTTTTGGCTAATGGTCGTCCTAACGCTATTTCTGTTGTTGGCGTTGCTCCTCAAGGTACCATGTATGACCCAGGTCCAAGCTTTTACATGCAAAAGCTTGTTGTGCCACCAGCAGCTCGCGACGTTGTGGACATTGATGCCCCAGTTATTGAAAATCTGAAAAATACAGCCAAAGCCTTGGGCAAGGACGTAAGCGACTTGGTTGTCTTTGTTTTGGATAAGCCACGTCACGAAAACCTCATCAAGAAAATCCGTGAAGCTGGTGCGCGTATCCAGTTGCACCGTGATGGTGACGTTGCTGGTGCGCTCATGGCTGTTGACCCACGTTCTGAGGTTGACGTTATGATGGGTACTGGTGGTACGCCTGAGGGTGTTCTTGCTGCATGTGCCATTAAGGGCATTGGCGGCCAAATGTTGGCACGTCTTGACCCACAGAATTATGTGGAAAAAGAAGCCATCCGCGAAGCTGGCATCGATATCCGCGATATTCTCACCGTAGATACTCTTGTGCGCAGTGACGAAGTTTTCTTTGCTGCAACGGGTATTTCTGGTGGCACGTTCTTGCGCGGTGTACAATATCTTGGGCATGGCGCCATGACCCATTCTCTTGTTATTCGCGGCAAAACAGGCACCATTCGTTATATTGAATCCCATCACAGCTGGGATCGCTTGATGAAAATCAGCTCTGTTAAATACGCATAAATATTGATTTTGCCATCTATGAGGAGTGCGTATGTGGGGTTCTTTTTCACGTTCGCGCGGCGTTCAAACAACAATTCCGTGCCACAAGTGTGGTGAGGCTTTGCGTTGCGAGCGTACGTGCCATGAAGTCTATATGCGCTGCGATAAGTGCAATAAGCGCTTTGATGCGGCTGAGTATATTCCTGAAATGGATGATGCCATGGAGGAATTTATGTCGGCTGTCTACTGCGACCGCGTTTAAGGGGATTTTTTAACTGGGTGAGGGAGAAAACTTTCGAGAAAATTTTCTCCCTCACCCAGACCTCCCTCCCTCTTTCAAAGCTTTTTATTTACGTAGAAAGTTTGGCCGTTGTTTGAAAGTTCACGGCGCATGGGGGAGTCGTTACCCTACTGTGTGGCAACAGCTCTTTATGCTTAAAAATAGAGTAGGCATAGTAAAGGTACATTTTTCAAGTAAGCTCTGCATTGCGCGGGGCTTTTTTTGTTTACCATATGACTTTGTAGAAAATTAAAAATAGCCTAGTTCATGTAAACTTTGCATGGCAGCTTCTTTGTCCGCGTCACGCCCTGCCCGTTCGCCTGTGTTATGGTTATTGTCCGTGCCACCATAGGATACGGTTTTCGTACATGGTACACAGCCAAGGGAACGATAACCCTTTGTATACAATGAACAATATGGGATATTCTGGCTTGCAGTATATGACCATATATCCATTTCCGTAAAGGCGAGGATGGCGTGAACTCGTGTATGGGACGTTGGGCTTGTTTCACCTGTGGCACCTACAATATTGCCGTCATCTGTCCTTGAATGACAAACTTCAAGAATACCACGTTTGGCCCGCTCTTCATGTTCATCAGCGCGGATACCTGTCAAAAGAACTTTAATGCCTAAGCTTTTGATGGCTTTTTCAAGAGGCTTTATCTTAAGGTCTTGGCAGCATTGCACTTTGTTTTTTGCCACAGGATAGGCATCATGTGGTGTTGCTTCAGCACATCCAAGTGCTGCCCAATCTGGCCTCGCAATATGCATTTGCACCTGCCATAAGGCCGCCAGCTCATCACGAAAAACAAGGATTTCTGGAAACTTATGACCGGTATCAAGATTTACGGCTAGGACGTTCGCCTCAGGGTGAACTTGGCTCAAAACCTGACGCCATAAGGCTAAGAGCACCGTGGAATCTTTGCCCCCTGTCCATGCCACAGCTACTTCATGCGGCGCATAATGGTGTGCTATGTGCTCTAAAAGCTTTTGGGTATGATGGATTTTTTGTTCAAGGCTATGCGCGTGGGACCAAGTTTGAATATATTCAATAAAATCAGTATCTTTGTCTAAATAATACATTTTTCATCCTTATAAATATATGCACGCACGTTGCACCTGTATTTTTGTCTAAATACATATTCTTTTATTTTAGTTGTTTACAAGATTATGACCAGCAAATTTTTCGTCGTATGGCAATTTGATGGACTATCATTATATAAGGTCCAAATGAGAAGCGACAAGGATTTTGGTAAAAAAGCTTTCTTTTGAAAAAAATTGATGAAAATAATTTTTTTTTTGAAAAAACGCTTGACGAAAGGTGCCATTCCATCTATACCTCCTCCTCGCACGTTGGTGAACAACACTTCTACGAAGTGACGCCGCATGCACGTGATGACTATGCGCCAGTAGCCCAGCTGGATAGAGCAACAGGCTACGAACCTGTAGGTCGGAGGTTCGAATCCTTCCTGGCGCACCATTTTATCATCACAACAAACGCCCCATA
>JAWXUA010000032.1:0-22897 GCA_044433065.1 Pseudomonadota bacterium
CAAGGCGCCCTTATATATGATGCCTTGGGCCCTCCTGTGTTAGGAAAGCTTCTTGTTCAACCAAGGCGACCTTATATATGATGCCTTGGGCCCTCCTATGCTAGGAAAGCTTCTTGTTCAACCAAGGCATCATGGAACGAAGTTCGCCGCCAACCTTGGAGAGCTGATGTTCAGCGGTGAGCTTACGCATAGCTTTGATGCTTGGGCTACCAGCTTGGGTTTCAAGGATGAAGTTACGAGCAAAAACACCCTGCTGGATGTCGGTAAGCACGTTCTTCATTTCTTTCTTGGTTTCAGCTGTGATGAGGCGCTGACCAGTTACGTAGTCACCGAACTCAGCGGTGTCACTGATGGAGTAACGCATACGCTCGAAGCCGCCTTCGTAGATGAGGTCAACGATGAGCTTAACTTCGTGGAGACATTCAAAGTATGCGATTTCAGGCTGGTAGCCAGCTTCAACCAAGGTTTCAAAACCATTTTGGATGAGGGAAGCAAGGCCGCCACAAAGTACTGCTTGTTCACCAAAGAGGTCGGTTTCAGTCTCTTCCTTGAAGGTGGTTTCGATAACACCAGAACGTGCGCCACCGATGCCAAGAGAGTAAGCAAGAGCCTTTTCCATAGCTTCACCAGTAGCATCTTGATGGATTGCTACGAGGCAAGGAACGCCGCCGCCCTCAGTGTAGGTACGACGAACGAGGTGGCCTGGGCCCTTTGGAGCGATCATGAAGACGTCAACGTCAGCAGGAGGCGTGATTTGGCCAAAGTGGATGTTGAAGCCGTGAGCGAACAAGAGTGCGTCGCCAGCCTTAAGGTTAGGCTTGATGTCAGCTTCGTAAACAGCGCGTTGCACTTGGTCAGGCAACAAAATCATGATGAGGTCAGCTGCAGCAGCGGCTTCAGCAGCAGACATAGGCTCGAAGCCATGTTCTTTTGCCAAGTCGTAGTTTGCGCCACCAGGACGTTGGCCAACAACAACGTTGACGCCAGAGTCACGCAAGTTTTGAGCGTGAGCGTGGCCTTGGCTACCGTAACCGATGATGGCAACGGTTTTGCCCTTCAAGGCTTCCAAATTTGCGTCTTGTTCGTAATAAGCCTTCATAGCTACTCCTTACCGCTCAAATATGCGGTATTCATTACTTTTTTATGTTAAACCAAGAAAAGCACCTAGCACCATTCGCTACGGCAAACTTTAATCTAAGACAGGCCGTGAATGAGCGGCACTAGGCGTTTTGTAGTCAAGAGTGAAGGCATAAGCAAGCATTTTTTGCCTAAAAAGTAAAATAATTCACTGCTAAAAGCTTCTTTTTTACACATTTAGCAAACAAACAGCAAAGCCTTTTATACTTTCAACAAAAAAGCACGAAACAGAAAAAAACTCCGTGCTTAGACAAATATCCATCAATCCTAAAAAGGATGCAAGAACCTAAGTCCTTGTTGGGGAGCTCGAAGGGCAAAGCCCCTCGATTAAACACCCCCCAAACAAACTTCCTAAAAACCTACACAATTTCAGGCTGCATGGTACGGCGCATAGCCACGGTACCAGTACGAGCGATTTCCTTGATGCCAAACTTTTGGAGCAAGCTGATAATGGCTTCGATTTTGCCATGATCACCAGTTGCTTCAAAGGTTACGTCAACAAGACTCACGTCGATGACCTTACAACGAAAAATATCTGCAATTCTAAGGACTTCAGCGCGTCGGATATCATCAGCTTGGACCTTCAAGATGAGCATTTCACGCTCAACAGTAGCCATAGCTTCAAAGTCAACGACCTTAACAACAGTCACAAGCTTGCGAAGTTGCTTGACAATTTGCTCTTTAATTTGCGCGTCACCGTGGGTTGCGATGGTCATAAGTGACACACCGCTTTCGGTTGTAGGGGCAACGTTGAGCGACTCAATATTGAAACCTCGGCCGCTAAAAAGACCAGCAACGCGAGACAAAACACCTGGCTCGTTCTCTACGAGTACAGAAAGGACGTGGCGCATAATGGCTCCTCCAATATTCTACAAAAACGTTTATAATTTAATGGTTTGCTATGCTCATTATGAAAAGATGCGCAAAGAAGCGCTGATTTAATAGAATTTTTGTTCCCAGCTAAAGAGAACTCTTTTTTGAAACCACAGCGTATATAGCCATACATACGATTTCAAAAAATGGGTTCGATGCCGTTAGTGGGCAAAAAGGCATTAAATCAGTGTTTCCTTAGACAAGCAACATTTCATCAAGTGCAGCACCAGCAGGAACCATGGGATAAACGTTTTCCTCACGCTCAACATGGACGTCGATAATGGCCGTTGCAGGGGATGCAAGAGCTGCACGCAAGGTGGACTCAAGATCCTCGGCCTTGGTGACGCGGTAGCCTTCTGCACCGTAAGCTTCGGCAAGCTTCACAAAGTCAGGCTGGGCTTCCATGTTGGTGGAAGAATAGTTGTGTTCGTAGAAAAGCTCTTGCCATTGGCGAACCATACCAAGATAGCCGTTATTCAAAATAAGGATTTTGACTGGCAACTTATTGTGTACAGCTGTGGCAAGCTCTTGGCTATTCATTTGAATGGAACCGTCACCAGCAACGTCAACAACAAGCTTGTCTGGGAAGGCGAATTGCGCACCGATAGCTGCTGGGAAGCCAAAGCCCATAGTGCCAAGGCCGCCAGAAGTCACGAGGGTACGTGGTTTATTATAGTTAAAGAACTGGGCAGCCCACATTTGGTTCTGGCCAACTTCTGTTGCAATAATAACGTCGCCACCAGTAATCTTATCAAGCATTTCAATGACTTGCTGAGGCTTGATAGTTTCGCTCTCTGTATAACAAAGAGGATGTGCAGCCTTCCACTCCTTCACTTGGCTAAGCCATGGACCATGCATTTCAGTCCAATTCTTTTCACCAAGGCGAGGAGTCAAGTTTTCACGCAAACCAGCAAGTGCAGTGCGGCAGTCACATACCACTGGAATATGGACTTCAACATTCTTACGAATAGACGTTGGGTCGATGTCGATATGGACAATACGGGCCTTTGGTGCAAAAGCATTAAGACGGCCCGTGACACGGTCGTCAAAACGCACACCAACGGCAATGATTAAATCCGAGTTATTGATAGCTTTATTTGCTGTAAATGTGCCATGCATACCAATCATGCCCATCCACAAGTCATCGGAACCAGGGAAAGCACCGAGACCCATGAGCGAAGCTGTGACAGGAATTTGCAAGTTTTTAGCAAGCCAGTTAATTTCTTCGCTAGCATCAGCTAAAATGACGCCACCACCAGCAAAAATCACAGGACGTTCTGCGGCTAAAATAGCATCAGTAGCACGGCGGATTTGGTTTAGGTTTGGCTTATATGTTGGGTTATAGCTGCGCATGGAAATCGTTTCTGGCCATTCAAAATCCGTCAAACCAACAATGACGTCTTTTGGAAGGTCAACAAGAACGGGACCCGGTCTGCCAGAGCGTGCAAGATAGAAGGCTTCACGCAAAACTCGTGCAAGCTGGTTGATATCGCGCACAAGATAATTATGCTTAGTGCATGGACGCGTAATACCAATAATATCAACCTCTTGGAATGCATCATTGCCAATAAGAGGCGTTGGCACTTGGCCAGTAATGATGACAAGAGGAATGGAGTCACAGTATGCCGTCGCAATACCAGTTACGGTATTGGTGGCACCAGGACCCGACGTTACTAGACAAACGCCGACTTTACCCGAAACACGTGCATAACCATCAGCTGCGTGAACCGCGGCCTGCTCATGACGCACAAGGACGTGCTTTAATTCTGGATGGCGAGGTATTTCGTCATAAATATCAATGATTGCGCCACCAGGGTAGCCAAAAAAGGTATCAACACCTTCTTTCTTCAGGCACTCAAGCAGGATCTGGGCCCCGTTCAGTTTCATTTAGTCCTCCATATCACTATACCGCTGTAAACGAGCAAGCAAACGAGTCTTGCCCTCCAGCTTTTGCTTTTTCAATTGTTTAACTGTTTGTTCTTCAGAAGGAGTGCGGAAAGCCTTGGATTCAAGTTGTTCAAGTTGCTTGCTATAAAGAACATGGTCATCCCAAAGGGCTTTAAGTTCTTCATCTTGTGCTGCATACTTATCAACTAGCTGGAGTTCAAATTGTTCCATGGAACTTCTCTCCTAAGGCTAAAGGTGAATCTCCAAGTGACGTGGACTAGGCCCACGAGCACACTATACCTAAATACAGACAGTGACACATGGTGAATTCAGCTTGCATTTGCATGGGCTATTGAGAGCTTTTCCCTAACACTTTCCCTAGATTTTCTCTAACGCTCATGTCAGGCTTCTAGATGGCTTTCCATGTTTTGATGCTTGTTTTTGTGGTCAAAATAGGACCATATTGTGTAAGCACTCAATATTCGAAAAACCAGAAAATCTCTGCCCTACACATTTGCTTACTTGCAGTGAATTCGTTTGTTATTTGAAGCCCTGTTAGCACATTTTGTCAATAACTAATCCGAAAAAAAAGCTGTATTCCGCAATTTTAGTAGCCATATTGTAAGCTACAGTATCATTTTACGGATAAATCAAGCTGTTTTTCCCATTTTTGTATAAAACAAATACGCAACAGGCCATCTTGTTGTATTTTTCACAAACTATGCAAGACGCAAAGCAAGCTCGTATAAGGACTGAACAATGATAGTATTGAGCAATTGCACAATAATCATGAGCACCATAGGCGAGAAATCGATATTGCCCACCAAAGTGAATGGGAGCCACTTACGAATGCGATAGAATGCTGGTTCAGTGAAGCGATAGACGGCGCGCACAGCAGGATGATACGAGTTTGGGCTTACCCAAGAAATAACCACAGACGCCACCACAACCCAAAAATATACCGTCAACAAGGCGTCAGCAACTTTTGCAATGGCAAGAACCATATTACCTATGACAAACATGGAAACTCCTTTATTTTTTATCTTTGTAGTTTCTTCAGAGCCTGAAGCACCTGCATAAAGTCAGACACATGCCAATCCGCATCAAGCTTAGAATTTTTATAGGCCCAAAACGGTACACCTGCTGCTCTTGCGGCTTGCTGGTCTAACTCTGAATCGCCAAGAAAAGCCATGTCTTGCATGTCCGCTTGCCATGCTTTTTGGATAACGTAAATACCTTCTGGGCTTGGTTTTGCAGCCACAACACCAGCTGTCATGACCACATCAAAAAGATGCGACATGCCAAAGTGGTTCAAGGTATATTCCATGGAATTACTGCGGTTTGTATGCACTGCGGCTGGCAAACCCACAGACTTCATGTATTCCAAAAGCTCGCATAAACCAGGTTCTGGGGTCAGCATAGGCGTGACCATAGAGCAGTAGTCAATGCTTTGACGCGCTTTGGGTAAGTCTACAAAACGTTCGCGCGGCACCACATGATTAAGGGTCTCCTGCCATGCGTGCATGTGGGCGTACTCTTCATCTTCGGGTGATAGGCGTGGCAAACCAAGCGCTTCCAATATCAAATTATAATATCCAATATTGGCCGCCTTGGAGTCAAACATAACGCCGTCACAGTCGAAAATAAGGCCTTTTATGCCGCGAGGAAACGCGACTTGCAGGTCATAATTTTGGCTCATAGCATATCCTTCTGCCCTAAGTGCACGTAAAATCGTATCTAAGCATAGCTCACAGCATACAAAGTCAGCACCCGGTCAAGCCATGGCTTATTGGCTATAGCAGCCTTATGCCCAAGCAAAGACCATATGGTGCCAGTGGCAGCATGCGCCATAGCATCGCCAGAAAGTTCAAGTTCTACTTGAAGATTTTCCAAGTCGACAGCTTCAAAGACTACGCCAAATTCCTGCATGGCTTCAACCATGGCCGCATCACATGTTACCAATGCGGCATCATCTGGCATGAATGCAGCCATATTTTCAAGCAATGACCGCCATGAAGGGCGCAAGACATCAAGACCGCTCCCAGTTAAATCCGCAGTGAACGGGTCTTGGTCTGGCAAAGAACCAAGGCCGCTTTGACTTAGAAGGCCCCCAGATTTTGCGCCCTGTTCACGACTAGGCAAACCGCCCATGCCTGAAAAACCCATGAGTTCGCTCAGCTCATCCTCTTCAACGCCCATGGTGTCCAAGAGCAGTTCGCGGCCAGCAGTAAAGCTATCGCGCAAAGCGTCAAGCTCCAAAGCACTGCCTTCTAAATGCCACGCCAAGAGCAAGGTTTTTTGAGCAGCTTGTAAACGCTGTAGCTCTTTTTTGGCAGCCTCAGCTTCTTCTAAAGCCTTAGCCTCTGCACTTAGTTGAGCACGAACATCATCGTCTTGAGGATCCAAATCTTCATCAGAAAAGCCATCGAGTTCAAATAACTCAAGATCCTTCAATTCACGACGATTGGTACTCATGCGTGACAGCTTGCGCTCAGTCTCCACCATACCAGCGGCCATGGCCTGTAAATCGCCGTGCATGCCAACATTATGGCCATACTGCAAAAGGTCGTTGAGCACGTGCTTGGCTTCATGGGGAGCAAAGGGCAAGCGCGGTGAGGTCCACAAAGCACCCTGCTCTTCGGGACTATTATTGGCACCAGAACTATAGGCGGCCCCTTGCATGGCATTCATGCCGCAGTCCATAAAAAGAACGCTTTGTGGCAAAGCTTGTGGAGCACTTTCGCGTCGAAGATATGGCACATAGAGCAAGTGTTTCATAGTGTTCTCCAAATAAATAGTGATATGGAGTATATTTTATATACACACCATACTGAAATAACTAGTTTTTTGTCCGGATAGCCGCGGCAAAACGTTCACACATGCCTTCACACATAGGCAAAAGCTTGGCGCACAAGCCACCGTAACCATGAACGCAGTCCACAAGGACCTCTTGTTCACCAGATGGGCCAGATGAGCCATGACTTTGGCGTAAAACCTCATCAGCAGGAGCACGAAAATGCTTGGCTCCGTGAGCGGTTCCTGTGGTTTGTCCACCTTCAGCATGACCACTTGCAAGATTTGCCGCTTCACGTGCTTTGACAGATTGAGTCAATTCAAAAGCACGATTAACCAAAGCATCGCTCTCTTTTAAACGCTCACGCGCTACAAAATACGCAAGCTCATTCTGTACACTTTTATCTTTGGCATAGCGCAAACGAGTACGCTTAACGTCCGCCATAAGCTCAGCATACTCAGCTTCTGAAGGCAAGCCACCATCCATAAGAGCTTGTAATTCTGCGGCTTCTGCGATGGCGATGGCACTTTCTTGACCATGGCTATCATCTTCGCGACGACCTTGGTCATCATGACCACCACAGCCTCTACAGCCTCCACAAGGATATTCCCTTTCCTCAAAGGATGTACAAAGACTACCAACACTAGGTTCTTTGGCAAGCCGCTGTTCCCATAGCTGCACAGCTGTGGGCGCATCAATGCTAAAGCCGTCAATTTGTTCCATAAAACGGTCGTACAACTGCATCATGCGCTGCTCTTCGGTGCATCGCCATGAATCATGTAGACCAGGGTTGAGCATCTCTTCGTAGGCACAACGCCCTTCAAGCCAAAAACAGCAATTATTGCCCAGCATGGGACTAATGACAGCGCACATGTTTGCTCCAAGGAGTTAGTATTCTTGGGGTGTTTTTACTGGAGGAGAGGGAAAGCTCTCGAGAAAGTTTTCCCTCTCCCCCCACTAAAAAACTATCCCTCTACAAGATCCAAATTCCAGCACTCCATGCCGCCATCGAGGACGTATAGGGAGGTCGCACCGAGGCCACGCATTTTGGAAGCCACGGACCACGACTGGCTGCCACGGTTACAGGCGAGAACAATGGTAGTGTAGCGAGGCACTTCGTCTTGCAGACGCTTACCAAGCTGAGCAAAAGGAATATTATAGGCACCTTCGATGTGACCGGCCTTCCATTCTGGCAAAGAGCGAAGGTCGAGGACGAAGAATTCTGCACCGGCTTCGCGCGATGCGATGAGTTCTTCTGGGGTGACACCGTAAATACGCTCTGCAAGCTTGTTGTCGAGGATACATGCAGCCTTACGCAAGACTTGGCCAGCCTGACCTATGAGAGTCATACGGGCAAAATCAGCTACAGATAAATGCTGTTCCACGGCGATACTGAGAGCTGGTGCAAGGAGGGCTACGGTTTCAGCGCTGGCCACAATTTGGTAGCCGAGCATGGTCTTAGCGCCCTTACCTGCTACAAGCTGCAAGATGCCGTTGCCGAATTCTTTGCCAAGTGGCACAAGAGCAAATTCCACAGCCACATCGCGCTCAGCAGCACGGGCAAGACACATGCCGGAGCGGCTCATGCTGAAGCCAAGGCTGTCGGCGTACATGGTGCCAAGACAAGCAGGCATGGCGGCGGTGGCAGTAGAGCTCGTATTTTGTGCATTGGGACTGACATTTTGCGTGCCGTCTTCACCAGCAAGGTCAAGATTTGCGCCATTGGCAAGGTTGTCTGCCAGACTACGGGCAAGACCCAAGATATCAGCGCGGCTCACCATAGGGCAACCGTTCTTGGATTGCATGGCGATACCTGTGCCAAGCATGTACACACCTTCAAGAGCGGTGCTAAGGTCGTTGTTTACAACAATACGACCACGCGCATCAAGGCTGACGCCCTCTTCGGCCACCACAGGGTGTTGTACCATGCAAGGACCTGTCCACAAGAAAACGTCGCCGCTGATTTCATACCCGTTAAGCGCAAGGCTTTGGAGCTTGCCAGCTTCATCGCATTTGGTAACAAGCTTTTCCACAGGGGCATGGCTCCAGTCATAGACTTCTACGCCACTTGCTTCAGCCATGGCCATGGCTTTTTGCCACAACATAGCATCAAAGGTCGCAGGTCCCATGTCGCTGGTGCGCACCCACACAGGCACTTGACCACAAGCAGCCACAAGAGCCAAAGCTTCTAAAGCAGCTTCGCCTTGGCCAACAATAACAACGCGCTTTTCAGCATCATCGGAGCTTTGGTCAGCTGTACCCTCTTCAACATAATCAAGCATAGCGTCAATTTTTACACCCTGATCACTAGGCCATGCAAAAACATTATCCGCCTTGCGCAAGATGCGTGGGATACGTGGCTGCGCATCCAGAGCTAAAATCAAGTCATTGTAGCGGATAGAGATACGGCCACGGGTCGAAATAGGGAAAACCGTCTTGGCATCAAAGTCGATGGAAATATCGTGGGCTTCCACAACACCAAGGTCACGCATGGCCAAAAATTCAGCATTGGCACGTGTTTGTGCATACGCTGTGGCAAAAGGCCCTTTGCCGCTTTCTTGTTCAGCAGGCACAATAATATTCACTTCAACAGCGAAATCATTGCGCTTATAGCGTGTTGCAACTTTTGCGGCGGCTAAACTATTGCCAATAATAACAACTCTGCGCATGGTGGCTCCCTTTTATGGTATCATACCCGTGTATTTTTTGCGTAATTGCGAGTGAAAGACGAAAGTTTCAGCGACTTTTAAGCAAGTTTTAGTATTTCAGCAAGTACGCAGCCCTTGACCTCAGTGGCGGCCGTGTGTATAGCTCTAAACAATACAAATGCGGAGGCTACTATGTTTGGTATTGGTGCTCAGGAATTACTTATTGTCCTAGTACTTGTTTTGATCGTTTTCGGTGCTAACAAGTTGCCAGAAATTGGCGGTGGCCTTGGCCGCGCTATCCGTAACTTTAAGAGCGCTTCGACTGAACCTGACGAAATTGATATTACTCCGGGTAAGTCCAACGCTTCTAAGTCGGAAGATCATAAGGCATAAATTGTTATGGTGCGTTTTTGTTATCTACGCTAACGTACCGCTTTTGTTATTTTTTATGGGCCAGTATCCTCACAAGTAGGACACTGGCCTCTTTTTTATTCACGAGAATTTATTGCCCAGCATCAAGACCTTGAGCAAGATTTGTAAGCTCATAGCGTAAACGACGCTGTTCAGCGTAGTCAAGCACAAAGGCCTTAAGCTTGGTCTTATCAGTAATATCCACACGCCACACAGCTTTCACTGCGCCAGACTGCATGGTGATTTTTAATAAATCTAAATCGTTAACATCGCCACCTTGGTCTTTGTACCATTTGCGCATAGCCTTATCCAAAGCGACCACACCATCGGCACTGGACCAGCCCCAAACCTGCAAACTGGACATGTCCGATGCAGAAGCTTCAAGGGTAACGCGGCTAGACAAATATGCTGGCCATAATTTTTCCCACACAGCATCAATGCTCTTTCCTTCGGCACTGGCATCATACTGTGGGTCTTGCAGTTTAGCGGACCATGCGTCTTTGCCTTCAGGAACGATGATAAAGCGTAGTGATTGCGGACCTTTAGGATTTTCCGGCACAGTGGAAGCTTGAGCCGTTTGAGGAGCTTCGGAGCTTTGAGTAGTTCCAACACTCACTTTAGCAGCATTAAGAGCTTCGCTAATGGCATCCGTTTGCCCATTGCTTTGCGAGGCTGGCTGGCTGGCATCCATAGTATTTATTGGTGCAAACTGCCCTACACCTGCAAGTCTATCCATGTCTGCTAGTTCAGCCTTTGTTAGAAAACGAAGACCTTCACTGCGCAGACCAGCTGCTGTGGACAAAAGTGACACAAAGCTTGAAGCTTTTTTATAGGCACTGGACTTTTTATCAGCCTCTGTCTGGCCAAGATAATAAAATATGCATGAAATTTGTTCATGAGGGTTGCGAACGGTATAATAGATGCCCAAACGCTGAAGCGCATCCGTAAGCCATTGCCTGTCCACATTGACATTGACCGTCAAGCGTTGCTGACCAGTCGCCAAGGTCTTTGTCCCTTCTTCACGGTAACCGCGCACAAGAAGAGGAGCCTTCATGGATATATATTTTGTAAGCGCTTTTTTCTGCGCATCGCCCATTTTTTCTGGCAAGAGCGCAAAAGCTTCCTCAAGAGTAGCAAGGACCACAGCCTTATTTAGAGCATCTGCACGCGTCGCAATGATTTCATCGGATGTATCTTGTGTCTGGCTTGCTAGTGCCCCGTCAGCTAGCCCACCAGTCACTATGGGCGTTCCCCAGTCCACAGAAACAGTGCGTGCATGGCTTAGTGTTGCCATGCAAACGACGGAAAGCAAAGTCAAAAAGCTAAGGCTTGTGATGCGTACGAGTTTGCGTATGGTCATGGCAAGATCTTTTTTGTTATATGTGTCTATGAAATACTTAAGAAATATAATCTTTTACGCAGAGCCAGTCTCTGGACTAAATCTGGACTAGGCCACTGCCAGTACTATCAGCACTGTCAGTACAACCTGTACTGCCAGCACAGCCAGCACTATCAGCACAGTCCAAACGCTCCAAGGCCACAGCAAGATTGTCGAGCCATAACTCCACAAAATCTGCTGAGTCTGCAATGCCACGCAAAATGGGCTTACAGATATACCCTTCAGCCTCAATGCGCGCTCGCCACGAGTCTGCGCCTTGGCCCGCCATATCTTGCGTAGCATGATGGCCAACCACAGAAAGAAGCGGCATCAGCCAAACCCGCTGTGCAGGTGCTTGGGATTGAGTACCCGTCACCAGCACTGGTGAACCTTGAGCTAATGAGGCGGCCATATCACATGCCGCATCCTCATGCCCATAAGCCTCTGCAAGCTTAGGCAAAATTCCTGCAAGCTCATAGTCCCCATCCATGGTCCCAATATGCACACGGCTATCAAGGACATTCACACAGGCGGCAAAGGCTTCATAGTGCGCATGGGCCATGTGCTTGGTGCCATGCCCCATAAAAATAACGTGTTCATGGGCTTGGCGCGACTTTGGGATATGGTTCAAAAGGGCTTTGGCTGCGGGCAATAAATCTGCCTCATAGGCTAAAAGTGGTGCACCAAGGCTAATTTGATCAAAGTACGTCTGGGCACTCTGCACTTCGTTAACAAGGCCGCTATATTCAGCGCCTGGGATGGCGTGCAAAGACTGTACAGCCACATGAGTATAACGTTCAAAGTGCAGTTTACGCAACGCTTTAGCCACGCTATCCGTTTTTTTTCGAGCCTCAGCAAGACGACGACACATCAACAGTGACGTAAAAGCTAAGCGTACAGAAATATTTGGAAATCGTGCATGGACTCGGTTGCGGACACGACGCAGTGTCGATTCGCCTTGTGGACTCCCCGAGCCAAAAGCAACTAATAATATGGCCTTTTTTTTCATGTACGCCCCAAATTCACGGTTGATTGCCCTGTGCGCCATACAAATCGGTATAAAGATTGATGGGCGCTGTGCGGCTAAAGCCTCAAAGGGCCGCCACAAAACATAAGCATACTATATGATATGCTCGTCATTGTCACCAAGAGAGAATGCAGCCTGCTCATAAGAATAATTCTCAACATCTTTTCACGAGCAAAAATCATATATGCATTTTTGCCTCTTTTGCTCATTGACCACACAAGGTCTGCGTTGTACAAGAAACCCCACGCTTTACAATATCGTTAAGCTTGCTTGGCAAGCCCCCGATGCAAAAGATAGGGAGACAATGATGACTGACGCGAACACTTTTTCCGCAGAAAATCATGAAACCACTACGCGAGAAAAGACCTCAACACAGCAAGAGACAACAACTTGTGAAGCACAAAAAAGCCCCCCTAAGGCCCTGATTTTAGGAGGCCACACGGGTCTTCTCGGTCAAGCTTTGATGGAGGCTGTGCGGACTGTTGGTTGGTGTGGCGTAGCCCTTGGGCGTGAGGATATCGATATTTACGATAGCGCAAGCATCGATGCTGTCATTCTGCATCACAAGCCAGACTTCATTTTTAATGCTGTGGCTTGGACCAATGTTGATGGTGCCGAAGAGCAAGAGCATGATGCCCACGCTGTGAACCGAGCTGTTCCTGCCCTGCTTGGGCGCGCAGTTAAAGGTACAGATATCCACCTTGTCCACTTCAGCACGGACTTTGTTTTTGATGGCAAAAAGCGTAGCCCCTATATTGAAAGCGATGAAACTGCAGCCTTATCGGTCTATGGACAAAGTAAACTTGAAGGCGAAATGGCTTTGCTTGCACTGGACTTAGACAATTGTTGCATCGTGCGCACAGCATGGCTTTTTGGCCCACATAAAAGCAATTTTGTGCAAAAAATTGTGGAGCTTTGTAAAGATCGCCCTGAAATCAACGTCGTTCATGACCAGATTGGCTCACCAACCTATACGCCAGATCTTGCAGAAGCGAGCGTCAAACTAGCAGCTCTTGGTGCTTGTGGCGTCTTCCATGTGGCTAATGCGGGCCAAGCAAGCTGGTGTGAATTGGCATCTGAGGCAGTATCCCTTGCAGGTTTGCACTCTATTGTGCACGCAATTCCATCATCTGCATGGCCACAAAAAGCCACAAGACCTAGCTATTCTGTGCTTGATACAAGTCTTTTTTCCCAAACAACTGGCATGACCTTGCGCCCTTGGCCTCTAGCTCTGCGCGAATACATGTTTAACGCTCATTTCTTATAAGGTTATAGGTTTTATATCGTGTCCAATCAGCACTCGGAATTTGAAACTCAGGACGCACAAAAGACACCATCTTTGCCATCGCGCATGGTGCAAGCTGTTATAGAGTCTTTTAAAGATAGTATTCCTGTTTCCTTAAGTATGTATCGTGTCATGATTCCCATCATCATTGGTGTGAAAATCCTCATGATACTCGACCTTATCCAGTACATTGCCCTACCCCTTGAGCCTATCATGCACCTTGTGGGCTTACCTGCTGACCTTGGCCTTGCTTGGGCCACTGGCATGGCTGTGAATATTTACAGCGGCCTCATGGTTTTCGCAGCCCTTGTGCCAACTATGGAACCGCTCACCGCAGGACAAGCCAGTATTTTTGCGCTCATGCTTCTCATCGCGCACAGCCTGCTTGTGGAAGGTAAAATTGCCCAACAGTGCGGCGTGAAAATGTTGCCTCAAATCATTATCCGCGTCCTGTCCGCCATCGTGGCTGGCCTGCTAGTGCACTGGACTTTACTTGCCACTGGTTGGTTATCTGAACCTGCTACCCTTGCATGGACCCCAGAACCAAGCGACCCCAACCTGCTCAAATGGGCCTTCAATGAAGCCATCAATTTGTTCTGTCTTTTCTGGATTATTTTTGGCCTCATGATTTTGAAGCATGTCATGGACTTCTTCAATGTTACCAGCTTCTTAAATGCACTTTTGCGACCTGTTATGCGCTTGCTTGCTATCGGACCTAACGCGGCAACCATCACCGTTTTAGGCATTTGTATGGGCCTTATTTATGGTAGCGGTCTCATCATCCGTGAAGTGCAGAAAGGGACCTTGTGCCAGCGAGATATTTTTTCCTCCATCACGCTCATGGGTCTTGCTCATGCCCTTGTGGAAGACACCTTACTCATGACCTTGATTGGTGGCCAAATTCCCATAACACTTGGTGTTCGCTTGCTGTTCTCTCTCGTGTGCGTGGGCATCATGAGCCGCTTTATTACAAGGCGACAAGCTAGAGTCATCAGCAACTAAGCACTTAGAACATTTGATATACTTGGAGACTTTATGAGCGCAGACGGTACCATGACACAAATAAATCTGGACAATAAAAAAGGTCCTCTTTTATGGATGAACGCTGGGGAGCTCTCGGGCGATATCCATGGTGCTGCCTTACTTGAAGCCTTGCGCCGTCAAAATCCAGATGTCGAGTGCATTGGCATGGGCGGTGCGTATATGCGTGCCGCTGGGCAAAGGGCGAGCCTTCGGGTGGAAGATTTGTCGGTCATGGGTGGCACGGAAGTGCTTGCCTATTTACCACGTATTATCAAAATGTTACGCCAGATTAAACGGGAATTGACCGCCAGTGTACAAGGCAAAGCAGCCAAGCAAAACCTCCATGGTGTGGACGCTGTGGTGGTCATTGACGCCCCAGATTTCAACTTTCGCGTCATCAAAATGGCCCGCAAGCTGAACATTCCCGTCTACTATTATATTAGTCCAAAAATCTGGGCGTGGCGCACTGGCCGTGTTCACTTCATTAAGAAGCATGTGAAGCGCGTCTTTTCCATTCTGCCCTTTGAAGTCGATTTCTACCGCCAACATGGTATGGAAGTTGACTATGTAGGCAATCCCCTTGTGGACTTGGTAAAACCTTGTGACTTGGACCATATAGAGCCAATTCCTAACCGCATTGGTATCCTCCCTGGAAGCCGCCGTAAGGAATTACAAAGCCTCTTGCCACGCTTTGGCGAAGCCGCACAACTTCTGCGAAAAAATCATCCAAACCTGACATTCCATTGCGTTCGTGCACCGTCCATGACCAGTGAGCAAATTACAGATCTCTGGCCCAACGATGTACCGCTGGAAATCGTAGAGCCCGAAGGCCGCTACGCCTTTTTGCGCACCTGCACCATGGTCATGGCTTCATCGGGCACTGCGACCTTGGAAACAGCCCTCTTGCGCATCCCCACCTTAGTAGCCTATACCATGTCACCCCTCAGCGGCTGGCTGGCTAAACGCCTCATTAAGGTGAAATATGCAGCCCTGCCTAATCTTATTCTTGAGCGCGAAGTATTCCCAGAACTCTTGCAAGACAAAGCCACAGCACAACTCCTTGCGGCCAAGGCGGCTTTGTGGCTTAGCACACCGCAAGCATTGCAGCATGTTCATAATGAATTGAATGTGTTACGTGACGTTATTGGGGTTTCGTGCCAAGCTGACGCTGCAAAAAATGATGTGTCTAGCAATCAGGATGCATCTGAATTCATGACCGCACCAGATAAGGCCGCACGCATTCTCCTGCAAGATTTAATGCAAAATGCTTAAAGGCAGACCTGCTACGCCAAGCAGACTATTATTTTCAGATAACTACTCGTATTTATATACTATTTAGGAGCATCTCCACGTAATGGCTAAGCCCAAAATCCAACCGCTCTCATCACGCCAATTGCGTGCCATGCTCGATAGCTCGCGCATTCCCTTTGACAATAGTAATGACATAAAGCGTAGTGGCGCACGCCGTCCCTTGCAGGCCCGTGCTCTCCAAGCTCTTGAAATGGCAATGCATATTCGTGACGGTGGCTATAATGTCTATCTCTCTGGTGAACCAAATCTTGGCCGTACCTATATGGTGCGCGAATTTTTAACGCCTCGCGCACGTAAAGCCACAACACCGCCAGACCTCATTTATGTCAACAACTTTGAAGACCAAGACTGCCCCCTGCTCCTCGCCATCCAAGCAGGCCAAGGACGTAAACTTCGCTCAAGCCTCGCCACAGCCATAAGCCGTTTACGAAAAGAAATTCCCACGCGCTATGAACACGATAGCGTCATGCAAAAACGTGCAGCTTTATTGACAAAATTTCAACAGGCACGTTCTGTCATTTTCAAAAAAATGAACGCTGTGGCTGCTAAAGAAGATTTCAACCTTGAAATGGATGATCAAGGCTCCATTACGCTGTACCCTCTTGCCCATGGTAAACGTCTTGATGATGACGAACTGAGCAAGCTAGATGCACGTGGCCGCCAAAGAATAAAAGTCAAAAGTGACAAGCTCTTACAGGGTTTAACAGGCCACATGCGCCAATTAAATCGCACCGAGCAAAGCCTTGTGGAAGATGAACGCGCCCTTGAGCGTGACGTAGCCCGCGAAGTCCTTGACCGTATTCTCAGCCCTGTGGCAGAGCGCTTTGCCAAATCCTGTGCAAACCCTGAACTAGACAAGTATTTCAATAATTTACGTGAAGATATTATTGAAAATCTTGATGGTCTCGTGCACCGAGAAAGTGGTCTTGGAGGTCAAGGGGGTCCTTATGGTGCAGGAGGCGGTAATACAGGACAAAATCCAAGCAATTATGCAAGCTCCGCTGAAAGTGCGTCTCCACAGAATGATGCCTATGTTTTCCGCTATGATATTAATTTATTTGTAGATAATAGCCAAAGCACTGGGGCTCCTATCATCGTTGATGACCACCCAACGCCAGCCAATCTCCTTGGCTGTGTAGAGCGCGTGTCTGAAATGGGTGCCTTAATCACGGACTTTACACTGGTGAAAGCTGGCTCTCTACACCGCGCTAACGGTGGCTTCCTCATCTTGCATATGGAAGATATTTTACAGCATCTTGCCGCTTGGGAAGGGCTCTTACGATCCTTGCGCTCTGGCCTTGCGCGTATTGAAGATGCTGGCGATGCACAAGATCCCACCAAGGCCAAAGGGCTTGAACCTGCGCCGCTGAAGCTTGACCTTAAAGTCATCCTTATTGGCACGGAAGAAATGTATGAGGCTTTGCTCGAAGAGGATGACCGTTTCCCAAAACTTTTCAAGCTTAAAGCGCACCTTACCGACGCCACCCCGCGTAACGCAGAAGGTGTTCGCGCCTATTTACACCGTATGGCGCATATCATTGATGAAGCGAAACTCTTGCCTTTTGACAAAGAAGCCTTGGCCAGACTCATTGATTTTGGCTCACGCATCATTGAGGATCAGCGCAAACTTTCTTTGAAATTTCCTCTAGTTAGAGAGCTTATGATAGAAGCTTCAGCTCTTGCTTCCATGCGTAATGCTACCACTGTTAATAAAGCCCTTGTGGACGAAGCTCTTGCTGGCCGCATTTATCGCGCCAATCTTTATGAAGAACACTTCATGGAAGAATATGATCGCGATGTCATTAAAGTGCGTACCCATGGCCACGCTGTGGGCCGCGTCAATGGTCTGTCTGTGACGTGGTATGGTGATTTTGAATTTGGTTTGCCGCATCAAATAGCAGCGACTGTTGGCGTTGGTCATGGTGGCATCATTGACCTTGAACGCGAAGCAGAACTTGGTGGCCCCATCCACACTAAAGCCATGATGATTTTGAAAAGCTATCTTGTGGCTCAGTTCGCTCGCAATAAGCCCCTTGTTTTGACTGGCAGCTTATGCTTTGAACAAAGCTATGCTGGCATCGAAGGTGACTCGGCATCAGGTGCTGAGCTTGCGGCCTTGCTGTCTGCCATTTCTGGTGTGCCCATCAATTTGTCGTTAGCTTTCACTGGAGCTGTGGGACAATCTGGACAAATTATGGCTGTGGGCGGTGTCACGCGTAAAATCGAAGGTTTCTTTGAAGTATGCTTGCGACGTGGACTTACAGGTAAGCAAGGGGTTCTTATTCCTAAGGATAATGTGGACCACCTTATGCTCAAAAAGGAAATCGTTGATGCAGTAGAAGCAGGACTTTTTGCTATTTACCCTGTGGAACATATCAACGAAGCATTGGAATTGCTGACAGGCATGCCATGTGGCACCTTACGCAAAACAGGACGCTTCACGCCAAACTCCCTCTATGATTTAGTGGACAGACGCCTTGAAGCCTTGGGCTACCTTGCTGAAAATGCCTTTAAGCGAGCACCGCGCGAAAAAAAATAATTTTCACGCACAATACTACACAAAAAAAAAGGCATGCCGATTACATCCGCATGCCTTTTTTTCTGTAGTATGTGCTTATTTTTTATTTTCTTCTACCACAACTTTTGGAAGCTCTGGCAATTCAATTTTCAAGTCGTCAAGGTAATCCATAATCTTGCTGGTGACGTCTGCCTTTTTATTGGTTGCAAAGGCATTGTTCTTAGGCACAACAGCCATATAGTCGCTATTGCGCTTCAACCATTTTTCGGAAGCTTCTTGAATGAGAAGAGACATTCTCACGTTGATTTCGTTAATATAACCTTGTAATTGTTGTTGCAACATGCCTTGTGCACGCTGAATTTCAGGTTGAGGATTGAAGTTTTTTGCTTCCTCACCAGTCAAGGTTTTTTGCTTTTTTTCATTGATAGCAACTACTTGGTCAAAAGCACCTTGCAGAACAGTTTTCACTTCTGCCAAATATTTTTGTGCTACTTTACCTGGCTTAGACTTTGTCATCAGCTCATTAGCATCCACAAAAACGACACCTTTGCCGATTGCATGAGCATTAGTAGCAAACATACCAGAACTTACAAGCATAAGTGCCACAAAACATGCGAACATAAACTTTTTCATAGTATCTCCTTAATACAGTTGTAAAAAAAATTGTACTAACCATTCTTGTGTAAATGCGTCACAAAAAATATTACCTACACTATTCAAACATAAAAATACAGTAGCATTTATATATTGATAATATACTCTGTTCTTTTATGCACTGCAAGCCTTCACAATGAACAAATCTGCATAAAGTAGAAATTTGTTCATTGCGAGTCAGAGCATGTAAGCGTATCCTCTAGAAGTGCTTGGCAAAAATGTCTTTCCATTATATTTTTGACAACAAAGCATACACCAAGAAAGCCATGCAGGCACACCAAGCGTACGGAGAAAACTTGCCTACACAAAGTAAAATACACATCGATGCCACCTTGCTACGCATTTTTGGCATTACCATGATGGTTGTCATGGGAGTTTCAACTATCATGCCCATTCTCCCCTTACTATCCCGTACCTTTAACCTTGAGCCAAGTGCCATTGGTGCAGTCCTCATGGTCTATACTTTGCCTGGCATCTTTCTTGCTCCAGTGAGCGGAGTTCTCGCAGATCGTCTTGGCCGTAAAAAAGTTCTTGTGCCAGCGCTCATACTTTTTGCTCTTACAGGAGCAGCCTGCGCCTTCACAAACACATTACCACAATTACTGTTCTTCCGCTTCCTTCAAGGTATGTGTGTTGCGCCCCTAACCATTTTATATACCACTATTATCGGCGACCAATACCAAGGACCTCAACGCATGCAAGCCATGGGCCTCAATGCCGCTGTCTTAAGCCTTGGGACTGCCATTTACCCTGCTCTAGGCGGCCTGCTCGGAGAAATCCACTGGCGTGCTCCTTTTCTCCTACCGCTCCTAGCCTTACCTCTCGCCTTCGCTTTTCTCCGTTTTCCCATGGCAGAACCACAAAATTCTGTGCCTTTGCGTGACTATTTGCAAAACGCCAAAGCTATTATTGTATCCCATCGGGCTATAACACTTTTTTGCTTAACATTTGGTGGTTTTTTACTGCTTTATGGCCCCATGGTAACCTATTTTCCTGTACTTGCAGATGAGCTCTACAGCGCCACACCGTCACAAATTGGCATCATTTTCTCCATGGCTTCAGCTGGCTCAGTGCTCACAGCTGTCGCTCTTGGTATGCTTGCCAAGCATATGCCAGAAAAATGGCTTTTTATTTTGGGCTTTGCTTTTTACTTCCTTGCTATGGCAACTATGCCGCATATCCCAAGTCTGTGGTGGGCCCTCTTGCCCATTTTCAGTTTCGGCCTTGCGCAGGGCTTAACAGTCCCTAGCGTCGCCACCATGTTAAGTGGTCTTGCTCCTATGGAAAGCCGTGGCGCTGTTATGGCTGTCAACGGCACCATCATGCGGCTTGCCCAAACGGTGGGACCAGCCCTTTTTGGCCTCATCTATTTATACGGCAATACGGACACTGTTTTCCATGTAGGTGCTTGTATTGCCTTGATAACCATCCCATTTACTTGGGTGCGTCTGCGCTCAATACCAATTGCGCCATGCAAAAAATGATCACTTTCTTGATAAACCTTATCAAAAAAGTGCTTCAAAAGAGCACAACCTCAAAAAAATTACGCATTCACTCAAAAATTCAACGGCTTACAGTATAAACTTATGCCTTGCATAGAGGGCATATGTGTTTTATATAACAGCCTTCATTGCACTGGAGGACACTCACTTGCCAAATCGCATAAACTACTTGGATGGTGTGCGCTTTAAGCGCATCATTCAAGCTGCTGCTGCGCGCCTCATTGAGCGCCACGACCATCTCAATGCCATTAACGTTTTCCCTGTCCCTGATGGTGACACGGGTAGCAATATGGCGGGCACCATGCGTAGCATCGTTACCGCCACAGCCTCTGCTATTGAAGGCTCCATTGACCGCATGAGTAAAGTCATTGCAGAATCTGCTTTGATGGGTGCTCGCGGTAACTCTGGTATCATTCTCGCACAATTTTTTTGTGGCTTTTCTGAAGGTGTCAAAGGCTTGAAGCGCATTACGCCTCGTGACTTTGCCAATGCAGCTTCCATTGCAGCACAACGTGCTCGCGAATCCATTGCCAATCCTAAAGAAGGCACTATCCTCTCCGTCATCACCGATTGGGCGCAACATGTGCAAATCAATCGTGATAAGTATGACAATTTCCACCAGCTCTTAAGCGACTCCATCGAGCACGCCAAAAAATCCCTCGTTGAAACACGCGAAAAACTTGCCTGTTTAAAAAAAGCTGACGTAGTTGATGCTGGTGGACAAGGCTTCGTCTACCTCCTCGAAGGCATTCTCGAATTTACCGAGCGTGGCACCATCTCCAAAGAAAATTCCGAAGCAAAAGCTATTCTTGGCGCAGCCCAAGAACTTGTCGCTGTGGAAGAATTAACCTTTGCCTACTGCACCGAATGCCTCATCTCTGGCCAAGATATTGACCGCGACACATTGCGCGAAAGCCTCGAAGCTCTTGGCGACAGCCTTGTTGTTGCTGGCACCACGTCCCTCGTACGCGTCCATATCCACACCGACACCCCAGATGTTGTCTTTGAAATTGCAGCAAAGTTCGGCGAAGTTGGACACCGCAAACAAGAAGACATGTTGCGTCAGCACCGTGACCTGCTTGGCCTCACCTCGCAAAAGACCTCCATCGTCACCGACTCTACTTGTGACTTACCTCGCGATATTCTTGACGAATATGGTATCCGCACAGTTCCTCTACGCCTCTTCCTTGATGACGTGGAATACGTTGATAAGCTCGACATTTCTGCCGAAGAATTCAACAAACGTTTGCCCACATCCATCTCAGCAAAAACATCGCAGCCAACTCCTGCCGACTTCCAAAAGACCTTTGCCGAAGAACTTGAGCACCACGCAGAAGTGGCCGCCTTGCACGTCATTGGTCAATACAGCGGCACTGCGCAAACTGCTAGCATGATTGCAAAAAATTATGATGGCCGTGTGCACATCTACGACACATGCACCCTTTGTGGTGGTCTTGGCATGGTTGTTCTTGAAGCGGCTAAGCGTGCCAAAGCTGGCATGACTGCTACTGAAATCATTGAGCTTGCCAAGCGTGACTGCGAAAATACGCGCGTCTTCGTTGCCATGGAAACGCTCGACTTTGCTGTTCGTGGTGGACGCATGAGCAAGGCCACTGGTTTTATTGCAAAAATGCTGCAAATTAAGCCAGTTATTGAATTTGCTGTGCGCAACCAAGGCCATGTTGATGTTGTCGCTAAGCCTATTGGTGTGCGACGATCAGAAGACACCGTCATTAAGCTTCTCAAAGAGCATTCTGAAGGTATGACCAATTTGCGTTTTTGCATTGCTCACATCGGTGCGCCTGAAAAAGCCCAGCGCATTGTAAAGCTTTTGCAAGAGCATTTTGGCGCCGCGCCTGAATACATCATGCCAGCATCCGCCGTTCTTGGAACCCATAGTGGCCCTGGAGCTTGCGCTGTTTGTATGTTAGGTGACCGTCCTGAAGAAGTTGCTGATGGTGCGGTGAATACCGCTGAAACTGCCTAAACAGTTTTCTAAACCATCAGAAACAAAATACTATTATTTATACAAAGCATAAACACATGTAGGAAGATTGGTCACAACCTCTCTTCCTACATTTTTCTTACCAACATTTTTTTGCCCCAAGCGAGTACATTATGAGCGAAACTATTGACGGCCTCACAGTCGACTACGAAGAAGACGGCATCCTCCTTGTCAAGCAACTCGACAAGGCTGTGCTCACCAAGGGCGCATGGGCTACCCTCGTATTCCGCTATCAGCAGTGGGATAAAAAAACCGAAGACTACGGCCCAGAAAAGTACGTCGTGAAACGCTACCAAAAACGTGATGGCCAGTACCGCGCGCAGTCAAAATTCAATATCTCAAGCGCAGATCAAGCGCGCAAAATTATTGAAGTTTTGCAAGGCTGGTTGGATTAGTTTATTATTTTTTTCTGGGGGGAAGGAGGAAACTTTTGAAAAAGTTTCC
>JAWXUA010000033.1:0-22262 GCA_044433065.1 Pseudomonadota bacterium
TGGGGGGAGGAAGGAAACGTTCTTCAGAAAGTTTCCTTCCTCCCCCCAGTTATGTACTATAACTTCCCACCAACTTGCTTGAGCGCAGTGGTTGCCACGCCAAGGACTTTCTTGGTGTCTGGGTCATTGAGTGCTGCGAGAAGTCCGAACATACCCACTGGCTTAGCGTTGGACAAGTCGATGGACTTAGCCACGTCAACCATGCCAAGGATAGCGGTTTGAACTTTAGGGTCAGATAATTCAGTAAGCAGTTTCATGAGAAAGGCAAGGCTTTGGCCTGCTTTTTCAATCTCTTCTGCTGATAAACTACCTGCAACGGTGCCAGCTGCGTCTTTGGCGGCAGAAAGCTTGGCAAAGGTGCCGTTAGCTTCCATGTTAGCTGCGCCAGCAAGGAGCATCTGGAAGGTTGGGGTGATTTCAGGCGTAATGATGTTGATCATATTACGCATGCTTTCGAGACCACCAAGCAACCACGTCAGGTTTGGTACGCTGAGTGCTGTTTGCTTGCCAAATTCCATGAAATCTTCAAGCTCAACACGGCCGTGCAGGAGCTGAAAGTTCTGGACCATGACATGGAAGGCGTCCGCTGTGACAGGAGGCAAGATTTCAAAGAAGGAATTCTTGGCTTCAGCCTTGGCTTGCAATACTGCAAGACGTTCTTCCATGGCCTCGAGACGCTCTAAGATGCGCTCTTCGGTGCTCAAAGGAGCTGTATTTTCGGTCATTTGGGTCATGACGGGCCTACTTTTTTCTCATGAAAGACAGGTCTTTGCCTTCGAGGTACATATTTGGCTCAAATGGCAATTCGTGGCCCTTCAGCATGAGGTCGTAGTACACCCACTTAAACATGAGCTTGCCCCAATAGTTGGTATGGCTTTCACCGAGCAAGGTGAATGGTCCAACACCTGGGAGAGGGAACTTGCCTGGCAGTGGCTCAACTTTGTAGCTGAAGTCGATGAGGGAAGCCTTGTTGTAACCAGTTACGATGAAGCAGTTAGCGTGGCCATCGAAGATGTAGTAGTCAGTGGTGCCAGCAAGGTCTTCCATGAGGTTGTGGGCAACAACGTCAACTTCGAAGTGCGCAACAGAGCCAGCCTTGGAAGCAGGAACGTTGGTTGCGTCACCGATAACGTACATGTTTTCCCACTTCTTGGACTTGAGCGTACCATGGTCGGTGTCGATGAAGCCAGTGATGTCGGCAACTTCAGTATCGATGAGGAATTGCTGACCAAGGTTTGGTGGAATTGGTACGTACAAGTCGTAAGGGATTTCGTCGCCAGTTACGGAGCAAATGACTTTGCGTTCGGTATCAACGCTGTCAACGGTCCAGTTGGTGGTAACTTTGATATTCTTCTCTTCGCAGAGGCTGCCAAGAATTTTGTTACCAACAGGCTTGGTGAATGCGCCGGTGAGTGGGGTGACGAGTTCGATTTCGATTTGGTCACGAACGCCGAGCTTGGTGAAGTACCAGTCAGCCATGTAGACGAATTCAAGAGGTGCAACAGGGCACTTGATTGGGGATTCGCAAATGTGGTGAACAAGGCGACCTTTCTTGAATTTCTTCAAAGCATTGATGAGGGCAACAGCACCATCTGGGGTGTAGAAGTTGTGGATTGCGCCGCCCCAGTCGTCCATCATACCTTCAACTTCTTCAGGTGCGATGCGTGCGCCTGTAGCTACGATAACGTAGTCGTAGGTGTGGGTGCTTTTTTCGCAGGTGACAACTTTGCCCACTGGGTCAAAGTCTGTGATGGTGTCGATGACGAAATTGACGCCCTTAGGGATGAAGTCCTTTTTAGGACGCATGCAAGAGTCGATGGTGTCGACGCCAAAAGGAACGAGAAGCCAACCTGGCTGATAGTGATGAACGTCATCACGGTCAATGATGGTAATCTTCCACTCTTGTTCACTCAAAAGCTTGCGCATCTTGCCAGCAATCATGGTGCCGCCAGCGCCAGCACCCAAAATAAGCAGTTTCTTCATGGTTCCTTTTCCTAAATGGGGTATTTGAGCCTTTAAGTAAGGCTAATGTCTTTGGTAATCATAGTAAAAGAGTATGATTTATGAGTGTAGCCATGCATTTCATAGTAAATTGCTATGAAATGCATTTTTTATACGCTTATAATTCATAGTATTTTGCTATGAAAAAGTGCTATTTCGCTATGTATGCATGCAAAATAGTGTGCATGATTTTTGGGTAGTCTAAAGTGTACTTCATGTCAACTGTCACTGAGTGAGTGTTTGTTGTTATTTTGTGCGAATGCACGTCAAAAAAGTGGTATTTTGACTAATTTTTACGAACAGTAATCTTATTTTTTAAAAAATGAAATGATGTGTTGTTTTACTGCTTTAATTTCATAGTAAAATACTATGTTTTTGCTATTGATAAAGAAAAAGATGCATTGTTTTGCTGTTATCATTTGGTTCTGGAACGATGCTCCATGTTTTTTCTCCGTCGAGAAATAGGTGGGGTTCACTGTGGGCTGAAGATGTTCTTAGCTTTGCTAAGCATCTTGAAAGAAAGAGAAATTAGGATGCGCAGGCTGATTGATTGATGAAATAGTTTTGAGTTTGCTTCTGAAAAGTCGTAGCGAACTATGTCATGGCGGTCTTTGTTTTTAGACCAAAGGCCATGAGGGGACAGGACCACCATACACTGCTTACTTTGGGCTGCGTGGGGCGAATAGCAAAGAAAACGACAAAAGACGCGGCTATCGTTTTATAGATTTTTTGCTCTCTGCTTTTTTTATAATTTTCGATTAGGAAGAAATTTTATTTTTTTTTGAAAATTTTTCTTTTTTTTGATGAACCCGATTATTTTTTTTGTGGGGGGAGGCTTTGGATTTCGAGGCCTCCTCTTTTTTTATGCTCCTGAGCTTTTTTTGTTGTGACACTTCCTTCTCCTCTCGCTTTTTTGGAAAATGCCCTAGCTTGAATATGTAAACGCTGTTTTTTTTGGGAAATAATGCAAGTGTTACTATTGCATTTTCTGGCAATGGTGTTAATACTGAAAGCGTCAAGCTAATTTTATGAAGTTATACAGTGCTTGATGTTGGGCGCAATAGCCCACGCATTAGCTTTCGAAAGTGAATGTCTTTATGGGTATAGTGCCCACTTTAAACCATGTCAGCGCTTCGCCAATTGGTGTTGACGGAGCTTTTTCCAAAGGGGTTATTATGTTGAGCAAAGGAGCTTTAACGAATTTTTTGAACCGGTATGCAGCGGTCTTGCGTCGCTGTGCAATTTTGAATGCCTGCGCAGTGGCCACGGTTTGCGCCATGCCTTGCCCTTTCAACGTGCCTCAGGCTGAGGCCAAGACAGCCGCTGATACTGCTGGCTATGAAGCCATTTCCTTGGACAATACAGACCAGTATAGAGTTGATTATTGGAGCCACGACGACCGTCTCGACCATGACAGTGCGGCCTTTCCCTACAAAGATGACTACTACTATAAAGACAAGACTGTTGTATGGTATAGTCAGAACGGACATGCTGGGAGAGGCTTGAATTTCTTTGATGATGTGGTCATGGAAGGCAATGCTAATCTAGTTTTTGACTTTAATAATAGTAAAGATGGTCCTTTCACGTCCACGGGCTATAGCTCTGTTGTGGCTGCCATTAAGCTTGGGCTGTTGGATAGTCGTGACACCACGGACGATCATATTACATGGGACGTTGACTACTCTGACACCTTATCCATCACGGGTGGCTCGATTTGGGTCATGTCTGAGTATAGTAGTACTGGTGGTTATGCGACGTATGGCGTCTATATCAACGGGAATACAGATAATTCGAAATATGACCACCTCATTGGAGAGGATGGGCTCAACTATTATGCTGAAATAAATGATTGTAATCTATACATGATGAATGTCTACCGTGGAATGTATATCAATAATGGGGACTTGGATATCAAGAATACTAAAGATGATGGTTCTGCAAAAGATATCTACATAAGTTCTGCAGCAACTGGGATTTATACTTTAAACGGCGCAAACCTGTCCATTGATGCTGGAGATGTGTATTTAACTGGTGGTACATATGGCGTACTTTCGTTCACAGGCTCGTCATTGAGCCTCAACGCAACAAATTTTTTTATTGAAGACACTACACACGGCATGTGGCTAGTGTCTACAGCCTCGGCAGATATTGATAGTGACACTGTTGCCATCAAGAATACAAAGAATGGCATCTTGCTTTCTACTGGTGCATCTTTGGACATAGATGCCAACGCTCTTGTTATGGAAGATATTACAGGCATAGCATTCTATTTTGCGGATAATGCATTTGCCAATATCCAGAGTGATGCAATCTCCATATCCAATGCCCACACGGGTATTTACGCCCTGACGGAGAATAGTGCCAATAAAGCGGCCATGGCTGAAATCACGGCTGAGTATATGCAGGTCAAGGATACGGTCTATGGTGTTGTGGCAAGTCATGATGCTGAGATTAGCATAGACAGCGACACCGTTATCTTCACTGCTAACCGGCATGCCGTGCACGCTAGTGGTGAGGCCAATGTTAGCGTGAAGAGCGACAGCTTTGTCCTTGATGACACTGCGGAAGGCAAGGAAGCCGATGAATATGCCCTCAGCAATTATGGTACGGGCAGTGTTGCAGTCGATACCAATTCTCTTGCAATACAAGGGGCTTCTGCGGATTCCTTCATTGTTGTAGCGCGTTGTGATACGGCCGCCGCTGAAGGTGAGAGCGTTCAAATAACAGCCAAGTCGGGAACCATGCTTGGTAGCGTTGGGGCCGCTGGCTCAAGTTCCATTAGTCTTGATTTTTCTGGTGCTGAGGGAACAAGCTCGCGTAATGGCGTAGCCAATCCTGAGGCCTTGCCCATACCAAGCGCGTTGACGTGGACCGGTGCGGCCTATGCCCAAGACGATGCCACCATTGATGTGCTTCTTGGCTCTGGGGCTCACTGGGACGTTTCCGACTCTTCCAATATCACGACGTTGACCCTTGACTCAGATGCTATGGTGACGCTCAACTCTGTTTCCTTTTACGATGGAGACAATGCAGGAGGCAATGTAGATACGGCGCGCACGAGCAATGGTGCTGGCACCATTTTGAGCGTCGATGAGCTCCGCGGCCAAGGCGGTACTTTTGTTTTCCATACGCACCTTGCCGGTGATACGGACCAAGTCCTCATAGAAAATATGGCTACAGAAGGACCTACCCACATCTTCGTTCATTCTGTGGAAGACATTCACGACCCAAACCACATGGCCATGGACGATTTTCTTGTGCAAACACATGAAGGGTATACGGCTACGGATTTTACCTTGCACCCATTGCAAGCTGATGGCGTTGATGCCGGCATGTACCATTATAGCCTTGATTCACGCGATGGTGTCAGTGACGATGGAACTCCAACGCTTGAATGGTATCTTGTGCGTGACACAGACGCCAACAAGACCCCATCGGCTGAGCTTGTGCTTGGACTATCTGGTATGGCAGGGCCATATGCATCGTGGTATAGCCGTATGTCGGATTTGCGTGAGCGTCTTGGCGAAGTGCGCCATGGCCAAGATAATGATGGCGTATGGGCCCGGGCCTTTGCGGAAGAAAATACCCTTTCGGGCTTCACGGGAACCGATTTTGAGCAAAAAGTATATGGCACGTCCATTGGCTATGACCGCTTGCTAGAAAAGCGTGGCGTCAATGAAAACCAATGGCTTTTGGGTGTGCGTGGTCAAATTACCTATGCTGACCAAGAGGTGGATGGTCGCTTTGAGTCTACGGGCCAAAGCCAAAGTGCTGGCCTTGCCGCCTATGCCACATGGTTCAATAAGAATGGTTGGTATGCGGACACCGTCTTGACCTTTGATTGGTTTCAACAGGAAATGGATACCTTTAAGGAAGATGGGACGCACATCAACGCTGAATACGACACCATTGCTGGTGGCATAA
This sequence comes from Pseudomonadota bacterium, assembly GCA_044433065.1. Classification (GTDB taxonomy): domain Bacteria; phylum Desulfobacterota; class Desulfovibrionia; order Desulfovibrionales; family Desulfovibrionaceae; genus Nitratidesulfovibrio. Next base: position 5,926 of record JAWXUA010000033.1, read on the forward strand.
GCCAAGAATTGGGCCGTAAGTTCGTGTTTGATAATCTCATGTTTATTGAGCCACAGCTTCAGTTGTCGTACTATGTTAATAAGGGCGCGGATTATACAGCAAGTAACGGCATTCGTGTCGATGTTGCAACGGGCGAGTCCTTAACTGGCCGAGCAGGTCTTGTCTTTGGCAAGCGTTGGGATACGAGCGAAGAAAGTTACTTGCAGCCCTATATCAAGGCTGGTGTGACCCATGAATTCCTTGGTGAGCAAAAGAGCACCATCAACGGGGAACACTTCTACGGAGACCTTGGTGGTACGCGTATATACTATGGTGCTGGTCTCGATTGGCAATACAATCAGCAATTCAGGTTCTATGGTGAGTTTGAGCGCGAAGATGGCGATGAGGTCTCTAAGCCTTGGAGTTTCAGCGTCGGCTTACGGTATAGCTTCTAATATGTTGATTGCTTAGTACAAACAATAACGGCCAGAACTCATGACGAGCTCTGGCCGTTATTTTTGTGTGATGGGGAGAAGCTATTACAATTGTAGCGGCTCTTGCTTAGAATTCAAATTCAATCTTCAAGAGAGCCATGTGGGACTCTTCCCTATTGCCGAAGTCTGCGATGTAACTAAGGCTTGTGGTGGTATCACCTTTGGCCCATTCAAGGCCCCATTCAAAGAGGACGCTGGTTTCATTGGCTTTGCTTGTGGTCGTGCCCATGTCAAAGCCATTATAGCTGAGCTTTGATTCAATCTCAGCATCCAAAAGGGCTTGGCAAACCCCAGCGCGCATGGTTGGGTGCAGGGTTCCACGATGTTGGCCATTCTCCATGGTTTCGAGATCGAAATCGCCTTGCCAGCGGACACTTGCTTCAAAGTACAACTCACTAAAGCGCGTGTCACCATAGCTGATATCGAAATTGGCGGCTGTACCATCAGCTTTGCGCCAATTGGAGTCAAAGCCATCATTTTCTGCGTACACATACTTCAAGGCGACTTCTGGCGTGAAGGTGTGCTTGTCATTGGCATGGTAGTCATAGGCCGCAAACATGGCGGCGTACATGCCTAAGCTCGTGGTGTTCACACTGGATGTGACCTTTTCTCCTGCGGACATCATGCTCATTTCGCCGTCGCCTTCCAGCACGAAACCAGTGACTTGGCCACGAATATGGAAATCATCCGTAAAGTGATATTTTGCATGCACACCAAGGCCAGCCATGAGTGCATCATTTTCTGCGGTGTCGCTTTCTTGGTCGATGGTTGCTAAGTTCAGATGGACACCAGCTGAAAACTCTTCGTTCACACGGCGCGTTGCACCAAGGGCAAGGCCCATAATGTCCGTGTTATAGCCATAATCATAGTTTGTGCTGTGGCTATAATACGGAATGACAAAGGCACGCCAAGACTCTGGCAATTCATCATAGTCAAGCTGTGTGCTCAGCACAGAGCACAGCATGCTCATGTTCTGCGTCATGGCTGTATTGACCTGCGTTTCCACTTCATGACCGGGGGAGGTTTCTGGGGTCACGTTGGTGCGGATGATGATGGTTTGCTCGATGTCCTCGTCGTTACCGCCATTTTCAAAGGCCGTACCGTCGACATCGCCGTGCAAGAGCTCAGCTGTCAAGAAAGGTAAGGCCGTTTCAACGGAGGCCACGGCGCCTGTGACGGAGCCGCTAGAGACGTTGACCATATCTTGAATGGCAAATTCTTTATTGAACGCAAATCCTTCTTCTGCCGTCCCTGGGGTAACAATGAGGGTTGCGTCGTCGAAGTCGAGGGTCCCACTGCCAGCTACTGCAAACGGGTCGGAGCTGTTGTCTACGTCCAGATAATCTCGCACAGTGATGGTCCATGTGCCGATGGTAGCGGTGCCGCTTTGGACATGTAGCTCATGTGAGGCTGTTGCGCCGTCTACGTTGATGGTGCCATAGTTGCTGACGGTTGTATTAGCGCTTATATTACCGCTAACTACAATACCGTACGCAGTTCCTTCATCGCTTGTAACAGTGATATTGCCATAGTTGGTAACACTATGGTCAGCACCCACGCTATTCGCATTTACTGATGCAAGAATACCAACTGTTGTTTCTTTTTCAGTTGAGACTTCTATAGTTCCATAGTTATCTATGGTTGTTGTCTGGGCTTGACTGATACCATATATGCCAACTGTGGGGCTGTTTTCACTGCCTTCTGCCGAGACAAAAATATCTCCCCAGTTTTCAATTTCTATGAGGTTTTCGCTATTACCAGTGTTATTAGCTTGAATACCATGCGCACTGCTATATCCCGATGCATTAATTGTTCCTGTATTAATTATAGTAACGCTACTGCTTCCATTGGTGCTGGAATAGATACCAATGGCTGTGCCTGCACTGCTTGTTGCTTCAATGTCACCACTATTATTGATTTCTACTTCAGCATTATAAGTTTCAGTCTTAGAGACATGAATGCCGTATGTATCCATAGAAGCAAATACTTGAATTGTTCCAGTGTTATTAATGAGATTGCTACTGTTTTCACCGAAGAATAGAATATATATACCGCTCGCAGAATACGCTCCAGTTGCTTTAATAGTTCCAGTGTTGCTGACTGTATTTTCTATAGCTGATGTTCCAATACCATATGCAGTCTGCCCAGTAGCCGTTGTACTGACGGTAATATCTCCACTGTTATAGATTTCAGTTTTCAGAGGAGAACCAGTTGGGCCAGTGGCAAAACTATAAATCCCATACGTGGCACCTGCGGTCGTCTCAACCCATATACTACCATCATTTGTAATATATACTGTGCCACCTAGTTCATTTCCCTGAGAGCCGTATATGCCACAGGTGCTACCCGTTAGACCTGCAAGATTTGTAAGCGTAATGGTACCCTTATTTGTGAGGTTGACGGGGGATGTTGTGGGGGCATTAGAAGATGCAACAGACATGCCTACGTAAAATGTGTTGTTATGTGGTTTAATAGTGATCATTTCATCAATAGTATTTCCTTCTTCATTGACTTGTACATCACCACTTAAATTTAAGCCAGTTGCCGTCGCGGCCATAGCATTTTTTACGCCACATGGTGCAACCAAGAGGCTTGCGGCCAATGCTGTAGAAGCAAGACCGATACAGAATGAGGTGAAGAGAGGGCGCGGTGCAGTGTGATTGGTATGTTGCGTGTGTTGGGAGGCGAGGTTGTTTGACATGGGGTGTTCCTTGCTGGGTGCGTAGAGAGTGAGAGAAGTTGGGAACATATTGCCGCACCTTGTGAGGCTCTTGTGGTGACACCTGTGATGGGTGAAGTGTCGGTGCTGCGGCGGATAGTGAGTAAATTTCTGGTGAGCGTGCTGCGTGGAGTCACGAGGGTGCGATTGCATGTCGCGTGCGTGCTCACTAATTCGTATCAATTTAGTCTGGTATCGTGCTGTAAATGCTTTGTCAATGCATATCATAAAAAAAGTATGAATATTTATTTTTTGAAACGAATTTTTAGCCTATTGAGGCCATTTTTTGACGTATATGTTATTGTATTAACGTGTTTGAAAAGTGTTTTCATCCATTGATACAGTGCTTTTACAGTTGTTATAGAGTATAAAAATCTATAAAAATGAAAAAATAAAAGAGTAAACAGGCTCAGTACAGAGTGGATACGTTCGCACTAAATTACGTGAGTGCTTACTATTGTTTAAGCATACAAAAACGGCCAGAACTCATGACGAGTTCTGGCCGTTGTGGTCTTATGATATGATGATTTGGTGGCTTAGGGAGGCATAACGCCAAGCGACTTTACGCTTTAGCTTTTGCTTGCCTTGCTTCTTGCTCAGCTTCTTTCATGAGCGCCTCAGCGATTTCTTCTGGATTGCGCAAATCATGGCGGAAGACCCACAGGCAGTTCATGCGGCAACGTTTAGCAAAGCGGTCCACAGTGACACCGTCGTCATGCTCATTACAGGTTTTTTCAAAGGATTTACGTCTGTCATCAAGGCTGAAACGACCACCGTATTTATTGATGAGGTCATCATTGATATAGGTCCATAAATCGTCATCCATGATGGTGGGGACAACCACGTCGGTGGCTTCCAAGCGAGAGATATGTGTCATGGTGTACTCCTTATTTTCGTTAGCAAAGATGTAGACCTTGTATGCCGCTTAGGCAAGAGCTGTGGGCGAATTATTATAGGAAATGTGTACGCCGCATGGGTTTTCTTCAAAAGAGGACTGCACATTGTGCAGCTTGTGCATAAAATTGCGCTATGGATTGGGTTGTTTTTTGCACATGTGCAGAGGCAGCGGCTGTAGCGATTGCTGATTTTTATGGTAGTGCTGCGCTTTTAGTCGTATTATATGGCAATAAGCATCTGTTTTATCTATTGAAAAAAATAATCACATAAGTTTTGGGATGATTACGCTTTTTTGGCACGCTTCCTGCTATTATAAAAGCATAGTTTGGTAGACTTTTTCATGATAATTTTTTCTCCTCTGTCAGCTGACGTCGGGCGAGCGATAGTCAGCACAAAAGGGTGAACACTCCCTCCACCCTTTTCCCCCATATGGGGTAAATCTGAGCAGCATCAGATTTACCCCATTTTTTTTGGGATTTTTTAACGTCACATAGTAAAATAGGGTGGGGAAAAACATGTAAATACGTTTTTCCCCACCCTATAGATATACTATTACGAGATATCTAGCGTAATAAAATTGCTTCCAAGCTATCCATACAGCGTTCTTGCGTGTAGGTCTTGAGAACATGGGCGCGTCCTGCATCGCCCATCTTGTGGCGTACGGAGGCATCCTTGGCTAAGCGCATAACAGCTTGAGCGAGCAATAATTCTGGGCACTCCGCTGTTTGCTTTGTGCTGTCTGCCTTGCATGCAATGGCTTCTTGTGGCCCTTGTACAAGCAAACCTGTCACACCATGCTCTACGATTTCAGGGATATTGCTGATCCCAAAGGCTACAACAGGCACCTTGGCTGCCATGGCTTCCACCAAAACATAGCCAAAGCCTTCCCATAGTGAGCTTAAAACAAAGATATCGAGTTCGTGCCAAAATGGCCCAAGATTGGACATGAAGCCTAATAATTCCACGCGGTCCGACACCCCAAGCTCATGGGCTAAGGCCTCAAGCTCGCTGTGTAATGCGCCGTGCCCTGCGATACGGAGGCGCACGTTGAGGCCAGCCTCTACAAGATGCGGCATCATGCGTATGAGGTAGTGCTGAGCCTTTTGTTTATCTAGACGCCCTGCATTGCCGATGATGATGGGCGCGTTTTCTTGTGTAGGCGAGCTTTGCTCTTGCTGTGCCCCCACATCTTCCTGAAGGGCCGCATCAAAGACCGCCACATCTAAGCCGTTGGGCAAAAGATGGATGCGCTCGTGGTCGATGAGCTGTGCATTGTCCGCTAAAACAAGGTCGCGCGTCTGTTGTGAGTTGACAATAAGCCCAGTTAAAACGGAGCCATATAAATAGCGATTGGACGAACTATTACGCACAGGTAGGGCAGATCCACGTCGATAGATGATGCGTGGCACACCGGCCATCTTCGCCGCAAGGCCCACAGATTTAAGCTCAGCAGGTAAGCCCATCACAAGGGTCTGCACCTTTTCTTGACGGAAAAAACGCACCAAGCGTGCCATGACGCATGGGTTCAGAAAAGAAAGAGATTTTATTGTTAGCGGTATAACGCGTAGAGAACCGAGATTGTCGTGCTTAAGCGTTGCGGCAAAATCACGCGCTTCATCATATAAGCGGCATGTCTGGTTAGCGAGTAGGGTCACGTGCCAACCGCGCGCCACAAGGGCTTTGGCTGTATCGAGATGCCATTTTTCACCACCACCCCATGTGGCATGGGTATTACAGAGGCAAATACTGCGCTCTATGTTTTTGTGTGTCGGCATGCCCATCTTCCTTTCATCTATTGTCGTATCATAGAGCGTAATTTTTAAAAAATTAGCTACGGTGCTTTTATGTTAGAACTTTTGCCTTGTACTTCATGCGCCGCGATTTCTCACACGAAGGTTTGCCCTTTCTTAAGCAAATAAAAGTCTTTGAAAGGGATGGGGGGGGGCTGTGAGAAGGGAGACTTTCTCCAGAACGTTTTCCCTTCCCACAGCAAAAAAACTACAAAGGCGGCAAGCTACAACCTTGGGGTAAGGCGTGGGTGCCTGTCCAGTCTGGCAAACAGGTGTGTACGTCACCCCAAGGTAGGCGCACGCGCACAGCATGGAGCATCATGCCTGTACCTGTTTTGTGGGGTGCGTCTTGATGGAGTGCTGGGCCACCATATTTCATGTCACCTATGAGCGGAAAGCCTCGGCTTGATAGCTGGACACGGATTTGGTGGGTCAGGCCTGTGTGTAAGCGCACTAAAACAAGACTCCGCGTGGGATAGCGATGTAATAGAGTCACGGTGCACGAGGCATCAGCCCCTTGTTCGATTTGCCCGACGGCCATGCGCTCATAGCCACGGGCATCTGCCACTTTGGCCATCTTATCTTCGAGAGTTTGTGGCGTGTCGTACGGCCAAGCTCCAGATACCCACGCGAGATATTCTTTCACAATGCCTTCGCGCTCGCGAAAAGCTCCGTGTAATTGGCTCAGCATGGCGTAGCTGCGTGCCACAAGGATGATACCGCTGGTATCTCTATCGAGGCGGTGGGCTGGTGTTGGGCGGAATGTATCAGTGGTGCAATGGATGGCGAGACGCTTTGCAAGATTATCTTCATGACCTGTCCCTGCTTGTACAGCTAATCCGGCAGGCTTATTGAAGATAAAGAGATTTTCGTCTTTGTAGAGGAGAGCTGGCAGTGGTGCTGCACTGCCTTTGTTGGGGTCGCGCTGGGCAATGGCTTCGGCAAAAGGTGGCACTCTAATCTCATCACCTTCTTGCACTCTATCAAAAGCTTTGCACCGTGCGCCGTTGCGGCGTACTTGACCAGTCCGTATCCAGCGATGGAACATGGATTGCGGAATGTCCAAGCGCCGTGCTAAAAATTGGAGCAACTTCTGTCCGCCTTCTTGAGGCGAGACAGTGAGAACTCGCGGGGGCATGAAATCCTCCAGCTAAAAGGTATACAAGGGCCTTAGAATACAGATTGTATAGGTATTCAAGACATAAAGCGCCTAAAAATACAAGCGGCGCACCTTGAAAAAAGGATGTGCCGCAATGGAATAGCCCTGCCTCCCTAGGGTGGCAGGGCATTTTTTTTACTCTAAACCGTCACCATGAGGCGTGGTTTTTGGGTCAGTTTGCGTCAAATCCAATGGGTAGGCAATAATGGTGGTCTTGCGCTTATCCAAGCCTACGGCACCTGGGTGCGTATTTACACAGACAACCAAGTCAAGCACACCATTCTTGTCGACGTCCGTTACAGCAATGTCGACAACGGAACCCTTGATGCGGCGGGTTTTCCACTGCAATCCAAGACCAAGGCCATCCCAGTATAAGGAGTGGATTTCGCCTTCTGGGAAGAAGCGGTAGCGTTCAAAGAATTGTGCTGAGGTAGAAAGCGGACGGTTCACAAGGATTTCCCAGCGATCGTCGCCATCGAGGTTCACGACTGGCATGTGCATTGGGATATAGTATTCTTGTGGGATGAGAACGGTATCTTTGCCCATGCCTGGCATATTTGCGTCAGCAGCGATGCCTTGTGCAGTGCCAGAGTATGTTGTTTCACTTTCGGCAAGGCGCGCACCAGCCAAGGTATAGGTGCGCAATGTCTCAGCTTCAGTGAGGACAATAATTTTGTCACCTTCTGGGCCATTATCAGGCAAGTAGGCAAAGTTAAAGACATTGGCACCCTTTGGCAAATCAAGGCGGCGGGTTTGCATAAACTTATCGCCATTCTTAACGAGCTCATAGACACCAGGCTTGAAAAGGCGAGGTGAGTCTGTCTTTTGGCCAATGAGTCTTGGGGTATATTCAGGAGCAAGGCGCACAACATTCAAGAAATAGTCGATGTATGTCATGATAGCTTCAAACTTTTCGCCATCATATTTCAATACATAGGAACGTGGCTTGTTGTCGTCATCGTTAACTGCGGTGATGACGAGTTCATCGCGACCATCGTTATCAATATCAATATTATTGATGTTGATATTTTCAAGAGATGGTGACTGCTTGAATTGACCAGCAGGAACGAGTTGGCCACCATTCCAACGATAGGCTGCAACAAAGTCTTCTTCAAGCAAGATGATTTCGTTTTCACCATCGCCATTGAAGTCTTGAATGAGCATGCCGCGTGCAGCATAAGGCAACACATTGGTGCGCAAGCGTGTGTCATTGACAGCTTCGCCTTGATAGCGGAACTGTGGATTGAGGTACACTTGCTGATTAGCATCTGTTTGGTTTACCACAATATTGCTGTTCATCTGGTTCACAGGCTGTACAGCGGCTACAGCTGCAGGAGCCGCAATGGCACGACCAAAAGCCGATGCGCTGATGCTATCAGACGTTTTTTGCAGGGATGGGATCAAGTCGTTGACTTTGCTCTCAGAAGACTGTGGCCAAATTTTACCATCAGCACCGCGTACCGTTGTGTCGAGGCTACAAGAATCGCCCACAACAGTGGCACTGCCCCAAATAACAAAGTCTACACCGAGTGCAGCTTGGACATTGGCAGCTTCTGCTTCAGAGCTTGGAGCCTTGATACCAGACAAAGCATCCGCGGAAATAGGTTCGAATTCACCCTTTAAATATAAACGTGAATTGAGCATCTGTGGAATAGCACGCTCAAGATAGGTGTATCCAGCTGGCCCATTGATGGTAAACGGTAAGGCCGCATACGTTTTTGCAGCAGCATGAGCTTGTGTTGCAACGCAAGCTACCATGACAAGAGCTGCTGACATGGTGCGCATGAGCACGTTCATATAATCTCCTTTTTTGAGGTTATCTTTTTCGATAACCATGAGAACTCATTCTAAAAATGTACAATCAAGACCATGAGGTCAATGTGGCAAAATTCTATATCGACGACGCAACAACGCCGCTTGAAAAAAACAACTCTTTACAATCCTCGCTCCGTTGTCAAGGGAGGCACTGATTTAATAGCATTTTTGTTCCCTAACAAGGACGCCGATTTTTCTAAAAGCCGCGGTGTATATAGGCATACATAAGGTTTTTAGAACAGAGGCTGACGCAGTTAGGGGGCAAAAAGGCATTCAAGCTGTGTCTCCCAAGCAAAGTTTCTATGCTATAGTACAGCCGCGTCTATCCTGCAAGTGCCATAATATCGCTTGCGGCGCGAGGTGGGCTTGCGATATGAGGGGGAGGGCTTTTGATGTGGGGGACCACATCGTATGTGCTCACCAAAAAAAATACATTACGATACCATATTTTGCAAAGATATATAAGGATACACCATGGCTAGCGATAAAAGTACCCTCCGTCCCTTGCGCACATTCCGTCTTGTTTGCCAAAAAGAAGAAATTCCACAAGTGGAAGCTTTGCTCATGGAACAAGGTTATCGCTTTGATCCAGAACCCTTTTCGCCATGGGTGCGTCGTTTGGTAGAAGAACCCAAGCCGCTTGGAGCAAGCCTTGCCGCATTCTTTGGCCTCATTTATATTCAAGATCGCTCTTCCATGTTGCCTCCGCTGGCCCTTGCACCACAAGAAGGGGATGCTGTCCTTGATATGTGCGCAAGCCCTGGAAGCAAGACCGGTTTTTTAGCCCAGATGGTTGGCCCAGAAGGCTTTGTCCTTGGCAATGAGCCAAGCCGTAATAGACTGGCTACCTTGCGTCAAAATCTTTTTAATCTCAATTTGATACAGGCAGCTACATGTTCATATTCAGGGGAGCAGCTAGCGTTACCATCTGGTATGTGGGATCTCATTCAGCTGGATCCACCATGCTCAGGATGGGGCACTGTAGAGCGCAATCCTAAAGTTTTGGACCTGTGGCAAGGTGACAAAATTAAGCCTCTCATAGCCCTGCAACGGCAATTATTACGCGAGGCTATGCGCCTTTTAAAGGCAGGGGGCAAGGTCGTTTTTTCCACCTGCACCACTAATGTGGAGGAAAATGAAGGGCAAGTGCGTTTTGCCGTGGATGAGCTTGGATTTGAGCTTGTACCGCTCGAGCCTGTGGCAGGTTTTAGTTTTGCAAAGCCCATGCTCGAAGGCTGTGAAGGTGTGTGGCGCGTTGATCCCCAAGGTGAGCAGCTAGCACAAGATACGCAGGATGGGGGTAGCTGTGAGGATACTGGCGAGCACAATGGCCAAGGCTTTTTTGTTGCTGCTTTACGTAAACCGAACACTGCACAGGATTGCACACCTCAAGTTGATTCTGAAGAATTTTGCCCTGAAACGCATGCCGAAGAACGTCGTGCGCGGGTCAATGCCCACAAAAAGCATTATCCCGATAGCTTTATGCCCATGCAGGCCGCTCCAGTGCATCCACGGGACTTGGATCAAGCAGGCGTAGATGCGACTCTTTTACCTTCGGGCCAAGTCTCTGTTTTTGGCGAGAGCGCACGCTTTTTGCCTGCCAAGGCTTTGGAACTTTTACCAGCAGGCTTTAAATGGCAGGGCTGTGCTTTGGGCAAGGCTGCTCAACGCGGTGATATTCGCGTTTTTCCACGCTTACGCTGCCTTATGCCCCTTGCAGACGATGCGCACACGACAGGTGCTTTGGCTGTCAATGTTGATGATATCAACGAAATTACACGATTACTCACAGGGCAGAGCTTGAGCATTGATATAAATACGGATATACAAAATAAAAAAGTTATGAACAAATATAAAGAGGCTTGCCTCTACTGGCGTGGCTTGCGCCTGTGCCGTTTGCGTCTCAAGGGCAATGGAAATACTGTGCGCGCCATGTGGTCAGAGAGGTAGTAACTCGCTCAATCCATAGCCTATTTATAATTTATGTATTTATATATTTTAATGGTGTAAAAATAGGAACTCAATATGCCATCCTCTATTGACGATAAAATTACTAAGCCATTGCGTATTGTTATGCCCGTTCAAGCACTAGAAAGTACAGGTGGCATGCAGCGCTTTGAAGCGGAATTGGCTAATTACCTTGCGAAGCAGGGGCATTGTTTGTATTGCTTTGCCCCATGTGCGCCAGGGAGTACGCCTCGTTTTAAATATGATGAACGTGTTCACATTGTACATTATAAAAAAAATGGCTCCAAGCAGGGACTTGCTACTCTACGCCAACAAATTCTTCAATGTGAAGCAGATGTCGTCCTTGTTCCTTGTACATCTAATCTAGCTGTCTTTTGGTGTGCTGCTCTTATTGGAACGGATGTAGCGTTACTCTATTCAGAGCATGGTAATCCGTGGGCCATGATGAACGGGAGATGGAATAAGAGTGAGCGCGAAGCCACTTTATGGCTTGCGGATGGTATTCATGTTCTCATGCCAAACTTTGTACAGTCCATACCTGAAGCATTGCGTGGGAAAGTTCGTTCCATTTTTAATCCTCTAACCTTGCCCTTGAGGGGTACGTGTAACGTTGCGTCTCCCCTATCACGGGAATACTTTACCTTACTTTCTCTTGGCCGGCTTGAGTCAAAAGCTAAACAGCTTAATGTGCTAATAGCCGCGTTTGCCCTGCTTGCTTATGATTTCCCAAAGTGGAAGCTCGACATTTGGGGTACAGGTTCAGATGAAAAAGCCCTACAGCAACAAATAGAACAATTACCGCAAGAACTTCAACAACGTGTGCGCCTTTGTGGTCTGGCTAAAACACCAACAGAACAATATAGCACGGCTGACATTTTCTGTATTCCCTCACGATTTGAAGGTTTTGGCTTAACCGTCACAGAAGCTATGAGCCAATGTGTTCCCGTTGTGGGCTTTGCTGGCTGTAGCGGCGTTAACGGACTTGTTCACCATGAAGAAAATGGCCTTCTTGCACCAGAAATGACGCCAGAAAGTCTTGCTGGTGAGCTCCGCCGTCTCATGGAGGATAATCAGCTCCGTCAACGTCTTGGCCAGCAAGCACAAGAAGACGCTAAAAGCTTTGCGCCAGAGTGCATTTATCCACAATGGGAAGAGCTTATTTATCAAACAGCCGCGTGCAAGGGGCATACACGCCGAAGCCTCCTTGATAGTGACGATATTTCCCAAGAGGAACGGGTGTACCAAGAAACGTTCCATAGGCTTCTGAAGCGTCGTAATATACGCAAAGAGCCTCGTATATATCGGAATTTGCGTCGCTGGCTACGTAAGCACCCACAGTATACGAACAAAGTAAATGCTCTGTTGCGCCTATTTGGTTTCGACACTGTTCGTATGTAAATTCGTTCTATTCTGCCATGAAGCGTATATAATATAAAATGGAGTATATTATGCCATCCTCTGTTGACGATAAAATTGTTAAGCCATTGCGTATTGTTATGCCCGTTCAAGCACTAGAAAGTACAGGTGGCATGCAGCGCTTTGAAGCGGAATTGGCTAATTACCTTGCGAAGCAGGGGCATTGTTTGTATTGCTTTGCCCCATGTGCGCCAGGGAGTACGCCTCGTTTTAAATATGATGAACGTGTTCACATTGTACATTATAAAAAAAATGGCTCCAAGCAGGGACTTGCTACTCTACGCCAACAAATTCTTCAATGTGAAGCAGATGTCGTCCTTGTTCCTTGTACATCTAATCTAGCTGTCTTTTGGTGTGCTGCTCTTATTGGAACGGATGTAGCGTTACTCTATTCAGAGCATGGTAATCCGTGGGCCATGATGAACGGGAGATGGAATAAGAGTGAGCGCGAAGCCACTTTATGGCTTGCGGATGGTATTCATGTTCTCATGCCAAACTTTGTACAGTCCATACCTGAAGCATTGCGTGGGAAAGTTCGTTCCATTTTTAATCCTCTAACCTTGCCCTTGAGGGGTACGTGTAACGTTGCGTCTCCCCTATCACGGGAATACTTTACCTTACTTTCTCTTGGCCGGCTTGAGTCAAAAGCTAAACAGCTTAATGTGCTAATAGCCGCGTTTGCCCTGCTTGCTTATGATTTCCCAAAGTGGAAGCTCGACATTTGGGGTACAGGTTCAGATGAAAAAGCCCTACAGCAACAAATAGAACAATTACCGCAAGAACTTCAACAACGTGTGCGCCTTTGTGGTCTGGCTAAAACACCAACAGAACAATATAGCACGGCTGACATTTTCTGTATTCCCTCACGATTTGAAGGTTTTGGCTTAACCGTCACAGAAGCTATGAGCCAATGTGTTCCCGTTGTGGGCTTTGCTGGCTGTAGCGGCGTTAACGGACTTGTTCACCATGAAGAAAATGGCCTTCTTGCACCAGAAATGACGCCAGAAAGTCTTGCTGGTGAGCTCCGCCGTCTCATGGAGGATAATCAGCTCCGTCAACGTCTTGGCCAGCAAGCACAAGAAGACGCTAAAAGCTTTGCGCCAGAGTGCATTTATCCACAATGGGAAGAGCTTATTTATCAAACAGCCGCGTGCAAGGGGCATACACGCCGAAGCCTCCTTGATAGTGACGATATTTCCCAAGAGGAACGGGTGTACCAAGAAACGTTCCATAGGCTTCTGAAGCGTCGTAATATACGCAAAGAGCCTCGTATATATCGGAATTTGCGTCGCTGGCTACGTAAGCACCCACAGTATACGAACAAAGTAAATGCTCTGTTGCGCCTATTTGGTTTCGACACTGTTCGTATGTAAATTCGTTCTATTCTGCCATGAAGCGTATATAATATAAAATGGAGTATATTATGCCATCCTCTGTTGACGATAAAATTGTTAAGCCATTGCGTATTGTTATACCAGCACCAAGCCTGACAAGCACTGGTGGAATTCAGAACTTTGTTGCAGGGTTGGCTAGTTACCTTGCAAGGCAGGGGCATTACGTATGTCTTTTTACGCCAAGCAAAGAAGGAACAACACCGCGCTTTAGCTATGATACTGCTGTGCACTTTGTACAGTATAATAGTTCTGGATTGCAAAAATATACAGTAGAGCTTCGGAAAAAAATTATCGAATACGCTCCAGATGTCGTGATTGCGCCATACTCTACGGCAGAAGTCCTTGTATGGTGTGCTGCCTTAAAGGACACTAATATACCTCTACTTTATTCAGAGCATAATGATCCATGGATTATTATGCAGAATAGATGGAGTAAGACGGATCGCGAAGCCGTTTTATGGGCTGCGGATGGTATACATACGCTTATGCCGAACTTTGTAGACTCTATACCTGAGTCCTGTCGTCAAAAAACTCGTCCCATCTATAACCCTCTTGCACTTCTTCTCGATTACTCCACTGAAGCCGTATCTACGCCCACAGAAAACTGCTATACTCTCCTTTCTTTAGGCCGCCTTACGCGTATCCATAAGCAAATTCATTTGCTCATTGCAGCTTTTGCCATGCTCGCGCAAGAGTTTCCGCAATGGAAGCTTGATATTTGGGGCATAGGCTCCGATGAGAAAAATCTGCAAAAACAGATTGCGGCATTGCCTCAAGAGTTTCAAGAGCGTGTTCGACTTTGTGGCCTTGCTAAAACACCAACGGAGCAATATAGTACGGCCGACATTTTCTGTATTCCCTCAAGGTTTGAAGGGTTTGGCTTAACCATAACAGAAGCTATGATCCATGGTGTTCCCGTTGTGGGTTTTGCTGATTGTAGCGGCGTCAACGGGCTTGTTCACCATGAAGAAAATGGCCTTCTTGCACCAGAAATGACGCCAGAAAGTCTTGCTGGTGAACTCCGCCGGCTCATGGAAGATACTCAGCTTCGTCAAAGCCTTGGCCAACAGGCAAAAGACTTCGCTGAAGGTTTTAGGCCAGAGCGCATTTACCCACAATGGGAAGAACTTATTTATAAGACAGCCGCATGTAAGGGACGTACACGTCTAAGCCTCATTGACAGCGAAGATATCCCTGAAAATGAACGCCCATATCAGGCTACCATGCGTAAAGTTCTTGAACGCCCTAATGTTGTTAAAGACATTTGGTATCGCCGCCGTTTGCGCCAATGGATTCGTAAGCAGCCGCAGAGTGCAAGTATGATTAATGCGCTCTTACGCAAGCTGAACCTAGCTATTATTGATTAATAGTCGCCTTCTATATCGTAGTCTGGAGAGATTGATGCCCACTATTTCCGTCATTGTGCCCGTCTACAATGTAGAAAAATATCTTGCTCGTTGTTTGGATTCTATATTGAACCAAACATTTACGGATTTTGAAGTTATTTGTGTCAATGATGGTTCAAAAGATACGAGTCTTGCTATTTTAGAGCAGTATGCCCAAAAAGATACACGACTTGCTGTCATCAATCAGGAAAATCAGGGGCAATCTGTGGCCCGAAATGTGGGGATTGCCGTAGCTAAGGGTGATTTTATTACCTTTGTTGATGCAGATGATGGCATTGTGAGGCAAACACTTGAAATTGCTTATGGTTTAGCATTGAAGTATAGCGTTGAAATGGTGGCATGGGATATGCTTCGAGTTACCATACCTTCTTTTACTGCTGTGCATATGCCACCTATAGCTCCTGATGCCTTACAAAATTCTTTTGACATAGAGTCTATTGAAGTAACAATAGCAGATAATCTTTTTCCCTTCTATCATAATCAGCCTTATCGTATATCCCCTGCTGTTTGGGGGCGACTGTATGACAAAAATCTTATGAGTTCTTTGCACTTTGTTGAAGGCTGCTATTTTGAGGATACGCCCTATACTTGGGATGTGATGTTGAAGCGTCCTAAAACTGCCATTATCAATGAAGCCCTTTATATGTATTTTTGTAATTCTTCATCTATTACACAGCAGCTTTTTACGCCAAAACATATTATGGATGCACATAAGACAACGAATATTATTTACGAACGCCTTATAAATTTGAATAGTTCTTATGAAATGGACACTTTTATCAATAAAGAAGTGCGCCGCATCCTCAATGTGCAATCTCGTCTTATTCCTCGCAATAGTATCGCAGACCAAAAAGCTCTTTGGCTTGCTTTTGAAACAGAACTACGCGACTTTCAGGCAAAGAATATTCTCCCACCACCTGACTCTCAATACAGATCACAAGACATCATGTACACCCATATATTAGAGCACGGCGCACAACATTACTATGAAAACAATATCCTCAAGCACGATAGAAAGCCTTTTCCTGCCTTACTGAAACGCCGAACTCAGTCTGCAAGCTAATTTCCCAAAACAGAAACGCCGAACTCAGTCTGCAAGCTAATTTTCCAAAACAGAAACGCCGTCAGCACCCAGCTTACGGCGTTTTTCTCTTCACGCTAATCCTCAGACGGAGCCACAAACTTTATAGTACCCATGCGGCCGAAAATGGCATTCAACGTAAAAAATCCCTTCCGCAACTAAAAGTCTTTGAAAGGGATGGGGGTCTGGGGGAAGGGAAAACTTTCTCCAGAAAGTGTT
>JAWXUA010000034.1:0-21413 GCA_044433065.1 Pseudomonadota bacterium
CCCCCCAATAACTAACTAACCCACCCCAATAACCAACTAACCCTTCTCAGCTTGAGCTTGGATAGCGGTGATGGCTACGGTGTTTACGATGTCGGCCACGGTGCAACCGCGGGACAAGTCGTTAACAGGCTTGTTGAGCCCTTGGAGGACTGGACCGATGGCCACGGCATCGGCAGCGCGTTGGACAGCCTTGTAGGTGTTGTTGCCGGTGTTGAGGTCTGGGAAGATGAAGACAGTGGCTTGACCAGCGACGGCACTGCCTGGGAGCTTGGTGCGTGCCACGTCAGCGTCGATGGCTGCGTCGTACTGGATTGGGCCTTCGATGAGCAACTCTGGGGCACGCTCTTTGGCGATGCGGGTTGCTTCTTTGACTTTTTCAACGTCAGCACCTTTACCAGATGCACCTGTGGAGTAGGACAACATGGCTACGCGAGGCTCAATGCCAAAGATTGCAGCTGTTTGGGCCGCACTGATGGCGATTTCGGCGAGCTGCTCAGCGCTTGGATTTGGGTTGACTGCGCAGTCACCAAAGACGTGGACGCGGTCTTTGAGACACATGAGGAAGACGCTGGATACGATGGATACCGTTGGCTTGGTCTTCACAAATTCGAAGGCTGGTCGGATGGTGTGCGCTGTTGTGTTGATGGCACCAGAAACCATGCCGTCAGCGTCGCCTTGCTTGACCATCATGGTACCAAAGTAGGTTGTGTCCACCATGACGTCGTGCGCTTGCTCCATGCTGATGCCCTTCTTTTTGCGGGCTTCGTGGTAGGCTGCTACGTAGTCGTTGAAACGTGGGGACAAGTCTGGCTGGATGATTTGTACACCGTCAAGCTCGAGACCAAGCTCGCTGATACGCGTGCCCACTTGGTCCGCGTTGCCAAGCAGGATGATGTCCGCAACTTGACGACGGATGAGCACGTCAGCTGCACGCAGGATGCGCTCTTCACAACCTTCAGGAAGAACAATGCGCATGCGTTGGCTTTTGGCGGCTTCAAGCAGATTGAACTCGAACATTTTAGGCGTGATACGTGTGGACTTGCGGTTGATAAGCTTAGCGGAAAGGCTTGCGCTGTCCACATGCTTCTCGAAGAGGCCGAGAGCTGTGTTGATTTTGAGGCTGTTGTCAGGGCTGATTTTGCCATGCAATTCATTGAGAATTTGGATGGTCTTGTAGGTGTGGTCTTTTACTGTGAGGATTGGCACAGGCACGCCAGTCCAACCTTCGATGAGGCGGTGGACATTTTGTGCTGGCTGGATACCACCTGTGAGCAAAATACCTGAAATATCTGGGTATGCTGATGAGAGGCGCGATGCAAGCGTTGACAAGATGATGTCTGAGCGGTCACCTGGTGTGATGACTAAGGAACCAGTGCTCACGTAGTCGAGGAAATTGCAGACTTGCATTGCTGCGATGAGGTAGTCGTGGCAGAGCGTGTCCATACGGCCATGGCCATAGAGGACTTGTGCGTCGAGCCATTTAGCTACCTCGCTGATGGTTGGGCTACCGAGAGTGCTTTCGTCGGGCAAGAGGTAGACGGAAAGAGGGCTTGATGCATTCACTTTGCTTTGCAGGTCAGCGACGATTTCCTGTGCTTCTGCTTCGGTGACGGTGGTGCGGTTGATGATGGCGCACACGACGTCCAAAGCTTTTTCGTCCAAGAGGTCCAAGGTGGACTGGGTTGATGCGATGATTTCGTGTGGTGTCTTGTTACGGCCACTACCAACCATGAGCACTGGGCAAGCAAGGTTTGATGCGATGTCGGCATTGAGGTCGAATTCAAAGGCTGTATCTTTACCGAGGAAGTCCGTGCCTTCGCAAAGAATGAAGTCGTATTCGCTCTCTAACTTCTTGTACTTCTTGAAAATATTATCGAGCAAGGTAGACTGCTGACCTTCGTTAATCAGCTCTTGAGCATCTTGCAAGGTATAGGCGAAGGTATCTTCGTAGGCAATGTTCAAGCCAAAGTGCGTAAGGATAAGATTGATATCGTGATCGCGCGCACCAGCTGTGGTGTTGGAGATGATTGGGCGGAAAAAGGCTACTTTGCCAACGCCACGCAAAAGCAATTGCATCATGCCCAAAATAATGGCGGATTTACCGCAACGTGCCTCTGTCCCTGTAATATACAGATTATTTGACATGGAGCATCCTTTTTTGTGCCTTATGCACGGTTCAGTACTTTCTCGTAAAGTACTGTTTCTTGTATGCCTCATACGAGGTCGTACCAAATAGTATGCACACTAGAAGAGCTTAGATCTCTTGTATAGAAAGCATTTCTGCTCAAAATAGTAATTTATATACATGTTATAGAGAACATGAACAAGGTATATGGCGATGCAAAGTACATACTGAATATAGGTACTGTCCATAGTGCTTGATAGAAGAGAATACTCCCTCAGAAGTAGAGTATAGATCACATACACATTTTTCAAAGGAGCTTGAGAGAGTACACCCCTCTAGCAAACACTATGGAAAAGGATTACAAGGTTTCTGCATAAAATTCAATACCATGCCAGATATTCATAGAGAGGAAATTTCCATAGTGCTTGCTAGAAGAGAATACTCCCTCCGAAGTAGAGTACAGATCACATACACATTTTTCAAAGGAGCTTGAGGGAAGTACACCCCTCTAGCAAACACTATGGAAATAGGACTACAAGGTTTCTGCGTAAAATTCAATACAATGCTTTACTCGAACAACGTCGCCATTCTGAGAAAGCATGTCAGTGAGTTGCAACATACAAGCTGGACAGCCTGTGGACACGATTTGCGCCTTGCTATCCACAATATTGCCACGCTTACGTGTACCAATTTGCGTGGACAAGTCGTAGTGGATTAAGTTGAAGCTACCACCAGAACCACAACAGCGATCAGCTTCGTTCATTTCCACCAATTCGTACTTGCTATTCATGCGAATGATATCACGTGGTTGCGAAACAACGCCAAGGGATTTCTTCATGTGACAGGAATCATGGTAGGTCACACGGATGCCACCCTTAGGAGCGTCAGCTTGCGGCTTCACCTTCAAGACATCAATAACGAACTCATTGATATCCATAGTTTTTTCAGCAAAGCTGGCAATCTGGTCACGCATTTCTTCAGGATAGTCAGCCATCATCTTAGGCCAGATTTCCTTGATAGTTGCGGTACAGGTTGCACAAGGCGTTACGATATAGTCGAATTGGCCTTGCACCAAAAGGTCAAAGTTAATCTTCACGAGCTTATCGTAGGAATCTTGGTCACCAGATGCCAAAGCAGGGATACCGCAGCAGCCCATACCCTTAGGCATGAACACACCAACACCATGATGGTCGAAGATTTTCATGCAGGCATCAGCCACAGAGGTGTACATCTTGTCAGCCATGCAGCCCACAAAGAAGGCTACGCGGATGCGGCTCTTACCAGCTGGCGTGTCCAAGGATGGTACGCGGCTGTGGAAGGACTTGCCCGCAAGCTTCATGAAGTGACGATCACCAATGATAGGCTTGAGCATCTTAGAGCATGCAGCGCCTTGGTGGGTATTGGTTGGGCTCACCACCAAACCTTGGAACATGGTGCCCATATCCAAAAGCAAATTGAACAGCTTTGGACGGGTCAACATGCCACGCAAGATGGCTTTTTTCACTGGGGAAAGACCCATGTACGATGTGACGATGCAACGGGCATGCAGGAAAATGTCCATGATCTTAACACCAGATGGGCAACCAGCCTGACAAGAACCACAAAGCAAACAACGGCCAAGTTTGTCTTGTACACCTTTAGGATCGCTGACCATTTCACGGGCAAGATTTTCCAAAAGGGCAATCTTACCACGTGTAACGTCCGCTTCCTTCATGGTTTCGCCAAAAACAGGGCACACAGCTTGACACATGCCGCACTTCATACATGCAGCCATGTTGTCATCCAGCGCCTTCAGCATATTGGCGAGTTGACTTAAATCAGACATGCCTAGCCTCCAATAATCTTGCCAGGGTTAAGCAAGTATTTGGGGTCAAGGGCGCGCTTCATGCGGCGTGAGAAGTCGATGGTAGCCTGAGAAGTTTCCTTGGCCATCCACTTGGATTTAGCGATGCCGATGCCATGCTCACCAGAAAGGGTGCCATGCAGGCCAAGAGCAACGTCAAAGATTTCGTCAACAGCAGCTTCAACGCGCTCAAATTCAACGGTGTCACGGCGGTCACAAAGAATGGTTGGGTGCAAGTTACCATCACCAGCGTGGCCAAAGGTACCAATTTCAACCTTATGCTTCACAGCGATTTCGTTGATAGCTTTAATCATAGCTGGGATTTGGGAACGAGGCACAGTGGCGTCTTCCAAAACCGTGGTAGCGCGTGCACGTGCAAGAGCTGGCAATGCGTTACGACGGGCTTCCCACAGCTTGAACTTTTCAGCGGCATCCTTAGCAACATGCACTTCAGTTGCGTTGCAGCTCTTCAATGCGCGTTCAACGATGACAGCTTCGTCTTCAACCTGAGCTGGGTGGCCATCAACTTCGATGAGAAGAATTGCAGCAGCATCGCGTGGCAAGCCAGCTTTGGTGAAGTCTTCTACGTAGTTGATGGAAGAATTGTCCATGAATTCCAAGGTACAAGGCACAACGTGTGCTGCGATGATAGCGGCAACAGCTTCGGATGCAGCATTAACATCTTCAAAGATTGCCATCATAGCCTTAGAAGCCTTTGGTGGTGGCACAAGCTTCAAGGTGATTTGGCTGAAGACGCCAAGAGTACCTTCAGAGGAAGCCATCAAGCCTGGAAGATTATAACCAGTTACGCACTTAACAGTACGGGAACCGCTCTTCACAAGACCACCAGTGACGTCGTAGAATTCAAGACCCATAACGTAGTCTTTGGTAACGCCGTACTTAAGGCCACGCAGACCACCAGCGTTTTCAGCTACGTTGCCACCCATGGTAGAAACAGCCTGTGAACCTGGATCTGGAGGATAGAAGAGGCCACGCTTAGCCACTTCAGCTGCGAATTGTGCGGTGACAACACCAGGCTCAACAACAGCGTACAAGTCTTGCTCGTTGATTTCCAAAATACGGTTTAAGCCATTGGTCAGGATAACAATACCGTTGCGCTTGTCAGGAATGGTACCACCAGAAAGATTGGTGCCAGCACCACGAACCGTGATAGGGTACTCATTATCATAGCAAAGACGTACCAAGTCACCAAGCTGGTCGGTACGCGTTGGGCGGAGCACCAAGGATGGAACTACTTGGTCAAGAACAGCTGCGTCGTACGCATAGCTTTGACGGTCTGGTTCGCTGGTAAAGACGTTTTCTTTGCCAATAAGATTTTCAAATTCTTTGATAAGCGATGCGCTGGGCATTGGTTATTCCTTTTGAGATCTACCCGTATTAAGGGTTTTGTGAGTCTGTGCTGAGGGTTTGAAGACACACCCTATTGAAGATGGATTTCAGCCCTATTCCATACAGTGTCTATTGTTTGAACATACAGCCAAAAAGCATAGAAGGCTCTAGCAAATACTAGGCCTTTAGGCTGGGGCGACACGATGCGATCATCAAGCCGCCCCAGATGGAGAACTTAGTGCAAGTGTGGAAGTGCAACGAAAGACAAGAGGCTTGCTACAATACCAACAACAATACCGTATACCACGAATGGCATGAAGGTACGCTTGAGGATCATGCCTTCGCGGCCAGCAAGGCCAACAACAGCACAAACTGCAACGATGTTGTGGATACAAACCATGTTACCCATGCCGCCACCTACTGCTTGTGCAGCAACGATAAGCTGACGTGGCAAGTCAAGGCTAGCAGCAACGCCCCACTGGAATTCAGCGAAGAGCAAGTCAGATACGGTGTTGGAACCAGTGATGAATGCACCAAGACCACCAACGTACGAAGCAAGCATTGGCCAAGCGTTACCAGCAAGAGCTGCAACGGTTTCAGCCATGGCCAAAGGCATGGATGGGTAGGAATTTGGGTTCAAAGCAGCGTCTGCAATACCGGAACCACGGAAGATGGATACCAAAGCAACGGCAAACATCAACGCGATGGTTGGGGACTTCATCTTAGCAAAGGTTTCAGTCCAAGCAGATTTAACAGCTTGACCCTTCATGCCGTGGATGCCGATGGTCAAGATGGCTACGAGCATGAATGGAATGGTACCTGGCAAGTAGAGGTAGTCGATGGAAGCAGAAACGCCAGCGTAGCCAAGGATATCGGTGAAGGCTATCTTTTGTGCTGCAAGGAAGCCCTTGAGGCCGAGGGAAGGAATACGGGTCACAACAAGGATGAGGCCGATGAGAACGTAAGGCAACCACGCTCTGAACTGGCTCATGTGAGACTTAAATTCGCTGTTTTCGGAAGTCTTGATATTGCCTGTCCATTCAGCATCCCAAGTAGATTGAGGACCAAAGTCCCAAGTCTTTTCAGGAACGCAGAAGCCCTTCTTAGCACCCATAACGATGACGCCAAGACCCACAAGGCCACCAATCAAGGAAGGAAGTTCCGCACCAACGAGCCATGCGACAGCGAAGTAAGGAACGGCAAAAGCGATGGATGCGAATACGCAGAACTTCCATGCGCCAAAGCCTTCGGTCCAAGATTTGTTTTGGCCAAAGTAACGGGTCAAGAAGCCACACATGAAGATAGGCAAGATGAAAATCATTGGAAGGTTCAACAAGGTTACCCATTCGCCAACAATCTTTGCAAAGGAACCAAAGTCAACGAAGTTCAAACCTGGAATGGTGGCAACTGCATCAGCGACGAGGCCCTTAAGTGGAGTAAGGCCAACGAGAACTGGAGTACCAACAGCACCAAAGGTAACTGGGAAGCTGTTGAAAACAAGACAGATTACTGCTGCTGCCAATGGTGGGAAGCCAAGGGAAAGCAAGAGTGGAGCTGCAAGAGCTGCAGGAGTACCAAAGCCAGCGGCACCTTCGATGAAGGCTGCGAACATGAAGCCAATGATGATGGCTTGAACGCGTTTGTCGCGGCTAATATTTTGCATGCCATATTGAATGGTTTCCATGCCACCGCTATACTGCAAGGTGTACAGAATGAGAATTGCACCAAATACAATGATCAGAACGCCAATAGCGGTAATAACACCTTGTAAAGACAAAGCAGCAATGTAACCAGCTGGTAAGTTCCACGCCATTAAGGCACCAATAACACAGACAAGCCATGCAAGAGGCATTGCCTTGGTTGCTGGCCAACGCATACCAACCATCAAGACAAGAGCAACAAGGATAGGTAACAATGCTATCAATGCTAACAGTTCAACAGACATGAGTACTCCTCACTATAAAAAAGTTTCGCGGTCCCGTTCCGCTTCATACAAATGCGAGCATACACATGCTTTTGTCCGTCCTATAAAAGGCCAGACAGGCAATCAAAGTATACTATGCCTACGCTTTTGGGGAAGATTAACACGATTATTATGCTTTGGGTACTTTTTTTTACAGTTGAGTATGAGACTGTTTGTTTAATCATTATATTAGACCAATTCAGTCTTACTTCAAAAAAATGCAGTCTTTAACACGCTGATATATCATATAATAAAACACGTTGTAACTTTTGTGCTTTCCACACAGCGACTGTGCGCCATTACAATAAAAAGTTGAGTATTCGTTCAATCAAAATCCTGTGTGCCATTACAATAAAAGTGTTGTGCGCCACTACAATACTAGCTGGTTTGGGCAGGTATAGCGCTGGGTATAAAAAAGGGTAGAGGTCGTTATCCTCTACCCTTTTTTTGTGGGCTATTGGGCCTTATCTGATTTGTCAGGGCCATATCTGATTGCTCAGGGCCATATCTGATTGGTCAGGGCCTTATCTGATTTACTCAGCGGCTTTATCTGACTTATTCAGCGGCTTTATCTGACTTATTCAGCGGCCATATACACCATCTGTCATTGCGAGGAGCGAGGCCCGCGAATGGTAGCCTACGGACGGGCTATCTGCCGAGAGACGCGGCAATCCATCTTGGAGCTAAGCCAAGGGAATCGCCCTCCCTCGCCAATAACAAGCGGCTTTATCTGATTTACTCAGCTTCGGGTTCAGGAGCAGGAGTAACAGCAGGAGCTTCAGCCATCTGCTTCATGAGCAAGTAGCGCTCGTTGTAATCCTTTTCGATGCCAGCGCGCAAACGCTTGGACTCTTCAGGATTAATCTTTTCGAGCAAGGCATAGCGGTTTTCGCCAGCCATGAATTCTTGCATAGTACCATTAGGAGCCTTGGACTCAAGGATGAATGGGTTCTTGCCTTCATCAGCGAGCTCAGGGTTGAAGCGGTACAATGGCCAGTAGCCAGACTCAACTGCGAGCTTAGCTTCTTCCATGGACTTGCCCATGCCCTTACGGATACCTTGGTTGATGCAAGGTGCGTATGCAATGATGAGCGATGGTCCCTTGTATGCTTCAGCTTCACGGAAAGCCTTGAGTACTTGCTGCTTGTTTGCGCCCATGGAGATGGATGCAACATACACATAGCCGTAGCTCATAGCCATGCGGCCAAGGTCTTTCTTGCCGGTCTTTTTACCAGAAGCTGCGAACTTAGCGATGGAGCCAAGTGGAGTTGCTTTGGAGGACTGACCACCAGTGTTGGAGTAGACTTCGGTGTCCATAACGAAGATGTTGATGTCTTCGCCAGAAGCGAGAACGTGGTCAACGCCACCGTAACCGATGTCGTATGCCCAACCGTCACCACCGAAGATCCAGAAGGACTTCTTGGTAAACAAGTCGTTCATGTGCCACAAAGCGTGCAAGATTGGATGGTCGTCCATGGTGTCAAGGAGCGCAAGGATTTTTTCGCCGTACGCTTTGGACTCGTCTGCGTCGTCCTTATTGTCGAGCCAACCTTGGAGAGCGTCCTTGAGTTCGTCAGGTGCGCCAAGTTCAAGCACTTGCTTCACAATGTCAGCAAGCTTGTCGCGACGTTGGCTGTATGCCATGCTCATGCCGTAGCCAAATTCAGCTGCGTCTTCAAAGAGGGAGTTGCCCCATGCAGGACCGAAGCCGTCTTTGTTGGTGCAGTATGGCGTAGTTGGAGCAGAAGCACCCCAGATGGAGGAACAGCCTGTTGCGTTGGCAACAACCATGCGCTCACCAAACATTTGGGTAAGCAACTTGACGTATGGGGTTTCGCCGCAACCTGCACAGGCACCGGAGAATTCCATGAGAGGCTGCTGGAACTGGGAGCCCTTAAGGGTATCGCGTTCCATAACGTCGTCTTTCAAGTCGATGCACGCGGTAGCAAAGTCAAGGTTGGTCACTTGGTCTTCGAGTTGGGTCTCGATAGGCTTCATGACAAGAGCAGAAACCTTAGCTGGGCAGGTCTCTACGCAAGAGCCGCAACCGAGGCAGTCTTGTGCGTAGACTTGCATGCGGTACTTAAAGCCCTTGAGATCCTTACCCTTAGCTTCAACAGTTGCAAAGCTTTCAGGTGCTTCTTCAAGCTCTTCATCCACAGCAAGGATAGGACGGATGGCTGCATGTGGGCAAACAAATGCACACTGGTTGCACTGGATGCAGTTTTCAGCAATCCATTCTGGCACCATGATAGCAGCAGCGCGCTTTTCAAATGCTGCTGTGCCAAGAGGTACGAGGCCATCAGCTTCGAAGGAAGAAACAGGCAACTTGTCGCCTTGCTGTGCGAGAATAGGACGCACAACGTTGGTGATGTATTCTGGTTCGCCGCCTTCACCGTGACCGCCGCAACCGCAGCTGGAGCTAGAACCGTGGGAATGAGTACCGCAAGAGCAGTCATCATGACCACAACAGCCGTCTTTGGCATCAGCCCATTCAGCAGGGTAGACGATTTCGGTAACAGCATCGATGCCCTTTTCAACAGCAGCGATGTTCATGTTAACAATCTTTTCACCCTTGTTGCCGTAGGCCTTTTGGATGGACTGCTTCAAGAGGTCGATAGCTTGGTCGAAAGGAATAACTTCAGAGAGCTTAAAGAAAGCAGTCTGCATGATCATGTTGATGCGGCCACCAAGACCAACTTCGCCAGCAACCTTCACTGCGTCTACGTTGTAGAGCTTAATGCCTTGCTTAGCGATGGTGCGACGCATGGCAGCTGGAAGGTGTGCTTCCATCTCTTCCACGGTGTTCCAGTGGGAGTTCAAGACGAACGTGCCGCCGTCCTTCATGCCTTCGAGTACTTCATACTGGTCAACATAAGAAGACTTGTGGCAAGCAACGTAGTCAGCCTTGTTAACGAGGTAGGTGGACTGGATTGGGCTATGGCCAAAGCGCAAGTGAGATACAGTGAAGCCACCGGACTTCTTGGAGTCATACGCAAAGTAACCCTGTGCGTACATATCGGTGTTATCACCAATAATCTTAATAGCTTGCTTGTTAGCACCAACAGTACCGTCAGCACCAAGACCAAAGAACTTGCACTGAACGGTGCCAGCTGGAACGGTGTCGAGGTCAGCTTCAACGTCAAGAGAGGTATGGGAAACGTCGTCGTTAATACCAACATTGAAGTGGTTCTTAGGACCGTTCACCTTCATGTTGTCGTAGATAGCCTTGACCATGGCTGGCGTAAATTCCTTAGAGCCAAGACCATAACGGCCAGCAATAAGCTTAGGCATTTCACCACGTTCCATGAATGCGGTGCACACGTCCATGTACAGTGGATCGCCAATAGCGCCAGGTTCCTTGGTACGGTCAAGAACAGTGATGGTGCTTGCAGTTGCTGGCAAAACAGCCATCATGTGGTCGATGGAGAAAGGACGGTACAAACGAACTTTCACAAGACCAACACGCTCACCAGCAGCGTTCAAGTAATTCACAACTTCTTCGATGGTTTCACAGCCAGAGCCCATAGCAATGATAACGCGCTCAGCTTCTTCGTGACCAACGTATTCAAAAGGCTTGTAGCTACGGCCAGTGACAGCAGCAACCTTCTTCATGTAGCTTTCAACGATACGTGGAACAGCTTCGTAGTAAGGGTTCGCAGCTTCGCGACCTTGGTAGTAAATATCTGGATTTTGTGCAGTACCACGAACATGAGGGTGCTCAGGGTTCATGGCGTTCTGACGGAAGGTTTCAATCTTTTCCCAGTTTACCAAAGAGGTGATGTCGTCGTAATCGATGACTTCAATCTTTTGGATTTCGTGGGAGGTACGGAAACCGTCAAAGAAGTGACAGAAAGGTACGCTGGATTCAATGGCTGCAAGGTGGGATACCAAAGCCATGTCCATAGCTTCCTGTACGGAATTGGAGATAAGCATGGCAAAGCCAGACTGACGAGCAGCCATAACGTCTTGGTGGTCACCAAAGATGGACAAAGCATGAGCAGCAAGTGCACGAGCCGACACGTGGAAAACGCCTGGGAGCAATTCACCAGAAATCTTGTACATGTTAGGGATCATGAGCAAGAGGCCCTGAGATGCCGTGAAGGTAGACGTCAAAGCACCTGCGCTAAGACAGCCGTGTACAGCACCAGCAGCGCCAGCTTCGGACTGGAGCTGACGAATAGCTACAACTTGACCGAAGATATTCTTTTTACCTTGAGCTGCCCATTCATCAGCAACTTCGCCCATGGTAGAAGAAGGCGTGATTGGGTAGATGGCAGAGGTATCGCTCAGTGCGTATGCGATATACGCAGCAGCGGTATTACCGTCCATCGTTTTCATTTTTTTAGCCATGAAAATCTCCTTTTTGTGGACTAGGCCACGAAGTTCAGACAAAAGCTCTCTTCCGAATGGGTTCCGTTGTATGTGCGTTAACCAGTACCGTTTTTGAGCAATTCGGTGAAGAGTCTTGTACATATATTAGTTGTGTAACCAACCTGTATTTCTCATGCGAAAAGAGATCTCTTTTCAAGGAGCTTGCACGTAAAAATGCACTCCCGCAGAAATAATATAATCTTAGTTGTAATAAATATCACTACTTACAAGATACTGTCAACTCCCATAGTTCCTGTTTTCCTAAGTCCATAAAAAATGTGACCATTATTTTCCATAATAAGCTGATTAATAAATCATTTTTCTACAAACTTTTTTTACTACATCCACCTATAATGCAGTACGTACATCAAAAAAACGAGCATTTACATTGCATTCAATAGATGCAAAAACCCTACTTTTCTTTGTGTCTATTCTATGTTTCATATCTATGCAACTATACAATACGCTAAAAGAAACCGCATATATTTTTCCATAGCATGCACAACAGTCGATATACTTTAGTGAGGCTGATTGTCATTTGCAATAAACAGAGCCCACACTAGTATACCACTACCATAAAAAGCACAGGATACGTAGCTGCCGTCTACAGCATGGCGCGGTCTGGAGCAGTTTGGCGCGGTCTGGCAAGGTCTGGAGAAGTCTGGCGCGGTCTGGAGCAGTTTGGCAAGGTTTGGCGAGGTCTGGTCACGTCTGGCCAAGCCTAGGGGTGAAGTCTGGCCAAGTCTAGGGGTGAAGTCTGAGGGAGGGGGAAATCTGGCCTCGCCCACAGGTCTTATGGACGGTATTTGCATATTGCAAGGTCGCTTTTTTTGTGGAAAAAACAGTGTACAGCCAATCACCACCAACCATCACCAACAAGCACCAACAAGCACCAAACCAGCATAAGGACCCACCCATGCTCACCCTATCCCACTTCGACGCATCCCTTTTTGGCGACCACATCGACACCCATATCAATATATATACACCCAAGCCACGCCACGCCTGCTGCTACGAAATCCACAAGCGCTTTGTGGACGTGCAATACATGGTACGCGGCCAAGAATATATGGACATCGTCTCGCCACAAGGACTCACCTTGCGTGCGCCCTTTGACGAAGAAAAAGACTTTGCCTTCTTCAACGAATTGGTAGAGCCCGATTGCCGTGTCCTGCTGCGACCAAATCTCTATTGCTTCGTCTTTCCATGGGAAGCGCATATGCCGTGCATCGCCGTCAACGATAGCCCCACCGAAATCCTCAAACACGTGGCCAAAATCCCTCTCGAGAACTTCATGCGCGTCTTCAAGGCTGGCATGTTGGGGGACTAGCGGAAAAAACGTTATCCTACTAGTAGCAAAAAACTCACAAAAAAGCCCCGCAGTCATACAACCGCAGGGCTTAATTTTTGATGGGCCGTAATACTTAGCCGCCTTTCAAAGAAGCAACAAGCTCTTTAAGCGTCATTGTCATCTCTTTCAGCAAATCAAAGTACGACTTCATATCTACATCACTTTGCTCTGAATCGTGCTTTTGCACATCTTTTTTAGGACTTGCAAAGACTTTGTTCACCACCGCAATCATAAGAACAACTGGCAATATCGCCAACATACTTATGGGAATTACGATAAATTGTGACTTATGCAAGCCAAGTATAAGTTCTTCAAAGTGCAACATGAGGATGAATACAAAAATTCCAAAGAACAGAAAAACAAGAATGATTGCGCAATAAAGGACCAAGTTCCTAACCCGTCTGTCATTAACTTTATCGCGCAGTAATTCATTTTCAGCACTTCCGCCTATAGCAGTGCCGACGCGTTTTTCATAACTTTCTAAAAGGGACTTATAGTCTCTTGACCGAAGGTCCGTAGTGATTTGTGGTGTTACATTTTTTCCACTACTCATGAAAAATACCCAAGCCTGTTGAGACGAATTTTCATGGCCTCTGGAGAAACATCAAAACAGTAACACAGCTCTTCAATAGTCGTAACGTTCTTTCTAAACACAAGAAAATGAAGAATTTCTTTAGGTATTAGCAACTGATCAGCAAAACTATTGGCATCGCGCTCATCTGCCAAGTAGCCAAGTCCATTAAATTGCTGACTGTTTTCTCTTGGGCTAGATCCGTGACCAAGCACAGCATGACCAATTTCATGGGCAATAGTATACCGTTGCCTCTGCAAACTTTCTTTTGGATTAATACTGATGACTTGGCTTTGTTGGTCATAGTAGCCACTAAGGTCAATATCCTCGTCAAAAGAAAGAGACATCCCTAACTGCGACGCTATCTCCGCAGAATTAACAGGAAGTGTGCCATCCCAGTAACGCTCTAAAATGTATTCTGCACTTTCACTAGGTGTCATATGTGTCCTCCCTTTACACGTATAAAGGAATTTTGAAAATACTTATTAACAATACAAATGTCAACGTGCCACTCACTTTTACAGCACACGCTATGACGCCACTTCACCCCAGCCTAAATTATCGGACTTATTCTATCCAATTTTATATAAAATCATTTTACGCTTGCCAAATTATAAAAAGTAGGCAAACAAAAGGAGATGCCTTTCTCGATGTCGCAAATTTGTCACAAAAGAACGCTATTATTTCTCAGTAAGGCTTCTATATTTTAGATGGTTTTGTTGGCATGAGACTGGTCTGAGTCCAAGGTATCAATAAAAAAGCCACGAGGCACAATCAAAGGGACGGAAAAAATCATGAAAAAGTTGCTCGCTATTGCTGTTGCGACTCTCGTTGTTAGCGCAACGACTGCCCAAGCTGAAACACTGAAAATTTTGTCTTGGAAGGGCTACGCTCCACAGGCGCTCATCGAAAAGTTTGAAAAGGAAACCAACATCACTGTTGAAGTCACCTTCTCCAACAACGAAGAAATGATTGCCAAGTTGCGCGCAACCCGTGGCGCTGGCTTTGACCTTGCACAGCCAAGCCAAGACCGCATCTCTTCCGTTCAAGCTGAGTACGGCTTGTATCAGCCTCTTGATTACTCCAAGATTGACGCATCCCTCTTCATCCCATCTATGCTTGAAGCTGTGAAGCAAAACACCCTCGTTGATGGCCAATCTTATGGCGTTCCTTTCTGCTGGGGCACTTCTGGCCTCATCGTGAACAGCGCAAAGGCTCCTAACGCTGACTCGTACCTCTCCTTGCTCGACCCTGAATACGCTGGTCGCGTGAGCTACCGTTTGAAGCGTCCTACCATCATCGGCATGGGCTTTGCTCTTGGTTACAATCCATTTGAATTGTACGCTGACGAAGCTAAGTACCAAGAAATGCTCGACGCCATCGCAGCTAAGCTTGTTGCTGGTAAGGCTACCGTCAAGAATTACTGGGCTAATGGCGACGCACTCCTCGAATCCATGCGTTCTGGCGAAGTTTTCGTAGCTATGGCTTGGGATAATGGCGGTTGGAAGCTCCACAGCGAAAACGCTGACCTCGACTTCAAGGCTCCTAAAGAAGGCGCTCTTGGTTGGATCGACACCTTCACCATCCCTGCAAAAGCTAAGAACGTTGACGCTGCATACGCTTGGATCAACTTCATGATGCGCCCTGAAAACGCAGCATACTTCACCTCTGCTGAAGCTGTGCCTACCGCATCCGCTAACGCAAACCCATTGGTTGATGAAGCTATCCGCGCTAACTTCGATCGCTCTTTCCCACCTGCGACCATCGACAATATCAAGTGGTACCCACCAGTACCTGCTGCTCTCGAAGCTCTCGAAGGCAAGATGCTTGATAAGGTTAAAGCCGCTCAATAAATGGCGCCTGACGGCTCATTGTAGCTAGCGTCGCATTCAAGTTCTTTAAGGAGCACGGGGTTTTTAGGCTCCGTGCTTCTTTGATACTAGATGACAATTATTGCTGTGAATGATGTGCATCCTAGTGCAATCGAAGATGGATTGCTTGGAATGTTAGCCCCTTGTATGTCGCTCGAAGATGGATTGCCACGTCGTTCCGCATATGGTGTAGTCTTCGTACATAATTCACGGGCGTCACTCCTCGCAATGACAGACGGGGGAGCACAAGGCATCCCTTTCATGACTGTCTGCTTAGCTAAGTAGTTTGGTATTTTAAAGACAGGACTACGGTAGTAGAACCTGTCATTGCGAGGAACGAGGCCCGAAAACATTGCCCAACGACTGAAGTAGCTGCCGAGTGACGTGGCAATCCATCTTCGGGCTATGTCCAACGGTACGCACCATCCCAGTGCAATTCATCTTCGGGCTATGCCATCGGTACGCACCATCCTAGTGCAATCCACCTGCGGGCCAAGCATACGCATCGTCCCCTCAGCAACCCTTCTTTACCCCATAAACCCCAACCCTCTAACGGCCATCCCCCACATCTGGCCATCACCCCCTCCGGAAGCCCATGACCAACGACCTCTCCTTACAAAAAGTAGCCAAGCGCTTCGGCGATTTTGTGGCAGTCAATGACATTTCTCTGGACGTGCCCACAGGCTCGTTCTTTTCCATTTTAGGCCCATCAGGTTGCGGCAAGACCACTCTTCTGCGCATGATTGCAGGCTTTGAGACGCCAAGTAGCGGCACCATCGCTATCCGTGGCCGCGACATGGCCAATGTTTTGCCAAACCAACGACCAGTCAATCTGGTCTTCCAACACCTTGCGCTCTTCCCCATGATGACCGTGGCAGAAAATATCGCCTTTGGTCTCAAGCGTCGTGGCGTGTCCACCTCTGAAGCTCGTGTCAAAGCTGACGCTATGCTCGAGCGCGTGGGCCTACCTGGCTATGGCGACAAGCGCATCACCCAACTTTCTGGTGGCCAAAAGCAGCGCGTGGCTATTGCCCGTTGTTTGGTGCTGGAACCCTCGGTCTTGCTCCTCGACGAACCGCTTGGCGCACTGGACCTGAAGCTTCGTGAACAAATGAAAGTTGAGCTCAAAAAGCTGCAAGCTAAAGTGGGCACAACCTTCATCTACATCACCCACGACCAGTCCGAAGCCCTTGTCATGTCTGACAATATCGCCGTCATGAACCGCGGCAACTTCGAGCAAGTTGGCACACCACAAGAGCTCTACCACGCTCCAGCAACACCCTTTGTAGCCCGCTTTGTTGGCGACAACAATTCATGGGGCGGCACAGTGCTTGAAATCCACTGCAACAACCAATCCCGTGATTGCGTTGTCACTGTGCGCACCGACGAAGGCCACGTTTTCCGTTGCCGTGCCAGTGAAAACATGGTCCAAGGCACACGCGTGACCCTGTTCCTGCGCCCAGAAGCCATGCGCCTTGAACCCACCGACATTTCAGGCATGAACACCTTTGAAGTCACGCTCAAGGCTGTGCTCTTCGACGGTGCGAACAGCCGTCTGCTCACCGTCACCAAACAAGGTTACGAACTGCTCGTGCACCTGCCGCAAAACCGCAGCTTTGAAAATCTCGAAGCTGGCCGCCAATTCACCATTGGCTGGTACTCACACGCTGGCATCTGTTTCCCTGCGTCCTTGGACCTTGAAGATGGCGCTGGCAATACGCTTCACAGTGCTGAGGTTTCCGAATAATGGCCGCCAATAC
The DNA here is from genome assembly GCA_044433065.1 of Pseudomonadota bacterium. GTDB lineage: Bacteria > Desulfobacterota > Desulfovibrionia > Desulfovibrionales > Desulfovibrionaceae > Nitratidesulfovibrio. Next base: position 17,209 of record JAWXUA010000034.1, read on the forward strand.
CCATAACGGCATGCCGAAATCTCGGCTCATGTTCTGGCTCTTCCTTGCGCCAGTGCTCCTCTGGCTCGTCCTGCTCATCATCATGCCGCACCTCGACATGCTGTACATGAGCTTCCGTACAGGTTCGTTCTCCAATCCACAATGGACCCTCGAGAACTATAAAACCTTCTTTGACGAACCCATTTACTGGCTCACCTTCGTGCGCACAGCCATGTACGCCATCATCACCACAATCTGCACCGTCATCATCGGTCTGCCTGTGGCCTTCTACATCACCAAAGTCGTGCAGCCACGCCTCACAGGCTCCCTCATGCTCTTGCTCCTGCTCCCCTTCTGGGTCAGCGAGCTTGTGCGCGTCTACGGTTGGATGATTTTGCTCCGTGAATCCGGTGTCCTGAACTTCTTCATGACCAGCCTAGGCATCATCGATACCCCCATCGAAATGCTCTACAACGACGCCACCATGATCATGGGCCTTGTCTACACGTCCATGCTCTTTATGGTTGTGCCGCTGGTCTCCGTCATGGAAAGCCTCGACGACAGCCTCATCGAAGCAGCCTACGACCTTGGCGCCACACGCATGTGCATCTGGCGCACCATCATCATTCCGCACTGCAAGCCTGGCCTCACCTCTGGTTGCATTGTGGTCTTCATGCTCACCCTCGGCAATTACCTAACGCCAAACCTTATGGGCGGTAAAAACTCCCTCTGGTTCACCGAGCAAATTTACAACCAATTCATCGCCAGCTTCAACTGGAACCAAGGTTCAGCCTTCGGCTTCCTCTTGCTTGGCCTCAGCTCTGGCATCATCTACCTTGGCCTCAAACTCACCCGTCAAAAGCTTGGGGAGGTTGCATCGTGATTCGTTCCCTACCCAATGGCCGCTCCTATCTGTGGTCCTACCACGCTTTTGTCGTAGCCTACTTTGTCTTCCTCTTTGCGCCTCTCGTGGTCACCTGTGTGCTCGCCTTCAACGACTCAAACTTCCCATCCCTGCCATGGAACGGCTTGAGTTTTGACTGGTTCTTTGCCGCTGGTCCCGAGCGCATCGGTGTCTTCAATGACGCCCAAAACCTGCGCGCCATCCTGACCAGTGTGCAAACAGCCTTCTTTGTCTCCATCATGAGCGTCACCGTAGGCACCTGCGCAAGTTTCCTCTTCGAGCAAGAAAACTTCCGCTTCAAGGGCCTGCTCTACATGCTCATGCTCGCGCCCCTCGTCATCCCAGGTGTCATCCTCGGTATTGCGCAGCTCCTCGCAGCCAACACCCTCGGTGCCTTCTTCGACGACGTCTTCGGCATTGACGTAGAATTCCTGCGCCCAAGTTTCTGGCTCGTGGTGCTCGGCCAATTCTCGTTCATCACAACCTTCGTGACCCTCGTGGTCTCCGCGCGCTTACGCAAGTTCGACCGCAGTCTCGAAGAAGCAGCCCTGAACCTCGGTGCCACGCCCATCGGCGTCATCCGCTACATCACCCTGCCCTACCTCAAGCCCTCCATCCTCAGTGCAGGCGCCGTGGCTTTCCTCATGAGTTTCGAGAACTTCAATACCTCGCTCTTCCTCGTAGGCTCAAGCCCAACCCTGCCTATCAACCTCTATCTCCAAGTACGTGACGGCAGTACCCCTGTCATCAACTCCATATCCTTCCTGCTCATCCTCGGCACGTCGGTTATGGTTTTAATGAATATGTACTTTAGTAAGAAGGATAAGGATTAGGGCTAGGATTAGAATTGACTGGGAATTAACTGGGGGAAGGGGAAAACTTTTTGAAAAAAGCTTTTTCCCCTTCCCCCCACCCTTCGGGCGCTCCCATCCCCTTTTCAAAAACTTTTTATTTGCGATGAAAGCTCTCCCTTCGTGTGTCGTTCGCGGCGCATGGGGGGAGTTTTTTTGTTGAAGGAGGAGGTCAGCCCAAGATAGGGAAAATGCTAGGATGGGAAAGATAGCACGTGGTTCGGTGGCGTTGATTGCCCAGTCGGATGGATTGATTGGCCGTTCCTACTGATTGCATGGGGGGGGAAGAAGGAGAGGAGAGACGAAGGGAGAGAGAGAGAGAGAGAGAGAGAGAAGAGAAAGAGGGAAAGGCAGACTCCCTCCGTCTCGCTACGCTCGCCACCTCCCTCAAGAGGGAGGCTTAAGAACCCAACGGCACCACTTGTTCTCACAACATAATATTTTTGGCGCGTAATTTTGCCTAGTGTGCCTTTTCTACCACACGATGAGCAGGGAGTGCCCTTGCCTATCACGATGAACTCAAGACGAACAGCCAAACTACAGTGCAAGGCGAGTCTCTTAAAGCCTCCCTCTTGAGGGAGGTGGCGAGCGCAGCGAGACGGAGGGAGTCTGCCTTTCCTCTTCCTCTTACTCCCCTACTCCACCATCACCGTAACCTAACCGTAACACGACTGTAACGTTGCCTAATAGCCACATATGTCATACAAATAGGGTACATGTACAATGTAAGGAGCCGCCATGACAAACAGCATGAAATGCCACATGAAATGCAAAGCCTTCACTAAACTCACCGATATCGACGTCACCCCAGAACAAGAAGAACAAGCGAGTACACCACACCGCATCTTCCCAGAACAACGCACAACCTTCGCCACCCACTGGCACCCAGAAAATGTGCCCTTCCATTGCCTGCGCGATCGCCTCACAGCCATGTACCCCAACCAAGAAAAAAGCCTCATTATCCCAACACAACATAACGAAATTTTAGCATGGGATGATTTTGCTGGCGTTGAAGTCGATTGCTACGACGCTCATCTCGGCCTCAAAGTGCAACTCCTGCTCCACTTCAAAGCTGACCGCGTAGCCATGAACAATGGTGAACCAGCTTCGCATAACGGCCACTCCTGCCACACCATGCACACCATGCTCGCAGAAACAGCCAACTACCGTGGCTACCAACTTCTCGACTTGCTCAATATATTAGAAGAAAAAAAGCCCGAACTCGTGGGCCAAGCGGCAAAACAAAGTGGTGCGACAAAGAAAATCATCAATGCTGTGGGCCGCTCTGCCGCGCAATTGCACAGCCTTGTCAGCCACTACATGCAAACCCAAACCACGCAATATAGCGCGCATATTTGCAAAAATAAACTCATCCGCAATTATCTTGATAGCACGCAACCCTTGCCCAAAGAACTCATGCCTGTGGCTCAACGCTATGTGCAAGCTGTGAAGAAAATCATGAAAAAAGATTTTGATTACAGTAATTTGCATCCTGTTGGCGTCATCATCGAAGAAGCAAGAGCCCTTGGTGCTGGCATTGTTATTCCGCATCCTGAAGTGTTCTGGCCTGTGCTGCTTGCTGGCTACGACATTGACGGTATTGAAGTCTGGAACCCATGCTCAGAACGCTATACCACAGTTATTATGGACATGATGGCGCGGCAAAATAGCGGCCATAAACATAAAAAAATCCTGCTGCCCTTCTTTGGTGATGATTGCCATATGGCAGAAAAAACGCGGCCCATTGCCCTGCAAGACCCAGAAAAAGCATTCCGCGAAATCGGATTGCAAGAACCGTGGGAAAGCCCTGAAATTCTCGCGCGCCTCAAAACCATGGGCATGACCAAGGAAAGCATTATCGATACCTATACGGAACGTCTGCTTTCCTAGGGTATGTCTGCAAAGTGCTTTAATGCCTTTTTGCCACCCAAGCCCTTTAAGCCTCTATGATTACAGGTTATATTTTCCATGACAAGTCCAACGCCTTTTCTATTTGAGTCACGCGAGGATGCCCAATCCATCCAAGCGTTTTTGGAGTCGCTGATGCAAGGCTTTGAAAAACAACGCCTTGTTTTCAGCAGTGATGGCAAGGAAGTTGTGCTCTCGCCACAAGGTTTGCTTGATTTTAGCGTCAAAGCATCGTGTAAATCAGACACGTGCAACCTGACTATCAATATCGCGTGGCGTGAAGCTGATGAGGAAACTTTACCCACTTTGGTGGCGGTAACGGAATAGTATCTTGCCTTTGCTAAAGATCTCCGGCACTCCAGCCCATAACCATCTCTAACCAATTCCAATCACCTCTTCCCGTTCTCCCCACACCCATGTGGCCGAAAATTACAGTCAAAGACGACACTCCCATCCACAAATAAAAAGTTTGAAAAGGGATGGGGGGTGTCCTTATTGATAATAGACGATATGTTGGTAACGATGCCTATATCGTCGTTGCCCAACACCTTGATAACGGTAGT
>JAWXUA010000035.1:0-14623 GCA_044433065.1 Pseudomonadota bacterium
CTCTTGCGCCATGACAAAGATTGCTGTGGCCATGGCATCGGCCTGAGCACAGTTTGGAGCCACTACTGTTGCGGACAAGACCTTTCCTTGATGCTGCAATCCTGCCGCAGTCATGCCATCATCGTGCAAGGACACAAGGTGCTCATGGCCATGCACAGCCAGACTCTCATGGTTGGCAAAGGATTTTGTTTGAAATATTCGATGTTTATGGATGCAATCTTAGACATGTCTGGGCGGAAAATGAATTTGATGATAAGGCAATATAAGGCCAAGACAAGGGCACTCATGATGAGGCCAAGAAGCATGTAGGATAGGTAATTGATGGGTTGCAGTGCGATTTTTTCGTATACCGACAGGATGAACAGAGCCGCACCCGTAAAAGGCTTTGCCGCTTGACCAACCATGGCCGCAAAGAAAATGCCCGACACCATGATGCTTGTGTACGCGTCACCCTTTTTGTAGCCCACGTCCTTCAGAATGCCGTAAAGAATGGTAGACATGAGCAAAATGGCTGGCACAAGGTTTGCCGCAAGCCCAGCTAAAATGTAGGTTGTGTAAAAAATAACAAAGCTGAACAGCACTGGTCGGCCATTAATCATCTTGCGTGTTAGAAACCATTGGCTGATATACTTTGAAATGCCGTAATGTTGGAAAGCTCCGAACAAAATCATGCAAAAGAATACCAAGACGATGACAGGGTCACCAAAGGATGAGGCCAAGGTCTTTATCATGAACTTTGGTTCTAAGTCCAAAAGTCCAATGGCCAAAATACCTAATAAGCTCGGCCAGATAAGGCTTACAAATGTCCAAAGAAAAATCATGCCAAGGAAGATACCAAGGACTTGCATGCCAAAAGGCGTCATGGGTTCCCATGGTGGTAGGTAGCCAAAGCCGAAAATAAAGGCGATGCCAATGAGTGAAAGAAGAGACGTTTGTAGGTCTTTAGGGAAAAGGCCCTTTTTCTGCACTTGGCTTGTGTTCTCGGACATAAAAACTCCTTTACATATGGCCGCGCACCTCGATGTACTTGGCGTCATTGTGATTATTCACATCTAGTGAATTATTTCTCAAGCGTAAAGCTACATAATGTGTATGCCTGTTAATAAAAAATTAACACTTTTTCCTAGACATTATCATAAACGCGTCACATACTTGGCACACACCCTAGTCAGTCCAATCATTTTGCCATATGAAGGTATATAATTTTATGAAAATCAATTTAAATCAGCTATATACATTTTATATGGTAGTACAATGCCAAGGTATACGCGCGGCAGCTAAAGAAATCCACGTATCAGCTCCAGCGGTGAGTATGCAAATGCGACGCCTTGAAGATTGGCTCGGATTTCCTTTGCTTATGAAAAACTGCGTCAGCTTTACGCTTACAGAGCAAGCTCAAAAGATTTTGCCCATGGTAGAAGAGATTTTTACCAAAGCAAAAACTCTTGATCAGGTCATCGATACTATGATTCAAGAGCAACAAGATATTTTGCGTATAGGGGTCCATGTGTCGCCGGCAGAATACTATATGCCGACTCTTTTAACCATGCTTAAAGATGCAATGCCGCACATTGACATACGTATTAATATTAACAACTCTAAAGATATTATTGAAAAACTGCGAAACCGAGAGTTAGATATAGGTATTCTTGGCGGAAAATTTGAGAAAGATTTCATATATAAAGAATTTATTACAAGTGACGTTGTTTTTGCTGTATGTGGTAAAAATCCATTAGGCCACGGTAAAGCCATATCTATCTATGATTTTGAAGACATTCCTATGCTATCGTATGCACAATATTCTGGTTTTGGTGCACATATACAACAATTTTTACAAACATACGGTGTCGTTCCCAAAAAAACTATGGAAAATATGTCCAGCACCATTGCTCGAAAACTTGTCCCTGGTAATATTTATGGTGGTTTTTTTGACAGTATATCAATTCAAAAGGAACTAGAGAACAATACCTTACGTATAGTGAATATTATTGAAAAAGTACCACCGTTTACACTGTATTTTGCTTGCTTGAAAGAACATGAGCAATCTCTGAATATTCCTTATTTCTGGGATGCATTGCCTACACCAGAAGATTACCGATCCGCATACCATATGGATTAAGCCCAATTCAGCAATGTATTGGCAACGATAGGATTATATACGCTTTCTTATGTTCTTTTTATCACAACATACTATTCTTCTTTTTTATTTGCATAAAAGGACAAAATAGCTCTATACTACACCAAAATATTTCTATTATAAAATTTGTATGTGGCATTACAGTCATTTATACGCCACTGGTGAACTTATTGGAGCAAAATTATGTCCTTACCTCCTTCAGTTTTGCGACTTGTACAATCATCGTCAGATCAAGACCCACTCGACCACGACCCATTCAAAGACAGCCTCAAGCCTAAGAAGCCCATATTGTTGCGTCTATTCCCTTTTGTGGAAGAGATGCGCACCATGTCTATTTCAACGCTTCGAGCAGACTTCATGGCTGGACTTTCTGTGGCACCTGTGGCCATCCCCCAAGTCATGGCCTATGCCGTCGTTGCTGGCTTGCCACCACAGTATGGCCTGTACGCAGCAACCTTTGCCGTCATGGTCGCGGCATTGTGGGGTTCATCGCGCTTTTTGACCGCAGGCCCAACCAACGCCATATCCATGATTTTGTTTGCAACCATAGCCCACGCTAGTGCTGGTGGCGTTGTGCTCTCCACATTATCCCCACAAGAGCTCATGCCCTATATTTTCGGCATCACCATCTTCGCAGGCTTTCTTCAATTATGTATGGGCTTTATGCGACTTGGTGAAATATCTAACTTCATATCGCATTCCGTCATGGTGGGCTTTGCCACGGGTGCGGCCTTGCTCATTGGTGTTGGACAGCTCAAAAATGCACTGGGCATTAACATTGACGGGAGCGCCAATTTCTTCTCCATTCTGATGGACGTCTTCCGTCAGGCTCACCATTTCAATCCATGGTCCTTGGGACTTTGCGCCTTCACCGTGGCCATACTTGTTCTGTGCCGCTTCATATCACGCCGCATCCCAAGCCATTTATGCGCCTTGGTTTGCGCCTCTGCGCTTGCATATTGCTTTGACTTTGGAGCGCATGGTGTCAGCTTTGTGGCCAGCATTCCAGCAGGCCTTCCTCCACTGTCCACGCCCCCACCATTTGACCTGAATATCATCCGCGATTTATTCAACCCAGCTCTGGCCATAGCCTTACTTGGTGCTGTGGAGTCCCTCACCATTGGCAAGAATTTAACAGCCATGCGCGGTGAAAAGTTTGATGGAAATCAAGAGCTTATTGGCCAAGGTCTGGGCAATATCACAGCAGGCTTTACGTCTGGCATGGCTGGGTGTGGCTCATTCACTCGCAGCGTTTTAAACCTAACAGCAGGCGGTAAAAGCCGTCTTGCCACGGTCTTCTCTGGCCTTTTGACCATTCCTGTCATCTTCTTGTGCGCACCGCTTGCGGACAAAATCCCCATGCCAGCACTTGCAGGCACCTTGCTCGTCATCGCTTGGGGCATGGTTGACCGTAACGCCGTGCGCTTATGCTGTGTTGCCACTGGCACGGACCGCTTAGTCCTTCTGGCTACCGTGTTAACAGCCTTGACCTTTGACCTTGAAAAAGCCGTTGTCTTTGGCGTTTTGTTGTCTCTGACGTTGCTTGTCTACAAAGAAGCCCACCCACGCATCAAGCGATTTGGCGTGAACGACGTGCCTTTTGCCTTCCATGATTGGGTCCACAAATGCCCGTCTGTGGCCTTATTCTTTGTGGAAGGCACGCTCTTTTTTGGCGCAGTGCATGCCGTAGAAGAGCATCTCCAAGCGGAAAATCTGGACGAAACCAAGGTCATTGTGCTCAATCTTGCGCGGGTCTTTTGGCTTGATGCATCTGGTGCGCACGCTTTGGGGCAGTTTGCTGAACGGTGCCATGCTGAGAGCATACCGCTTATTTTGGTGACCAATAATGAGAGTATCCGCGGCACCTTAAAGCGCACAGGGGTTTTAGAGCACATTGGCGAAGATTTTGTTGTGCCCACGCTTGATGGTGCTCTGAACTTTGCAAAGTATTTGCTTGAGCGCAGAAATTGTTTGTAGTGTGATATGGCCTTTGACAGATACCTCATGTATAAAGACTCCAATCGGTGCCTTTATACATGAGAAAAATTTTATCGTTCATGCTATTGCATTTTCTTTGCCATCGGTATCACTGGCTCAAGAAGATACCCTTCTGTCACATCTCCATCTGAGCCAGAGCCATCCCTAATGGAAGCAAAGGCCGCTGAAATCAGCATGCATACAGTATCCTTTGACATCTCGGGCTTGCCTTCAATGGTATCCAACACTGGATTGCCATCTTTATTGACAGAGGCAATCATGATGATTGCTTCATCATCGTGCACGTTTTCTAAAATATCTTTGACTCTTGCTACATTACCTTCCATAAGTTCTTTTTTCATGAGTGGCCTCTCTTAGGTCACGTATATGTTGATAAGGGGGCTGACACCATGTCCAAAGCATACTGCTCCACTCTTCACCACGCGATGTTGAAATAATCCACATTGTTCCCATCCATCCGCACCCACTCCCCCTTAAAATTAAGACAAACAGGCATGAGCGTTGCGAGTTTTCCTCTAGCAAATCGCCAATCACGCACGATCTTTGCCCCTTTGTCATCGGAACCACCCCATGTTGCAACGACATCTTGAGCCCACATACTTTCAGGGCGGATTCTTTGATTTACAGGGTCCATAAGCATTTGTTCTGGCATGACATCCATATGATGAACCGCAACATTATAGACTGGCAGTGCACCTAAAAATGCCCTCCTTGCAAGCGGTATGTGATACCATAGGGCATTGAAGGGCGGCATGACGTACCACGGACTATATACCACAAGATCACGCACCAATAAGGCCTTAGCCAAAGAGCTCGCGCAGACTTCTAGGATCGGCACAACTGTATGGCAAAGATTGTCACTCTCTATCACAATCCCTTGTATGGGCGTCTGCATCTACATAGTGGCTGGGTACATCAGTGAGGAAATCCATGCGTGCTCCAAAAGGTATAGGTTAAGTAAGTATACCATAAGGAGCGTTCTTTTACAATGGGATACAATGAAAAAGGCGATTTCACACCAGTGACACAGTGTGAAATCGCCTCATTTTAAAAAGTTTTAAAATGATACAATTCTACCTCACAACAAGGCTAAGCAAAAGAACATGTACTGCATCACTTTGAATTGCTGCATCTTAAATGTACATTTCATGGCTATTTCATTTATGCGTCTTCTGACAATGACAAAGCTTGGTATAATTCTCTTAGTTTTGCTTGAAGGACTTTAGTATTAGGTAATTGAAGCGTATATTCTGCAACAAGTGTAGGCGATAGACTTCTATTAAGTGCAAATGTTACAACTTCTTCATCTTTTGATGTACACAAAATGACACCAACACTTACATTTTCATCATGCTTTTTATACTCTTGGTCTAATGCTTCAAGATAAAAATTCATTTTACCAAGGTATTCAGGTTTGAATTCTCCAATCTTTAATTCAAAGGCCACTAAGCAACGCAAAACTCTGTGATAGAAAAGTAAATCAATATAAAAGTCACTTTTCCCGACTTGTACTCTATATTCTTCACCAACAAAGGTAAAATCCTTGCCAGCTTCCAATATAAAAGATTTTAAATTAGCTAATATGGATTTTTTAAACTCTTTCTCTGAAAATTTTTCAGGTAAATCCAAAAAATCAAGTGCGTAGTTGTCTAAAAAATGGTTTTTAATAGTTTCGGGTACTGGAAGTGCGTTCAGTCTCTCTTTTGAAAGCATGGCACGTTCATAGTATGCGCTATCAATTTGCCGCTCAAGTTCTCGCACACTATACCGTTCTTTGATAGTAAGCTGTATATAAAAAAGTCTTTGCTCTTGTGTTTTACAAGCACTCATAATTCGCAAGTGATGTGTCCAACTCAATTGTGTCATCACTGATGACACAATTTAATCATCTTGATATAATTGATAAAATTGTTTCATACGATATAAACCGCGCTTATTGAAGCCTTTAATCTCTGGATGATTTTGGGCTATTAAGAGAGCTATATCATCAATAAATTTGTCGCCGTAAGAATATTTTTGCCCTTCTTCATGAAGATACTGCCCTACGCTATAATACAGCCTGATCAGCTCTTCATTGACCTTGCGCATAGCATTTTGCTGAGCCGATTGAATAAGCTCAACAATATAATCCATTGCGTGTGGGGCTTGGATTGTGGCGACAGCATTTTGGTTATTCATAGATATGCTCTTTATTAAAAATATATTTACGGCGCTAAGAGGTGTTAAAAAAATGCCGTTTTGTTTACCATATTCACCGTATTTCATTCATCGCTGTTCAAATCCGCGAAAAGTTCTTGGACGCTGGTATATCTTTTGGCGTTGGGGTCTCGGCTCAATTCCTCCGCTTCCAACATGGCCGCCAATGTTTCTTTATTGGGCAAATACTTTGGAGAACGTGGACGCCTTACTTTGCAATCTCTATCCACGTCCTTATGCACCATAGCTATATATTTCATCGTAAACCTTAAGGTCATATTATTTACGTTGACACGAAGGTATACACATTTCAACCCATTATCAAGCTGTACGCGCAAGGCCTAACGCTCCACAATCTCCAGTTCCTTCCTCGGCTGACATTCCGTGCGTGTTTTTTTCTCAAGTATACTGTGTTGGCGTATAGATAGAAAGGCTTAGCTTCATAAGACTTTCAAATATATCATTACAGGTCGTGGAATTGGGTACGTCGGTAGAGATGCCGGTGTCAAGAAAGGCGGATGGACTGAAATAAAGGACGCTTAAACTAGACGCTAAGTCGTGCTTCAAGCATAGCCAAGTCTTTTTCGTTCACGCCATGCTCATGATAATGCGCTTTCCAGTGAGCCGTAATACTGCGCATATCCATAATAATGGCTTCAGCGCGTTCCGTGGATAAGCCAAAAGGTGCTGTGTTACTCAGCATATTTTCAATTGTTGCCACGCGCCCTTGGTTCCCACAGCGTAGCGCGAGTTCCAAAGGCCTGATATTCAGTGCGCACGGCACAATGTCATAGGCTGGAGTTATCTCAAGACCATTTTGTTTCACAAAGAATGCGTGGTTGCGCGGATGGTCGTCACGATTGGAGCACAACATATTGAAGACCATACGTCGGAAGAGTTCTTCCTGACAGAATGCACCATATCGCCGAGCGGTGATGGCCATATCCTGATAACTTCCCCAGTCACCATCTTCATCAAGGCGGTTAAGTGTGAAACCAGAAATCACATGCCGCGCCTGCTCTTTTGGGGGATGAGTTCCTTTCTTGGGCAAGTGCTGTCTATCAAAGCGGCGCAATAAGAGCACATCGCCAGCAGGAAACGAACATAAGTCCAGTTCAGGAATTGTGATGCCGCAACGTTCGGCTAAAAGCATGGTGGCGTACTCAATGCGCGGTTCATTCCACGGGTCACCGTGTTTAGAAAATTTGGCAATCCAAATACTGTCTTGATGGCGCACAAAGGCTTTTGGGCGTGCTCCGCCAAGGCTAAGGCTTGACGCCAACGCGCGAAGGAAAACATCTTTAGGCAAGCTTTCTTGTAAGGCGAGCACCAAACTCTCATCTTCAAGGGCATCGACTTTACGCAAAACGGCGATGACGTCTTCGAGCTTTTCCATGGGCATAAACAGTAAGTCGTCTTGAGTACTATCCTGTGCCCACTCTGCCATAGAGCATGGACTGTCTGGGCTTTTACCAAACGCCAACGCGCCCATACGATGGATAGAATGCAATGCTGTCAGAATTTCTAGCTCAGTCATTTCGCCATAATGCTTTTGAGCCATAATGGACAATAAACGCCGTCCCCAACGGTCTGGGGAAGCATCTCTAAACACGCTAAAAAGCTGTGGTGATTGGAATTGTTCAGTACTCAACGGAAGACTAACAGGATCTATGGCAAGAGCATTGGGGCGCTGTATGTACTTATTACCATAACGGAAAGAAAAGCCTCGGCCAACCAAACTTTGCTGTAAAATACCAGCAGGAATGTATTCCCCATGGAGCTGTATAAAAATGTAGATGTCATTAGAAATCATATTTATCACTCTGAGCAATGCCAGCTTTTGACGTTCTTATACGGGCTTTTGTCACACGGTTCTTTGCTTGCTGAGCCACTAAGGCTTGTCCGCGTTCATCCACAGCTAATGAAGCAATATTATTAATATTACCTTCTAAGTTGAGCACCCACAAGGCTTGAGCCACAACGCCAAGCGATACACCTGCATGACCTTTTTCTAGTCGGCGCAAAGTCTCACGCGACACCCCAATTCTCTGGGCCATATCTTCCATAGTAATGCCGCGCAAGGTACGGGCTAGGCGCAAATCTTCGCCCAATCGACGGAGCTGTTCCTCGAGGGATGGGTGTAGAATATATGACGTGTTTTTTTCTTTCATGCCATATATTTTAGGTATTAAATAGACTTTATGCAATATATATTTTGCACTTCTAAATAAGCAATGAAAGAGGAGGGATGAAAAGGTAAAGCATACACAGCGTAGCCATATGATGCGAAGTTCAAGCCTTAGAGAGCGATAAATAAACAATTTCAACTGTCAAAAATAACAGTCAGAAATAACCGATGTTTTTAACTGTTACTTCTAAAGTGTAAACAAATCTAACTGTTACTTCTAACTGATTAACAGTTAGAAGTAGACTCAAAAACAACTGTTATTTTTAACCGTTATTTTTAAATACATTTTTATCAAATAGGTTCATATTTAAATTCACTAATTGTGCTAAGTATATATTTTATTTAAAAAATTTTACAGGTTCAGATTATTTTCCATTCCTCTATCGCATAAAACTAACAGTTAAAAATATCCGATAAAATTGACTGATATTTTTCCCTCTTAGATAGATCGATAGACTTATCTTTTCTCTCTATCTAAGAGTCACATCCCCTACTGGTGCTATTCCACCAAAAATGAGAATTTTTATTTACCAACAATTTTATAGGTGCTCTGTACAATGGGGTGTTGCTTACGAAGCACAATCTCGCGCGACACGCTCTATAATTAACCTTACTAGTGTTCTGCTGAAGATATCAAAAATAGTGTTTACATCCAAATAGCATTGCGGACTCCAATCTGCAACTTTAAATGCTTGGCAGGCTAGCGTCATGCTTTTCCCCTTTTACACCCTACTCTTTCGTTGTGAGCTTTATTAATGCTTTAGAGGAATTGGGAGTAGGATAAGTGCTACTAGGTCTCCATAGTAGGTTCATCTTCAGCCTAAAAAAACTATGAATTGTGGATTGAACCAAGTACTTTTTTATCTCAAAAAAATAAAAATTATGGCATAGTATATCCAGAATCAAGAAATAAAACTCTATAACTATCTGTTTTTAATAAGTAAAAATTGAAAAATTATGTTTTATGTACGTAAATTCTCTTTTTCATTTTCAATATTTTAAGCTAGTTAGAAAACAACTTTTTCCCAATTTATTTGTGTAATTGATGTTTTTTTGCCTTTTTTAATGAAAAAACTAATTATTTAAAGATGTTATATAATATATCCCCATAAGTTATTACTATATTTAACTTTATAAAAAAAGTGTGTTGACAGAGCTTTTCTTTTTCAGTAATGCTGAGCTTAAATGTATTGCAGGGAGTATTTTTATGGCCATAGTTATTTCCATTGCGACTCAAAAAGGCGGCGTCGGCAAGACCACTACTGCCGTTAACTTAGCTCACGCTTTAGCATCTCGTCCCCATAATAAGCAAGTTTTGGTGGTGGATTTGGATCCACAAGCCAATGCGTCTATGGTGCTTGGCATCGTTGAACCAGACCAGCAAGGGAAAACTGTTGCCAATATTCTTACAGAGGAGAATGTCCTGTTTGAGAATTGTTGCGTGCCCACAAAATATGAGAATATTAATTTAATTCCTTCTAATATCAATCTATTTGCTTGTGGCCGCTCTCTACAGCAGAATGAATTGTCAATGGTTCTTGGCCTACAAAAGCGTTTAGACAGAAGAACGTTAGCGAAATATGATTTCATTATTTTAGATTGCCCTCCTAATCTTGGTGGCCCATTCATGACCAATGGCATGATGATTACAGACCATTTTATTCTGCCTATTGAGGGCTCTTCTAAGTTTGCCTTGAGTGGTGTTGAGCAGTTTTTAGCTACAATAAAAGAAATTAAAGAGTTTGCACCGAAAAAGTTAAATCTGCTTGGTGTACTTATTACAAGACACGATAAGCGCACTACGGTCTCTAAAATTTGTGAAGAAGTCGTTTTAGAACGTTTTGGAGATGATGTCTTTAATACGCGTATTCATCGTTGTACCGCTATTGATCAAGCAAATATGATGAACAAAACTGTACTTGATTTAGATTCTAAAAATCCTTGCTCTAAAGACTATAAAAAATTGGCCCTCGAAATTCTTCAGCGTTTAGGGGAGCCCACATCTGATGTTGACCTCTCATCTGATCCTGAAACCGATGATGAATAGTTTGACGAATTTGGAGCTTAATCTATGGCAAAGAAGAACGTAAGCTTCGCTGCACAAATGAAAGCGATGGCTCGCAAGGTCACGCAGATCGATGCTGCTGTTAAGAATGGAGATCTAGATTCTTCCATCTTTTCTGGCAGCCCCGATTCATGGAAAATGCCTAATACTTCATCTGTTACTGCTGACTCCGTAGAAAAACAAATCTTAGATGCTCATCCTGAAGAACAGCTAGAAGAAATATCTACTTCTAACTGCTCTCTTGAGCCGTTACGTGTGCAATCATCTGCTGTAGAGACTGAGCAGGTGACGATGCTTCCTGCAGTGGTGCAATGTGGCCACCCATCTAATACGCCTAGTATTCGCAATAGGACCCAAGAGACACCGTGGTTTCCTAGAACCAAGATGCAAAAAGAATTGGCATCTTATTTACAACAACATGGCCAACACATCACAACGTTAGGTATTATATGCGTGGAATTAAGCGTTGGTATAAGTACTCTTCGTAATTTGCTACGTACTTTTAGGGATAAAGGTCTGGTACAATATAAAAAGCATTATGGTGAAGATGGTAAACAAGGTCTGTATATTGAAGCAGTTAATCTTACAAATATTCCTAGTAGCTATGAAGAAGCCATATTAGGTGTGAAGAAAGAGCCCCATAAAACGAATATACAAACAAGTATGCCACAGAGGCCTACTACAGAAATAGCTAACGAAGTTATTCCGCGAGATAAACAGAAAGAATCTTTGCCTACAACGGCAACGCATACTTCTCCCTTACTGAAGCTTAGTAAAGAGGATATTCTTTTTTATTGGCCAGATTTAGCTAAAATCGATTTTGGACCCAGTCAAATTAGTCAAATATATGATAAGCTTACAAAATTAGGTCGAGTAATTGATGCTGAGCTGACTGCAAGTATTACGCAGGGACTTACTCATGCAAACGCGGCTCTTGCATTTGGTGATGGTACTTTAAGAGATCACAAGGGTAATCCTATTGCTAATCCGCGTGCTTATGTTTTTATAGCCTTAGCAAGAGATGGGTATTACACTGCGCCTAAAGGGTATCTTTCGCCACAAGCATGTCGTTTACGTGATAAAGCTGAGC
Source organism: Pseudomonadota bacterium (assembly GCA_044433065.1). GTDB lineage: Bacteria > Desulfobacterota > Desulfovibrionia > Desulfovibrionales > Desulfovibrionaceae > Nitratidesulfovibrio. The sequence goes on from JAWXUA010000035.1 coordinate 11,675, forward strand.
AAAATAGGCTTTTTCTTGAGGCGCAAAAAGAATTAAAGGCTCAGGAAATGGCAATACAGGAAGTTGAAAGAGAAAATGTATATTCGCAGTGGAGAAATAGACTCTCTGAAGAGGAGTTATCTGACTTGCGGTTAAAAGCTCCTTCTCATGCAAAGAAAGGTGTTGGCTTTGAGAAGTGGCTAAAGCTTAGCTATTATCCTGAACTGGAATCTTAAAAAAATCAAGTAATTAGGGTTTGAATAGTTGAAAGTATTTAAAATGGCACAAAAAGTAACAGTTAAAAATGACAGATATTTCTAACAGATGTTTTTGTCTGATAGTAATATCTGTCATTTTTTTTGAAGTGCTGTCTTTAATATTTTTTAGTAACTCATAGACGCTCCTATTGAGCAGCGTAAAAATCTGACGTTGATCAAAAGGGCTTTGTTCTTGTGAGCTCGCCACAACCATGGTCAAGGATGTGCCTATAAAGGGCCCGTTTTAGCCGTATATTGCGCCCATGCTGCTTTATAGCGTCTTTGGCTGATGACTGAGATATATTTTACATTTGCAAGGCTTCTAAAGTAACTAGAGCGTTTTTTTATAAACCAGAAATTATTTCAAAGAAGAGAGTCTCTATATCTATGCCTACAGAGTTCGAGCTGAGGCTGCTTCACTACTTCACGCTCAGTTTGGGTGGAGGCATGTCATGTGTCTGCGTGTAAAGGGTCGGTGACTTTTTTGAGCCCCCTTCATAGGATGGCTTTTGCAATAGTGTACTTATCCTATCTTGGGTAAGTATGTACGACGATTGTCCTCATCAACCTCGCTCCTGGAGGATATCTAATGCATCATAAACTCTACGCCTTTTGAAAGGCGAAAGTTTAGTCTTGTAGGGGCTTGTCAGGACTTTAGGGGCTACTGGGGTATCTGGGAGTGTGCTTGTTACCGAGGTCGTCTGGAAAGCCTTGAGCGATTGTAGGGCCCTTCCTTAGTGCGTGAAAAATTCAAAGTATTTAAAATGGCACAATAAAATAATAGATAAAAATGACAGATATTTCTAACAGATGTTTTTGTCTGTTATAAATATCTGTCATTTTTTGAAGTCCTACCATTTTAGATATTGGCTACTCAAGAGGAGTATCATAATAGCTACTAAGCATTGATAATACAAAATAAATATGCCGTAAGTCCCTGTTTTTAGGAAGTTGGAGAGTTGAAAGTATTTTAAGTGGCACAAGAAAGTAACAGTTAAAAATGACAGATATTTCTAACAGATGTTTTTGTTTGTTATAAATATCTATCGTTGTTTGAAGTGCTGTCTTTAAGGTTTCTTAGTTACTTAATAGCAAGGTCCTTTGAGTTACTAAAAAATCTGATGCTAATTAAATACGTTTTAATCTCGTGAGCTAGCCAGCCATGGTCAAGAATGGCAGTACAGGGCGCTCTTTGGCCGTATATTGCTCTTCTGTATGCTTCATAGCGTTTTTGGCTGGAACGGCATCTACAAGGCTTCTACGGCAACTAGAGGGTGGTCTTTGCAAATTGTTGTGGAGAGCTTGTGTAAGAAGTCTTTTCGGACATTGGGGATAGCTTGGTATAGATGAGTATAATACTAGTTACCAGTTGGCTGAACGCTTATACGCACTGTCAAGCCCCCAGTTGCTGTTCCAGTAGAAATGAGAGTTTTTGTTTATCAGTAACCTTGTCGCCGCTCGGAGCAGTGGCGTTGGGGCTGAGCTTGTGAACTGGATACGAAGCACAATCCAGTGCTACAAGCTCTGTGACAACGCCTGATACCGCCGTGCAAATTCTGCTGGCGGTAATCCTTTTAACGAGCTATGCGGACGGCGCTCATTATATCTCCATTGCCAGTCTTTAATGATTTCATGGGCTTCGCTCACACTATAAAATAAATTCATATTCAAACACTCTTCACGAAAACGGCTGTTAAACGCTTCCGCAAATCCATTTTGCCAGGGTGAACCTTTTTCCACGTAAAGTCCTTCAGTTCCGCTAGCTGCAAACCATCGTTTTACGGCCTCACTCACAAATTCACTGCCATTATCGGAGCGAAGATAACGAGGAAAGCCACGACGTTTTGCAATGTCATTCAAGGCGAGCACGACATCTGCACTGCCCAGAGAATTGCCAACTACAATGGCTAAAGATTCCCTAGTATATTCGTCGGTTACGGCTAAAATTTTTAATGCACGACCATTTTCAAGGCGATCAAAAATAAAGTCATACGACCAAACATCATTGGGTGCTTTTGCCTTTATTTTATGACATGCGTTGGCAGAGCTACCTGAATGCCTTGGCTTTTTCTTTGCAATGGGCACACGATACCCTTCTTGCTTCCAAAGCCGATGCACGCGTTTCAGATTTACGTGCCAGCCTTCAAGTTTCAGCATGTCCGTAATAGTCCTGTAGCCTGCACGAGGATTTTCTCGCACAAGTTCCTCTATTCGTTGCAGAAGTACCTTGCTTTTATCCTGCTTCGGCGGCAGTAGCCGTTGTGTGGACCGTGGCTGACCCGTGGTTGCGCACGCCCGACGCTCAGAAACGTGATAGGTATTTTTGAGATAAAATACCGCATCTCGCCGTCGCATCGGGCTTAGAAGTTTCCCTTTGCCAAGTCCTTTAGCATTTCCTTATCTAACATGAGGTCTGCAACAATCTTCTTTAATCGCGCATTCTCTTTTTCCAGCTCTTTGAGACGTTTAACCTCTTCACCCTTCATGCCACCATACATACCACGCCAACGGTGAAAAGTTGATTCCGCAACTCCAAGTGCCTGGCAAGTTTGCGCAATGGTTTGTCCAGCATTGAGACGTGTGTCGGCTTCAGAAAGTAAGTTGAGTATTTGCTCTGGGCTGCGATGCTTTTTCCCTTTCATGGTCTACTCCTTCGTGATGAGCTTTGTTTATACTCTCATTTAATCTGGAGCAACTATACGGGAGCAGGACA
>JAWXUA010000035.1:14633-21406 GCA_044433065.1 Pseudomonadota bacterium
CACGTAGAAAGCCTCTGCCGTGAGACTGTATGCTTTTTAGTATAGGTTTGGAAGACATTCTTGGACTATTGTCAGTCAATGCTGTAAAAGGGACAATCAGCATATCTATACCTACTGACTTCGAGTAGGGAGGCTGAGGCTGCACCACCACATACTTAACCTAAATGGAGACATACCATTTGGTTGCGTACAAAGGGTCGGTGACGTTCTTGGGCACCCCATCACATGATGGCTTTTGTAATAGCGTAGTTGTCCTGTCTCGGGTAAGTTTACACGACGTTTGCTCTCATTAGCCTTACTCCTTGCGGATACCTACTGCCTGGTGAACACCATGTTTTTTAAAATAAAAAACGAAAGGGCTTTGCAAAAAATCCTGTAGGGCTTGGTCAGGACTTTAGGGAGTGCTGGAGTAGCTGAGAGTGTGCTTGTCGAGGTCGTCTGGAAAGCCTTGAGCTATTGTAGGTCCCTCCCTTAGTGCGTGAAAAACTCAAAGTATTTTAAATGGCACAATAAAATAACAGATATTTCTAACAGATGTTTTTGTCTGTTAGAAATATCTGTCATTTTTTTTGAAGAGCTGTTATTTAAGATTTTGGCTACTCAAGAGGAGTATCGTAATAGCTACTAAGCATTGATAATACAAAATAAATATGTCGTAAGTCCCTGTTTTTAGGAAGTTGGAGAGTTGAAAGTATTTAAAATGGCACAAAAAAGTAACAGTTGAAAATGACAGATATTTATAACAGATGTTTTTGTTTGTTATAAATATCTATCGTTGTTTGAAGTGCTGTCTTTAAGATTTCTTAGTTACTCAATAGGAAGGTCCTTTGAGTTACTAAAAATCTGATGCTAATTAAATACGCTTTAATCTCGTGAGCTACCAGCTATGGTCAAGGATGGGCAGTATAAGGCGCTCTTTGGCCGTATACTGCTCTTCTGTATGCTTTATAGCGTTTTTGGCTGAACGGCATCTACAAGGCTTCTACGGCAACTAGAGGGTGGTCTTTGCAAATTGTTGTGGAGAGCTTGTGCAAGAAGTCTTTTCGGACATTGGGGATAGCCTGGTGCAGAGGAGTAATACTAGTATTGAGCCCTTACCATTTGGTTGAACGCTTGCACGCACGTAAAAAAACTTCGCCGTAGTACTGCATGCTTCTTACTATTAGTTTGGAAGACATTCTTGGACTACCATCAGCCAATGCTGTAAAAGAGGCAATCCGCATACCTATGCCTACTGACTTCGAGTAGGGGTGAGGCTGCACCGCTACTATAAACGCTACATGCCTAGCCTGAATGAGGATATGCCTTTGCCTGCGTATAAAGAGACAGTGAACTTCTTGAGCATCTCTTTGTGGAATGGCTTCTGTAATAGCGTACCGAAGTATATACGGCGATTGTCATCAATCTTGCTCCTTGCGGATACCTAATGTCTGGTGAACGCTACCTCTTTTGAAACCCGAAAGTTCACGTGGTAAAAAATCTTGTAGGGGCCTGGTTAGGACTTTAGGGACTGCTGGAGTATCTGAGAGTTTGCTTGTCGAGGTCGTCCGAAAGCTTTGAGAGATGCTGTAGGTCTCTCCCTTAGTGCGTTGAAAAAATCAAAGTATTCGAAATGGTACAATAAAATAACAGATAAAAATGACAGATATTTCTAACAGATGTTTTTGTCTGTTAGAAATATCTGTCGTTGTTTGAGGTGCTGTCTTTAAGATTTTTTAGCTAGTCAGAGGAGCTCCTGTGAGTTACTAAAAAATATGATGTTCATTAAATACGCTTTAATCTCGTGAGCTCGTCTAATCTTGGTCAAGAATGGCTCAGTAAAGGACGCTCTTTGCCCGTATATTGCGCAAGTACTACTTCATAGCGTCTTTGGTTGAACGAGGGGGGATACTTTATATTTGTAAGGCTTCTACGGCAACGGGAGGGTGCTTTTTGCAAGCAGTGGTGGTATGCTCCTACAAGACGTCTTTTGGGATATTGGCGATCGACTGGTGCAGGCGAGCAATACGAGCCTTGAGTGGTTGCTAGTGTTGGTAAGAATTTTATGTGATTGGCTAGCTTTTGTTCAGGCGTGCAAGCTTCTTGAGATTGGTCAGGAAGAGGGGAGCTTAGGCTACCAGTAATTCTCTTGTTAGCGTAAAGCCTTTAGGTATGAAAAGGAGGAGAGGAGGTATATAGAAAAAAAGTCCCCGCTTGCGCGGGGAATACATAGAAAACGCTAGTTTTCTTGTGGCATTTTAAATAAGCCACATCCCCACTCACGTGGGGAGTATGAAAACGGGGAAAAAGTTGCTTTCTGGCTAGCGCCACATCCCCACTCACGTGGGGAATATGAAAACGGGGAAAAAGTTGCTTTCTGGCTAGCGCCACATCCCCACTCACGTGGGGAATACATAGAAAAACTGTTAGAAATAGCTGTCTGCTACATCCCCACTTTCGTGGGGAATACATCTTCCATGACTTGGAAAATATCAAAAATATTTTTTTTGTCAATTAAAAAATTATAATAGTACGTATGAAAAATAAAATCCTGTTAATGTAGTAGCTTATGTGCTATTCAAATTCTAGCGTCCATATCAGGCATTAAGCACCTGATGAAGATACCAGACATGACCTTCAAGTCATGAGGAGTACGGTGGGCCGATTTGTTTTATTCGCATAAGAAAAATACGCAGAGCAAAATGGATAAAGATCGTGAGGAGCACATACCAGAGATATAGGAGTAATGCAGTTATGAGTTTATACTCGTAGTATTGTGGAAATCCTAAGGCTGTACCTATGGGGATGAACCAAAAATTGTGTACAGCAAATGCAATGGATGCACAAAGATATGCAAACCATCTGTTCGATGTACAAACAAAGAGGATGACGACACTTATACTTTCAAAAACTATATTGAATTCATATACTGGCTCAAAGGCATGACTCATTATCTTTGTCATGTTTCCAATAAATATTGCAAATAGCGCAGTATAAAAATATGAAGTGAATTTATATTGCATGATTTTTCCACTATGCATGAGTTAAGTTATAATAGTAATACTCTGGAATTTTTAAAAAAGTAATTGCAAAATTATATAAAAGTTTAGATTTTTATGTTGAGTTATCAAATCAAGTGTAAGATTTTGGTAGATACATAATGACTATTTCACTAAAAATCCCATGAGATAGAAGGCATAAAATACAGCAAGAAATAGTTCCAACAATACATAAGGAAGGAGAAATACAAATCCTGCAATTTTTAAAAAAAGTTCTTTCTCGATGATTAGACCGCATATTATTACAAAATATATGCCGCCGAGTAGTGACAAAAAAATGCCTTCAATAAATTGTGCGAGCAAGCTTGCGTTATTTGGTGTGAAGTTTCCTGTAAATATAATCAATGGGTTAAATATTACTATAAGCTCGTTAACGGCATTTTTATTATAATACCCAGTTAAAATGGAAATAAAAAAAGTAATACAGCTATAAATAAACACTATATAAAAAATCTTTTTCATGGAGTTCTGATTCCTTAAGTTTATATAATAAATATTTATAAATAATATATTTGATTTATTTTAAATAAACATCTAAAAAATATTAAAAATTGGTAATATATATTCTTTTATAACTATTGCTAGAAGTATTACATAAGGAATAAACACCATTGTACCGAAAATTTTATAGAGTATTTCTTTTTGTTTGAATAAGTATATAACAAATATCATGTAGCATGAACTGACTACAGCCAAAGAAATGCTTTCTAATAAAAGTATGCTTAACGATGCTTCGCTTTGAACAAAGTATCCTGTAAAAACTGTGACTGGATTTAAAAATTTTACAATATCATTTAAATGACAATAGTCATGATTGCGAGAAAACAAGCTTAAAAAGCATGTTGTAAAACTTAAAATAAGTACTATAAATGACGTTTTTTTCATGTGATTTTCTTGTAGTATTTGTAATATGGTATAGCGTTAGTTTTTTTGAGACTTTTCGTTTGTCCTGTATTTTTATTGTTATTTTAGTGGTATACCACAAAGGTATAAAATATTAAGATAAGCAATAAATAGCATTCCTAATAAATAGGGAGATGATATAATCAAAGCTACAAAGCGAAGGTAGAAATCTTTATACTTTAAAAGAAAGCCAATTGACGAAATATAAAGAGTTTCAATAAGAATACCAATAATAATTTTAAAAATTATCAAAGATGAAATACCATCCTCAATATAAATATCAGTAAGCATGAGTGCAGGATTTGCTATTAGTAGTGCGGCACTAGCAGCATGCAAATCGAAGTAGTTAAAAATGAAATAAAAGCCCCACGTAACAAAATTAAAAACTAAAGCAAAATAAAATATTTTTTTCATACTATATTCGGTGCCTCCTTGCGGAGGCACCACTCTCCTTATAGTAGTATGTCTGTAGTCAAAATATCACTACAGCTTTTTAAAAAATACTTGGCGTGGGTCGAGACTTCCAATCTCGGGTTCTACCAGTAAGTTTGTTTTCTAAAGTACGATGGTATTTGGAGGGAAAAGTTGCTTCTGCCTCATTTGGTGTTGCAATCCCTGCTTTTTTGAGAATTGCATCTACATTTACCACACAGTTCTTGTCCCAAAAATTGTAGCCGCCTGGGTGTTCCATGGTCTGTTTAAGCGCTGCCTTTGCTGCTTCATCTTGGCCACTACCTTTTCGCGTAGCAATATATGTTTCCTTGTCATAGGGTCTATCAGTATCGTCACGCCATTCTCCATCCCCACCTGTGCCTTTATTACCTTCTGCAGGATAAAAACCAACGAAAGGACCTCCATCAACAGACATCCATACATGTCCAGGCATTCCTTCAGCAGACCGAACCCGTATATCCAAGCCCAACGGGTCAACCAAGTTCACAGGGTCATCAAGACACCAACCATAGGTATGGACATCACCTGCTGCATGGCCAAGTGGGTCGGATTGAATGAACATACCTGTAGTAGGGTCATATTCGCGATAGGCAAAATGAATAAGCCCTGTATCCCTATCAAGAAGGCCCCCTGCAAACGAAATCGGAAGCATAAAGGGTGCGCCTTGGAAGGCAAGCTCTTGGCCAAAGCTATTATGTTTCGTTTGCGATACCACATTTCCGTTACTATCTGCAACTGCAAGTAAAGCTCCTGATTGGCTAAAAGCAAGCGAGTATACTTGCCCATGCGACATCATACCAACAGGTAGCCAGTTTTGCATGGTGAGCTCTCTGCCTGGATATATGAAAAAGCTGTGGTTATTATCGCTTCCATCACAAACCCCTGCAAAACGTACCGTGTCATGCCAGCTATACTTTTCAACAAGGACACCGTTAATGCTTTTGCTTGCGCGACGCCCCATAGGGTCAATAAGGTACTGAATGTGGCGGCCATCAGGAAGATGCACGTCCATCAGTTCACCGTGTTGATTGTAGGCATACTGTGTCATGCCCATTGGAGTTTCTTTGGCTTCGAGTTGGCCTCGCGCGTCGTAGTGGAATCGTTGAACTTGCCCAGTATTTTTATTTTCTATACCGACAAGGCGTAAGGATGCATCATAGGTATAAGAATTACCAAGTAAATCTGTTTTACGCTCACCATGTTTGCCATATGTGTACTTTTCGATAAGCTCCCCATTTTCTTTAACAGTCGTAAGTCGTCCCGTCTTGTCATAGGTAAACTCTTGTATTTCAGTGTAGTTGTTGAAGGCAAGTTTACGCAGAACAATGCGCCCGTGTTGGTCACGGTGTAGCTCCATATAACCAAAAGGTTTCCCTTCACGAGTCATGAAAGGCATAGCTTCATGCTTAGGGAGACTGTCAGGCGTAAAGTCTCGATGTGCGCCACGACTATCTTCAGGACCAGTTTGAGGTGGCATGGATGACGTATTCAGATTCCCCAAGTGCTGAGGAGAGCTGCTTGCCGTGCCGTATTGTTGTGGTGTGTTTTGTGGCTGGCTAGAGTAATTGACAACAGTATCATCCTCACCAAAGACTTCGTACTTGAGATAATCTTCTGTGCTCATAGAGCCGTTTAACAACGCACTTGGTCTTTTACGTTTTTCTTTTCAGCAAAGACATTTTGCCTCAAAAAATCTTCTGTAGACATTTGATTTTGAGACGATTGCATATTACGCAGATACTTTGTGGCCATACGCCCTCCTATGTTAAAATTCCGCCACATCACAAGGGCGACAGTAAACGCCAATCGTTTACCTTGCCGTTTGTGAAAATGGCCCGCAGGAGGAAAAGTGTATCATAGCCTTTTTTACGTTTTCGATGAAGAGGGGGGGTCCGCAAGGTGTGCGCAGGGTGTGTTAAGGGGCATAGTAGTAGGGTAGACAGGTTTTTGAATTTTAGGACAAAATGGGATTTTTATGGTTTTCAAGGGGTGGGTTAGAATCTAGCGGTACTTTCTGAGGTCCAAATGGCTGCTTACCTTTCTCTAAATCGCCTGAAGTTGACCTCTAACAGCGAAAAGTCAAAAAAGGCCATGTCCTAGTCGTGTTTGCCATTATAGACGTCGTATGAGCCCGTCTCGAGCGTTTTAGTAATGGATAAGGTCGTCTCTTGCCTAGGCTATCTGTCGTAAAGAGGGGACCTCGCCTCATGTTTAGGTAAACATGAGGCGAGGTCCCCGTAAACACGAAGCTTAGTGTTCTCCAGATATTGGCTTCATGGAGAACTTTCTTTCGTCATTTTTTCTAAAAAAGAGTGACGTATTTTCAGGTTGTGGACAGAGCGTCTAAACCCTGTGAGCCTCCGTTCATGCATGTTTGAT
>JAWXUA010000036.1:0-20993 GCA_044433065.1 Pseudomonadota bacterium
TTCAGAAAGTTTTCTCCCTCCCCCAGCTCGTCTTACCTACTTACTAACTAATCATCACCTAAATCGACACCGGTCACACAGTCATGACCTTCAGCGGCATGGAGACGCATGATATTGTCGCGCATGGTGAGCAGGACGTGGTGAGCGGATTTGATTTCTTCGGGGGTGAGCCCTTCGAAGACGGCGTCGCGGGAGCCATGGACATGCTCACGGATACGGTTACAAACGGGGTGTGCGGCATCAGCGAGGGTCACGATTTTCACGCGGCGGTCATCTGGGTGCACGGTGCGCTTGATGAAACCATCTTTTTCGAGCTTGTCGATTTGGCGGACCATGGAGGGCGCTTTGACACCGAGATGACGTGCTAGCTCAACTTGGGAGCGTGGCCCGTCAAACTTGAGGGTGGCGAGGACGGAACAACGCACAGAGGTGAGACCGAAAGGCTCCACGCGCTGGTCGATGAAAATACGCCATTGCCGTGAAAGCTCACTTACGGTGAGACCAAAACCATCGCGCGCATCTATTTCGAGAATGGCACGCCTGTCTACTCGCTTATCCATGGGCAGACCTACTCACCAGCTTGCGCGGCTTGCTCAGTCATGCTTGAAGGAGCGGCAGAGGTGCTTGAAGGAACGTCGGACATAACGGGCGTTGCGAGATCGTCTAGGGACCAACCACCACCGAGGGCCTTGCATAGGGAGACCACAGCTGAGAGTCGAGCACGCTGCGCTTCTACGAGGGTGAGTTGGGCTTGGAGAAGACCACGCTCAGCATCAAGAACGGTGAGGAAATCGGACACGCCGCTTTCATACTGGTCTTTGGCAAGCTTGAGGGTGCGGCCTAGGGCAAGGACTTGCTCGGCATAGGCTGTGGCAATGTCACGTGTTTTTTCGGTGGCCACAAGGGCGATTTTCACTTCAGCAAAGGCGGTGCGCACAGTCTTTTTGTAGGTGGCAACAGCGCCGCGCTGGGTGGCTTTCGCTTCTTCGATTTGGGCTAGAGTACGGCCAAAGGTGAAGATTGGCATGGAAAGGCCTGCGCCATAGGTCCATGTTTTGGAGGTGGACTCCAAAAGGTTGGAGAGCTGAAGGCTTTCAAAACCAAGGAGACCTGAGAGCGAAATGGCTGGCAAGAGGTCTGCTTCGGTGTAACCAATCATGGCTGTGGCAGCGTGTAGACCTTGGGCTGCTGCGGCAATGTCTGGACGACGGGAGAGGAGACTTGCAGGCAAGCCAGCTGGAATGTCGGCAGGCACGTCGAGGAGCGCAAGGTTGAGGCCACGGTCTGGGGTACTCGTAATGAGAACGCGAGGACTACGACCAAGGATGACGGACAAAGAGGTCTCCGCAGCGGACACAGCTTGCTCAAGCTGACGCACAGTGGCGATAGTTGCCGCAGTTTCAGCTTGGGCTTGGCGGTAGTCGAGCTCGGTGGTCACACCAAGCTCAAAACGCTCTTTGCGAAGCTTTTCAGACTCATAGCGAGAGGCTAGGGTCCGCTTGGCAATGGCAAGCTGGTTGTCTGCGCTGAGCAAGGTGAAATAGCCTTCAACGGTCTGGCTGATGACGGCAAGACGGATGGTGGCGTAGCTTGCTTCGGTGGCGAGTAAGGAAGCTTTGACGGCTTCTTGGCCACGACGGTATTTACCCCAAAGGTCGAGCTCAAAGGAGATGCCGCCAGACACGGAGTGCAGGCTGTTGGCTTGGTCCGTGGGCAGAGGCGGTGTGGCACCGTTGTCTGAAGGGCGGGAACGGTAGCTACCGCCATCAAGACCGATGGTTGGAAACAGGTATGACGTGGCGATGCCAAGCTGAGCGCGCGAAGCGTCCACATTGGCCATGGCAACGGCAAGGTCGTCGTTGTGCTGTAGGGCTTCGTCCACAAGGGCGTTGAGCTGGGTGTCACCAAAGTTGGTCCACCACGTGCTTTGGATGGCACGTTCTGTGGCAGTTGTGTGCTTACTTTCCCAAGCTGTGGGCACGTCTATTTCAGGGGCCACATAGTCTGGGCCCATGGCGCAACCAGACGTGAGCGCAACACACATGGTGAGGGACAGGATGATGGACGGGCAAGGTATGGTTAGAATACGCATTTAAACCTCCTCAGAGCCTTTATGTTCCTTGGAAGAACCAGAGAACATGGTGCTCATACGCATAATCAAGCAGAAGAACATGGGGATAAAGAAGGTTGCAACAAAGGTCGCAACGAGCATACCACCGATGATACCTGTGCCCAAAGCGTGACGGCTTGCAGAACCAGCACCAGTGCTGATGGCCATAGGCACAACACCAAGGATGAAAGCCATGGATGTCATGACGATAGGTCGGCAACGCAAACGAGCTGCTTCGACAACACCTTCCACAATGCCCTTGCCTTCATGGATTTGCTGCATGGCGAATTCAACAATCAAGATTGCGTTCTTCGCCGACAGACCAATGAGCGTAACGAGGGATACTTGTAGGTATACGTCGTTGCTCAGACCACGCATATAGGTTGCAGCCATGGCACCAAAGATAGCGAACGGTACGATCATGATAACAGCAAGTGGCAGTGACCAACGTTCGTATTGTGCCGCAAGGATGAGGAATACCATCAAGAGACCGAGGGCAAAGACCACTGTGGTAGTGTCGCCTGTGAGCTGCTCTTGGTAGGAAGAACCTGTCCAACCGAGGGTATAGTCTGTGGAAAGCTCGGTGTTGACAACTTCTTGGATGGCCAAAAGAGCCTGACCAGAGCTGTAGCCTGGTGCTGGGCCACCAATGATTTTGGCCGCTGGGAAGATGTTGAAACGTTCCACAACTTCTGGTCCAAGGGTCCTGTTGATGGTCACAAGGGAGGACAATGGAATCATTTCGCCCTTGTTGGATTGAACGTGGATATTGGTCAAGTCATCAGCGCGGTCACGGTATTCAGCTTCTGCCATCATGAGAACCATGAAGGTACGGCCAAGCATATTGAAGTCATTGACGTAATATGTGCCGAACATGGCTTGCATGGTGACGAACAAATCGGAGATGGCAACGCCAAGGACTTTGGCCTTATTGCGGTCCACTTCGACATAGAGCTGAGGCACGCTAGCCGCAAAGGTTGTGGTAACGCCAGTGAGTTCTGGGCGTTGGTTGGCCGCTGCAACAACTTTGGACATGGCCGCAGCAAGCTCTTGGCTCGAGGCACCACCACGGTTCTGGATATAGCCTTCAAAGCCACCAGTAGTACTCATGCCCATGATTGGAGGAGGACTGAACGCAAGGACCACGCCTTCTGGATAATTATTGGAAGAACCAAAGATTTTGCCAATCAAAGCATCGGCAGCCAAATCAGGGGTCTTACGCTGATCCCATGGATGTAAGGTGATAAACACAGTACCGGCATTGGACTTACTTGTGCCTGTAATGAGGTCAAAACCTGCAAAAGCAAGGGACATTTTGACGCTTGGGTCATTGGTAACCATTTCGTTGAAGCGGTCCATAACCTCAGTAGTACGGTCCAAGGATGTGGCGTCTGGGAGGAAGGTCAAGCCAAAAACAGCACCTTGGTCTTCGTTTGGTACAAGGCCTGTAGGGATTTTTTGGAACAAATCCCACGTACCGAAGCAAAGCACACCAAAGATGGCAAGGCCCACAAGGGAACGCTTGATGAAGAATTTAACACCAGCTGTGTAGCCTGTGGTAACCGCATCAAAGAAGGTATTGAACCAGCGGAAAAGGAACATGGGCTTATCGTTGTGGTGCGGCTTCAAGAGCAAGCGGCACAGAGCTGGCGACAGGGTCAGTGCTACGAAGCCAGAGATAGCCATGGACACGGCAATGGTGATCGCGAACTGCTTATACATTTCGCCGGCCATACCGCCAGTAAATGCAACAGGCACAAATACCGCACAGAGAACAAGTACTGTGGCGATAATTGGGCTTGTCACTTCTGCTGTGGCCTTGATGGTTGCCTCTTCTACGGGCAAGTGCTCTTCGGCCATAATCCGTTCAACGTTTTCAAGAACAACGATGGCGTCGTCAACAACAAGACCAATGGCCAAAACAAGGCCGAACAAGGTCAGGGTATTGATGGTGAAGCCGAGAACATACATACCTGCGAAGGTACCGATGATGGATACTGGTACAGCAAGACATGGAATGATGGTTGCACGCCAGTTTTGCAGGAACAAGTAAATAACAAGAAAAACCAGAACCATAGCTTCGAACAAGGTATGGATAACTTCCTCAATGGACACACGAACGAAGTCTGTGGTGTCATACGGAATTTCGTAGTCAACACCTTCTGGGAAGTTCTGCTTCATACGTTCCAAGGTCTCACTTACCAGTTCTGCCGTATCCAGAGCGTTGGCACCTGGGGAAAGGTAAATACCAATTGGTACAATAGGTTGCCCATTGAGCTTACCAGAGAAGTTGTAGTCCTTGGCGCCAAGCTCAACACGGGCCACGTCACCAAGCTTCAAGGTTGAGCCATCATCGTTGACGCGCAAGATGATTTCTCTGAACTCTTCTGGGTCAGAGAGACGGCCCTTGGTTGCAACGGTAAAGGTCATGTCCACAGCTTCGGTAAGTGGGTACTGGCCAATACGACCTGGTGCAAACTGAAGGTTTTGCTCTTGAATAGCCGCCGCAACTTCCATGGGCGTGACACCAAGTTGTGCCATTATATCTGGGCGCAACCAAATACGCATGGCGTAGTCTTGTGGTGCGAAGAGCATGGCGTCGCCAACACCTTCAAGACGTTTCAATTCGTCAATGACGTTGATGAGCGCATAGTTACTAAGGTAAATGGTGTCATAGCGGCCGTCAGGTGAGGCCATGGCCAAAACCTGCAACATGCTTGAAGATTTCTTTTCAACGGTCACACCATAGTTGCAAACTTCCGTAGGCAAGGAGGTCAAGGCCGCCTGTACTGCGTTATTTACGTTAATGGTGGCCATGTCTGGGTCCGTACCGATTTCAAAAGAAACGACGATGGTCAAGGAACCAGCAGGACCAGAGCTGACAGAGTTCATGTAAATCATGTCCTCAACACCGTTGATTTCTTGCTCTAAAGGAGCTGCAACGGTGGCGGCAATGACTTCAGCGGTAGCACCAGTATAGGTTGCAGTGACTTCAACCTGTGGTGGTAGGATTTCTGGGAACTGAGCTACAGGCAAGCCTTTGATTGACATGATACCTGCTAATACAATGATCAGCGAGATAACTGTGGCAAAGATAGGCCGCAAAATAAAGAAGCGTGAAAACATGCAAAAGCCTCCAAAAAAACGAGAGAAAAGGTCGTGACCTATGGGTTTAGGTGTGCCTTACGGGTGTGTGCCCTAAGTCCGGATTAACTGGCGGCTTCTGCGGCTTTAGCTGCTTTATCAGCGGCATCAAGAGCTGCTTGAGCAGCGGCCTTAGCGTCTTCTGCGGCCTTTTGCGCGGCAATCTTCGCGTCTTCAGCAGCCTTCACAGCGTCCGTAGACGCAGCATTGGTGGTGCTAGAAGGTGCAGGGGATCCCTTGTCATCAAGCTTGGTTACCATGACAGGCTGACCTGGGCGAGCCTTAATGATGCCTTCAGTAATGATTTTGCTTCCGCTTGTAAGGCCATCAACCAAGTAATTATTACCAAGGTTTTCTACGATAGTGATAGGTACGAAGTTGGCGATATTTTGTGCATCAATGGTGTACACCATAGGGCCTTTTTGGGTTTCCAGAACACAGCGTTGTGGAATGACAATGGCATTCTTGAAAGAGTAGCCATGCACATAGGCACGCACGTATTGACCGGGCAGCAAAGCCACATCTGGGTTAGCAACTTCTGCACGGGTTTTAATGGTTGCGGAATACTGGTCAACAGTGCTGTCTTTGAAGGTGATGATGCCCTTGTCTGCGTAACGAGAACCATCAGCCATGACCAGCTCAACGCTCAAGCCTTCAGGATCCATGGCCACTCGACCAGATGCCACGTAGTTGCGTTGCTTTGTGTCCTCGCCATAAGGCACACCAAAGTTGACGTACAGTGGGTCCACTTGGGTGATGGAGGTCAAGAGATTGTCAGAGCCAACGGTCACAAGGCTGCCTTCGGAGCGGCTTTCCTTGGAGCTGATGCCAGATAAAGGCGCATTGACCTTGGTGTAGGCAAGGTTGACATTAGCGGACTCAAGGCCTGCTTCTGCGGCTTTGAGTGCTGCTGCGGCTGTGCCATAAGCGGCAACAGCGTCGTCGCGATCACTGGTGCTCACAGCGCCTTGCTTGAAGAGCTTCAGAATACGGGCATGTTCGATTTCAGCACGCACAAAGGTAACCTTTGCTTGGGCAAGGTTGCTCTCTGCTTGTTTTTTTGCGGCCACATAGGCATCGTCTTCGATTTGGAAGAGCAAATCACCTTTATTGACAATGCTGCCTTCAGTATAGGTACGTTCTTCAAGAATACCAGATACTTGTGCACGCACTTGGACTTCGCGAGAGCCAGCTGTCTGGGCTACGTAGTCGCCAACCCATGGCACGTCTGCTGCGTAGACAATCATGGCTTCTACTGATGGAGCCATGGGTGCACCATGGCCTGCACCGTGGCCTGCGCCACCGGCCGCGCCACCTTCAGCAGAAGGGCCCATGCCCAAAAGTTCCATGGCTTTATCTTTCACATCACAACCTGCAGTGCACAGGGACAAGGCCGCAAGGCCAGCCAAAATAGACAATCTCAGACTCTTCATCTTCATGATACTCCTTCATAAAAAAAGCCGTAAGCTCAAAGCATAGTAGCTACGGCGTGCGGACGTTAGCCTTCGTATTACAAAAGTGATAACAATAATAATTTCGGTGCTAACTAATAAGGGCAATTTCAGATACATGTCAAGGCAATCTTTATCATGAAAACCATTTCCATAAAAACCATTTTCATGACAACAAAAAAAGGGTGTACGCTCTTTGATTGTAGCGTACACCCTTTGTCATATTGTCATAAAGTCTTTATTTGACGAGCTTTAAATCCAAAACAGCTATGGCATAAAAAACAGGAACCATGAGCAAGGTCACAAAGGTCGCTATGGTCAGGCCACCTGCTTGGGCATAGCATAAGGGTTCCCAAAGGACACCGCCATGGATAGCTAAAGGGAATAAAGCCATGACCGTGGACGCCACCGTAATGACCACAGGCCGCAAGCGCACAATGCCTGCATCGAGCAAAGCTGTGCGTAAGTCCTCGCCCTCTTCGCGCCGCTCCTCGATGAAGTCAAAGAGCACAATAATATGGCTTACAATGACGCCAATGAGACTTGCAATACCAAGGAAAGCAATAAATCCAAATGGTTGCCCTGTGATACGCAAGGAAATAAAAGCTCCCATGATGCCATAAGGAATGGCTGCAAAGACGATGAAAGGCTTCATGGCATTGCCGAATTGGAAGAGCAAGGCCAGATAAATCAAGGCCACAGAAATGCCCATGATGCCTGCAAGCTCTTTAAATCCTTTGATTTGCTCCTCATGCTCGCCGCCTAATTCCATGCGGAAACCAAAGGGCATGGCCTTTTCTATGCGGTCAAGGTCAGGCTTTATGGCCGCAATGATTTCTGAGGGCAAAACCCCGTCAGCTGTGAAGCACGAAATGACAATGCAACGCTGTTGGTTGCGGCGGAAGATGCGCGCTGGCTCAAGGTCGTAGGTCACCGAACTTATTTGCGAAAGCGGCACGGCATTCTGGCTGCCCACAACATACATATCTTCCACATCTGTGGCATGAAGCCGCTCTTCTGGCCGCAAGCGCAAAATCACAGGCGTAATAAGACGCCCATCGCGCACAGCTGTGACCGTTGTGCCACTCGTTGCCGCTTCCAAAATCCGCGCTACATCAAGCATGGTCACGCCCGACAAAGCTGCCTTATCTGCATCAATGTGCATGTGGGCCGCAAAAGCATCAGATCCCCAATTATCCCGCACTCTTCTGGCCTCAGCTAGACCCTGCAAAAGACCACGAACGTCACCAGCCACAGTGCGCAACGCTTCCATATCATCGCCAAAAATACGAATTTGCACAGGAACACCAATGGGCGGCCCTGTTTCCAATTCACGCACGTCAGCAAGAGCTCCCACAAGATGCCTATCAAGAGCCGCTTGGATGCGCGGCACAAGGGCTTTAGTCACATCGCCATCGGACACTTCGAGCAAAAGCTGAGCGTAATTGGCTTGGCGCAGCTCTGGCGTGATGGAGAACCAGAAGCGCGGACCACCACCGCCAGCAAATTGGCTGATGGCCATGAGAGAAGCTTGGTGCTCGGTGTGGCTAGCATTATTGGAGTCGGCAGATACGTCGTCCGCACTCCGTTCACGGCCCTCTTGACGTCCCTCTTGACGGCCCTGTTCACGGCCATGTTCGCGATCAAACGCGTCCACCTCAGCAGTGACAATGGCCGCAGCCCTATGCGCCATCTGCTGTGAAGCTTCCACCGTAGCATCCTCTGGTAACCAGATATCCACGAAGGATAAGTGCGACTTATCTTTAGGGAAAAATTGCGGTTTAAGTTGTCCTTGCACCCACATGCCAACAGCGATAAGCGCAAAAGACGCCACAAAAACCTTCCAACGATGGTCAATGGCCCAACCGCCAACAGCATAATACAGCTTACCGATGCCATGCTTACGGCGTTCTTCTAAGGGAAGTTCTCTCCTGCCTGCATCCAATATATAGGACCCAAGGAATGGCACAAAGGACATGGACACCACACGCGACGCCACAAGAGAGCATGCCACCACAATGGGCATGCTGTACATGAAGCGGCCCTTGTCGCCTGTGAGAATGAGGAAAGGCACGTAGGCCACAATATTGGTGATGGTGGCGTATAAAATAGCGCGGGCAAGCTTGGTAGGTCCAAGCCATGCAGCTGTTTTGCGGTCACGGCCATGGGCTATTTCACGCTTAATGGCGTCACCTGCAACCACTGGGTCATCCACCAAAAGCCCTAAGGCTAAAATCAGCGACGCAATGGAAATTTGCTGTAAATCCACGCCCAAAGCCTGCATCATGCCGAAGGTCATGGCTAGGGTCAGGGGAATACTCGTAGCCATAAGTAAGGCAGACCGCCATTCTCGGAAGCCAATAAAGGCCACAGCCACCACAAGCAGAATAGCTTCTTGGAGACTCAAAGTGAAAAGACTAATCTTTTCGTTAACTTGCTGTGGTTGGTCCGAAGTGCGCACCATGAGTAAATCATCGGGCAAAGTCTGCCGCAAGGAAGCCAAAAGCTCGTCAACTTGCTTGGAAAATTGCTCAATATGCTCACCTGATCGCATTTCAATGGCTAAGGTGATGGCGCGGCCCTCTTGCCATGCGCCCATGGCATCGCGATACGACAGATGGTTCACGTTGGCCACTGGAGTAACATAAGCCTGTGAAATAGTTGCCACATCTCGTAAATAAAGCGGTGCACCAGATTGAGAACGGGACACCAAAACATTGCCCACATCTTGAGCTGAACGCAATTCACCCTCAGGCGAAAGCATGACACCCTTACCGCCGCTTTCCAGCTGACCGCCAGCAAGGGACGTATTCCGTGCCGCCAAAATTTCTGCCACATTCGTAGGCGAAAGCCCTAAGGATGCAAGCCGCTCCTGTGACCAGTCCACAAAAATGGCCTCGGTCTGCACGCCCCAACGCGTCACGCGGCCCACGCTTTCAAGACGTTCCATCTGGGCTCGGATGCGCTCAGTATAACGCTCTAAATCACGCCAAGCGTAGCGTTGACCGCGCACTGAGATGAGTGCTTCAGTAATGCATGATAAGGACTCAGGATTATTGGAAAAGTCTTTGTCCAACGTGAGGGCCACAGGCTCCCACAGCTCAGCATGCAGAGCTCCAGCACTCTTTTGCTCAGCATAGAAATCATGGAGGGCCTGCTGAATGGCCTCTTGCGTAGCCTGATGAGTGGCCTCTTGTATAGCCTGTTGAGTGGGCTGTCGGGTAAGCTGAAGGTCACCACTGTGCTTAGTATCTGTAATAACAAGTAAAAGCCCAGACTCCACCACAATCCGACTGCCCATAAAGCCATGCGCTGTGTACTGCGACGCCAACTGCGTCCCAAGCAAGCGCAAACTTTCCGTACTCATGGTGCTAGGGGCAAGCCACATGGTAAGGACGCTATCATCTGTAGCACTTTGACTTACTTGACTTTTTTGCAGAGCATTCATGACCGCATGGGCACGGATGCCAAGCTCAATATCGTCCACCAGCGGCGAGGCCACAGACAGCATGAGGGTTGCCGTATCGCCAAAATCTTTCACATAGACCATAGGCCCAGCACCGTCAGGCAAAGACGTAACCGACTGCAATCGCAAAGCAATATCATCAAGCACCGTGTCAGTTTCTTCCACGCGCTCATGCAAATGCAAGGTCACCACAGAAAGCCCCGTGCGCGACACAGACTCAATGCGCTCAACCCATTTATTGCCGCCAATGGCCTCTTCAATGCGGCGGCTAATACGCTCTTCCACGTATGCCGCAGAAGCACCAGACCACGGCGTAACCACAGCCGCAGAACGTACAGGAATTTCAGGGTCTTTGCGCTGTGGCATGGCCATCCAAGCCCACACACCCCACACCATGACGGCAATCAAGAGCACCCACGCAATATGCGGATGCTCCACAAAATACCGTGCGCTATTGTGCTTTTGCAGCCACGCAGCATCAGGATCGTCACCCAATAAAACAGGGTTACGTTCCTTATTTTCTTGATCTTTATTACGGAATAACATGTCCGTCTTCACCCTTAGGCAAAATCCGCACTGTGGCACCATCAAAGAGGCGCGTAGCCCCAAGCACCACAACCTGCTCACCCACCTGCACGCCCGTCAACAGCTCAACCATATCGCCTTCCACCCGACCAATGGTCACCTGACGTTCACACACGCGCAAAGCTTGTGCGCTATCATCTTGTTTTTCCACAACAAAGACTGCGTAACCATCAATTTTCCCGTGTGGTCGCATGATGGCAGACATGGAGACTGCTGGAATGTCTTTTTTCACAGACTCTTGCAAGCTTTGCTCGTCCACCATAAGACCGCTTTCACGCCATAAAACCGATGCTGTCATGCCATCTTTCATGGCACCATCAGCATTATCAAGCTCAATTTCTACATCAAAAACACGGCTTTGCGCATCAGCAGAAGGTGATACCGACACAATATGCCCTTGGGCCACGCGTCCTAAAACCGCTAGCTCCACAGGCAAAACATCGCCAACCTGCAATTGACATACAAGCCAATCTGGCACGCCAAATAACGCTTTCATGCGTGAGAAATCCGCCACCGTATAGGCCGCAGCTCCGGCCACAGCAAGCATGCCGCGTTGCACAGATTTTTGCGTAATGATGCCATCCATGGGCGAAAAAAGCGTTGTATCCTTTAGCATTTCCATAGCTTGAACAAGGTTACCTCGGGCAGCCTCTTCCTTAGCTTTCACCGCATCCACACGCTCCACAATCTGGTCATATTCTGCTTGGGCAATGGCTTTGCTGGCCAGAAGTGTGTGATATCGTTCCAAATCGAGCATTGCTTGGCGACGACTTGCTAGGGCTTCATTGAGTGCACCGCGTGCAGCCGCAACCCGTCCTTGGTAGTCTGTGGTGCGCAACTGCACAAGCACGTCGCCCTTCTTGACAGCGGCTCCGCGTTCAGCATCCACAATACGAGGATTTTCTTGTACAGAACCAAGTTGAACAGCATGAACAGTATAAATATCAGATATATAGCCACCAACACGGAAAAGAACGGGCACCTCTTGGCATGGCATTAAAGTCGCTGTATAGCGCACAGCCGCAACAGCCTTAAGTGGTGCTGCAAGCTCTGTGGCTACAGGTAAAAGCCGGTCTGCATAACGGACACTTTTATCAATATCTTCATGGCTTTGTGAGTCGCTAGACTGCACAGATTTTGCCGTTTGAAAGCCAAAATATTCCAGCACTGATGCCCCATCACACGCCGATAATAAGGGCGTAAAGCAAAGAAGGCATACGAGAAGCAAGGTCTGAACATAGGTTCTCATGGTAAACTACTCTGCGCCTCCGCAACGTTGGGCACAGCGCATAATGCCGCCCAAGGAAAATTGCGTGATGTGGCGCGTGATACGCTTCAAGCCTTCCTCATCAAAAACCACATCCTCATACATATTTTCAATGATACTGCGGTTTTGCAAATAAAAAAGTACTTGGCCCAAAACACCAACCAAACAAGCACGCAAGGCATTATCGTCTAGCTGCTCACCAAGCAAAGGCCGCACAGCCATTTCTATGGCGCGTCGAATAGGCTCCATGACAGCTGTCACAAGCTCGGCAAAGAGAGGCGTTGGGTTGACGATTTCAGACAAAACAAGGCGTGCGTGGGCACTATCAGCTTCGCTCTCACAGCAAAGGCAGCGCAGAAAATTCCCGATAAAAAGCTCTAAACGCTCTTCATCGTTTTTTGCTGTATCAAAGCCAGATTCCAAAGGATATTGTGCTGAACGACCAGAGAAAAAGCTCAGTAAAACCTCAGCATATAAGCGATCTTTACTTCCAAAATGGTATTTAACAGCAGCCACATTAGCCTCAGCTTCACGGCAGATGGAGCGCACGGTAGCGGCCTCATAGCCATGCTTTGCAAACTCTTGTGCTGCGGCCATGAGCAGACGGGTCCGCGTGTCGGACTCGTTGTGGCCCGTATTCAAAGAGCTGACATGGTGATATTCTATGGTATTTTCCGACATTATCTATCCTTTGATGCGCTGGGCTTACTGTATGCTACATATTTAAACAATGTTTAACCAGCAAGAGGTACAGTGACATGCCATGACTGTCAATTTATTCTAAGGAAATTTATTCTGGGCCAAGCCTATTCTGGGCCAAATCATATTCAGACTAGTCATTAAGAGCAAGCGCCTAGCTTCTTGTCAAAATGGCAACGCTCTGCCACAATGGCCCATCAATATATAAGGAGCCAACCATGCACCATATGGAATTCGTTGTCAGCGCATGCCTTGCTGGCGTGGCTTGTCGCTATGATGGCAAGGACAATGCCCATGATGCCATCATGAACCTTGTGGCCCAAGGCCGCGCTATCCTCGTCTGCCCAGAACAACTTGGCGGCATGGCAACACCGCGCATAGCTAGCGAAATCCAATGCCAAGCGTATAAACACAGCGGCACAGACATGGCTCATCATGTTGGGGAAGTGGCCGCCGACCGTCACGACCGTCACGACCGTCACGACGGGCACAACGGGCACGACGGTCACGCCAAGCTCGTCCTCCAAGCAGACGGCACCGATGTCTCAGAAGCCTTTGCCCTTGGCGCACGCGAAGCCTTGCGCATTGCCAAACTAGCAGGCTGTACCAAAGCTGTGGTCAAGGCCCGTTCGCCATCATGCGGCTGTGGTCTTGTCTATGACGGTACTTTTTCAAAAAAACTCATCTCTGGCAATGGCCTTTTTGCGCAAGCTCTTCTTGATGATGGCTTTACCGTGTGGACCGAAGAAAACTTTTTAACTGAAAGCTCTTCATCTGGGAACTTTTTAGCTGAAAACTCTCCCACGCCCACAAAATAGCATAACATTGCTTTCAAACAACAATGTGCACAAGTTCCATGTGCACTTGTGCAATAGTACCTAGCATGCAGTGCACAAAATTGCACATATCTATCCCATGTGCACAAAGATATGTATATAAAAATAAAATTATTCCCCTTTTACAAAATATACATGTGCACCATCCAACCTTATTTACCATGAGCTATGCGTTACTTTTCTATTACTAAAAGCTTTTTTTATCAGTAAGCCTCACCCAGAGCCTTAAAATACCCCCTTTTTTTGGCTCTTTTTCTTTTTTTATCCTATTTCTCACTTTTACCGCAAACTTTGGCACGCTTCATGCTACATAGTAAACATAGCCGCAAGGCACCAAATTAAACGGACACTTTTTCAAACGGATGTGTGGCATCCAGAAAAATGTGGACGCCAAGACCAGACGCTGCGAGGCTCTGGCCCCATGGAAGCGACGAACCTTGACCGCAATCACAAGGCCCACCGTCGAAATCATAGAAGCTTATGCGGCGGCATATCGAGATGACCCCTCCTCCAGATCGGTATGCCGCCACCCCCCCCCTCTTAAAAATTGTCGTTATGGTTATGGCCAGTGCTACAAATTTCCCCAAAATATCACACTGCCAAACAATTTCAGACATACATTTTTTACCTCCCTCCTTACGCCTCAAAGATTGGGCAGGGTGTTTAGCCCACCCCCTGCCCAATCTGAAAACAGATTTTCCAATCTAATGCGCCTCATTCGGTGCTCTGCATTCCCATCCTGACTTCTTCTGAAGTCGCCCACGCTGCTAGTCTTACTCCTACGTAAAAAAGCCCTGACTCCTCATCAGGGCTTTTTTGCGTCTGTAAGTTGAGCGCATCATTTGGGAACAATTGGGACAAGTAGGACAAGTGGATTAACCATGGCAATCGTGGTTCATTGCAGACCAAAAAAGAGGGAAAAGCTCTAAGCCTTTCCCTCAGTTAACTATCTATAAATAATCATCTTTCATCAGACAACGGAATAGACACATAAAACGCTGCGCCTCTACCGTTATCCTTATCAATGGGACTTTCAACCCAAATATCACCGCCATAACTCTTCACAATGCGTCGACAGATTGCAAGGCCAAGACCAGCACTGCCATCCTTACTGCTTTCACCCTCAAGGCGGAAAAAGCGTTCAAAGATGCGCATCTTGCTTTTTTCTGGAATACCAGCACCTTGGTCTTCTACGCGGAACACAACAGCATGGCCTTCTATATCTGCAATAAGCCGTATATTGCTGTCTATGGGGCTGTATTTTATGGCATTATCCAAAAGATTATGGAAGACCTCAGAAAGCCCATCACGTTCAGCTCGAATAAAAAGCCCTTCCTCATAGTCCGCAAGAATTTCGATATTCTTGGCTGTCGCGGCAGGCAGCATGGCATCAAAACAATCATCCAGCACAAGGCAAGCGTCAATAGTACCCAAAGCTTTTTGCTCACCCTTATGCTCAGACTTAGCAAGGATAAGTAAGCTTGTGACCATCTTTGTCATGTGGTCCGCATTGCGAGCAATGGTTTCAAGGAAAAGCGTGCGCTGCCCTGCTGCCTGTTCTGCTGCCTGTTCTGACGCCTGTTCTGACGCCTGTTCTGAAGCCTGTTCTGATGCCTGTTCTGATGCCTGACGGGGCATTTCAAGCAAAGCTTCAGAATAACCCTTAATACTCGTCAACGGCGTTTTCAGCTCATGGGACACATTGGCCACAAAGTCGCGGCGCATGCGCTCAAGCTTTTCCTTCTCGCTCACATCATGAAAAACAAGCACCATACAGCGGCCAGAAGCATCCATAAAAGGCACAAGGCTGATTTCAAAAATCTGCTCATGAGAGCATTCAAGAATAATGCAGTGCGCATCCATGGACTTCTGAAGCCTAACCATATCAACAGCTTGTTGCAGTCGAGGACGCATGGTAGCCTCAAGAGGCGTACATCCTGTCATGGTCGCCATGCTAGGAAACATCTTGGCAATGGCCTTGTTTATCGCAGCAATATTGCCGTCAGCATCAAGCACCATGACGCCCTCACACATGCCGTTGAACACAGCTTCAAGGCGGCCCTTCTGCTCTTCAAGAGAATAAAAATGGCTTTCAATATTGTGCGCCATACCATTGATGGCGTGAGCCAGTGGCCGAAGCTCACGGCTTAGCGAAGCGCGTATGCGGCGGCCATACTCACCCTGTCCAATGGCTTGAGTCGTGCACGCGAGATCTTCAATGCTCGCGAGAAATGGTCGCGTAACAAAAATACTTAAGAGGCCGCTCCCAAAGAGCGACAACAAAAAGGCAAAGAGCAAGCCCGTTTCCATGCGGGAAAAGTGCATATACTTTTCTTGCACAGGAAGAGCTACACGGAGAATGCCGCCATCCAAACCCGTCACGCCTTGGATCGGCTCAGCAATATACACATAGTGCCGCTTAATAGTCGTGCTATAACGCATGGCAATACCTTCGCCCTTAGCGTTGGCATCCATGACTTCTGGCCGCAAGCTGTGGTCGTTGAACTCGGAAAGCTCTTGCTCCGTCATTTGTGTGTCCACAAAGACCTTGCCGTTGACAATATAGCTAAAGCGCGCGCCTGTGTTTTCGCTGAATGATTTAGCCCACTGCGTCAGCTTTGGTATATCCATAAGCCCCTGCTCTCGCTGCAACATCCAACGTGTGGAGTTCATGAGCGCACGAGAACGGGTATATGCTTCATTAAAAATATCATCGCGCAATGTTTGGCCGAAATAAAAGAATGGAGGTAAAAGTGCCACCACCAATAAAAGCCACGTGCCTAAAACCAATTGGATACGGAGTGAAGATCGCATAGTTTTTTGTCACTACTTACTGTCACAATTCCATGACGTTTATGTCACGTTCCATCGTTTTTTGAATGTTGGGGGAGGCATTATGTAAATGAAGTTTTATGGTAACGCGTTAACCATGTCTCTCAAGACCAAAGATTTTTAAAAGCGGATTACCACGAGAAGGCTTTTGGTCAGCATCTGGGCTGTCGTAGCTTTCGGCGGTAGGGTCTTGTGATGGGGTGCTCATGGAGTCAGCGGCAGAAGATGGCGCGCTGATTTGCTCATGAATGGGCGTTTGAGGGCAAAGACCTTGGGACCCTGTATCTTGTGGACCAGAGGCCGCAATGTCACCAGAAG
The DNA here is from genome assembly GCA_044433065.1 of Pseudomonadota bacterium. Lineage (GTDB taxonomy): Bacteria > Desulfobacterota > Desulfovibrionia > Desulfovibrionales > Desulfovibrionaceae > Nitratidesulfovibrio. The sequence continues at coordinate 16,709 of JAWXUA010000036.1, forward strand.
ACAACGCTTTTTCAAGGCGTTCCTCAAGGCTTTGCACATGCTTCATGAGCTTCTTCTGTTGCAAGGTCAATTCCACAACACTGCGGGCCATGTCACTGATGGCTGTGCGCACTTCAGGTGGCAAAACAGTATACGGCGTCGTGCGTGGAGTCTCGCTTTTTGCTGCGTCTTGGCTAGAAATCTGGTCCGTACTTTGGGCAGGGTTTTGCGAAGCAGGAGCAGAAGCGTTACCCAAAACAGTACCAGCCGAAGGGCTAGCACTTTGGGGCATAAGGTTTTTTTGTGCAGACATAGGAGCCAGTTGGGCCGCTGGTGGGCTTTGCTGAAGAGCTTCTTTCAGACGGGCAGCTTCATTCAAGAGAGCTTTTTTATGCTCGCTGTCAGCCTCATGGTGCGCAGAGCTTGAAGAGGCTTGCTGATTTTGTTCAGCGTTCACAGCTTCAGCACTTTCCATAGGACAATCGCGCTCAATCCATGAAAATTCCTCAGCAAGACGGACACGCACATCTTCCACAGCCATGCCTAAAGCAAAAAGAGCTTGGATGCGGCGACACACTGTTTCAGCCTCTGGTGAAAAACGGATGGGCTTACCCTTACTTGCAACCGTGATACACGCAGGAAATTTACGGCGATAACTTTTGATGGTGGTTTCAGAAACGCCAAGAGCCTTTGCTAAGTCCTTATGAGTCAATCCTAAATTTTCCATGTCATCACCTATAATTTTGTATTATTTCAACATATTATAGCGCGTAATTCCCATAAAACAAAGCACGCCATAAAAAATGCTCACCATTTCATGTCCTTGCTTTTCAATAAGTAATCGATAAGCCATGCATAAGCAAGAGCCCAATACATAAGCAACCGTCCCATGCGCAAACAACCGTCCCATGCGTACGTAATGATGTTAGGTCAAGCCAAGTTAGGAACATTTTTACGAACATACTAGCTAAAGACTGTTTCCAAAATGTTCGTAAAATAAAAAAGCGTTCTTTAAAAGAATATAATTTCTTTAAATATATAGTAGTTACACCATTTATGCACAATTTTATGTGCGTAAAATGTTTGTAATTCCCTTTTATTTCACGACACATTGAGCTATAAATGGAGCATGACAACAAGACAAATCCCCACGACATTTCAAGATGCCCAAAATCAACCTTCTCGCCCAAAAAAACACAACATACATAAAGCCATGCAAGGCTTGTCACGTATCCTTATATATATGATGGTCGCTGTGCCTTGTGCGCTTGGTCTTATGACCACTATAGGCGCACACAATGCCCACGCCCAAACTATCAATATAGCTGTGGTCACCACGCCAAACTCTGCGCAATATATGTGCGCTGAACGTTTTGCCGAGCTCGTTCATGAGGCATCCCAAGATAGCATGGACGTGGTGCTCCATCACAGTGCCTCCCTTGGATCTGAAACGGATATTTTACAGCAAGTGCAGCTTGGCGCTGTGGAAATGGCCATCATCACCACAGGAACCTTAGATGCCTTTGTGCCAGAAATTGCCGTGCTGGATTTTCCTTTTCTCTTTGATAATGCCCAAGATGCAGACCGCGTTTTAGATGGTCCTGTGGGACGCGAATTGCTAGATATGTTGGCCAATGTTGGCTTCAAAGGTCTGCACTTTTCAGAAAATGGATTTCGCCACCTGACCAATAATAGTCGTCCTGTGAACAATCCTGACGATGTCAAAGGCTTGAAAATCCGCGTCATGGAATCCCAGTTACACCGTGACCTCTGGCGTTTATTGGGTGCAAATCCAACGCCCATGTCTTGGCCTATCTATGCGGAATTACAGCAAGGAACCCTCGATGGACAGGAAAATCCCTTGTCCATTATTGCTGAATACCGATTGCCAGAAGTGCAAAAATACCTTTCCCTGACGGGCCACGTGTATTCAAGCCACACAGACCTTGCCAACCTCATGTGGTTTGAAAGTCTCACGGCTGATGAGCAAGCTCTCATTGAAAATGCCATGCGCGAGGCCGCCTTATGGCAACGGGCTTGGAGCCGTGAGCGCAACGATGCCTATTTTGCCGCACTAGCTGAGGCTGGCATGACCATTGAGACAAAGCCCAATCTTGAAGCATTTCGCGCTCGCGTTGCTCCTTTGCGTGATAACAAGCTTTTCAGTGCGCCAAAGAGTCGCGAACTGCTCAATAAAATACTTGTACAATAATAGTTTTCAAAAAAGTCTTTTCTTTTAGGGTCTTAACGTATTTACGCACAATGCCTATGCAAGAACCATTGCGCCCCACAGACACAGTAGAAGTACAAAAAAAAGACGCACAGCCAGCAAAAAATCATGCTGAGCATGCGGTCTTTTCCTGCGCTCCTCAACAAAAGCGCTGTCTCTTGGCAACTCTTAGCGTTTTTCTCAACGCTTTCAGTCACCACACCAACCGCATAGCCTCATACTGGCTCATCGCAGCTCTTGGTCTCATGGCCATCCTCATTGGCGTCCAAGTTTTTTGCCGATATATCATGAATAATTCGCTTTTTTGGTCTGAGGAAGTGGGCCGCATAGTACTTGTGCAAATCACCTTTCTTGGGGCATCCATCGCCTTTAAAAGCGGCGTCCACCCAAGCATCCGCACCTTAGTGGACCGCTTTCATCCTCAATACCAACGATATATCCAGCTCTTCACGCTCATCATTTCGTGCGGCTTTTTCGCAGTGCTAGCATGGTACGGCGCCAATTTCGCCCTCTTCATCAGTCAGCAAGTGACGCCATCGCTAGGCATATCCAAAGCCATCCCCGTGGCCGTCATTCCCATTGCGTCCGCTGTGGCATGCATCCACGCTTTAGCTCAAATTACCACTCTATTACAAAAAAAACCCTTATTAAATCAAGATAATACTCATGTTACGAACATAGTTACGCACAAAAATAATGCCCCCACTCATCCACAAGACGGAGGTCAATCATGACCACAGCCATCTTGCTTGGGGTGCTTCTCATGCTCTTTGCCCTCAACACGCCCATCATGATTGCGGTTGGCACTGCAGCCTTTGCAGCCCTACTCATCAAGGGCGGCATCAATCCCATGGTGGCCATCCAGCGCATCTATGCAGGAGCTGACTCCTTCCCTCTGCTTGCTGTGCCGCTCTTCCTTGTGGCAGGGCAATTCATGAGTGCAGGCGGCATTTCGCGCCGTATTGTGCGTCTTGCCGACACGCTCGTCGGGCACTTACCCGGTGGTCTCGCCATCGTCTCTGTGGTATCCGCCATGTTCTTTGCTGGCGTTTCAGGTTCAGCCGCCGCCGACACAGCCGCTGTAGGTTCCATCCTCATTCCGTCCATGGTAGCACGTGGCTACAGCGCGCCCTTTGCCGGAGCTGTGCAAGCCGCAGCTGGATCCATCGGCATCATCATTCCCCCAAGCATCCCCATGATTGTCTTCGGTTCCATCACTGGAGCATCCATTGGCCAGCTCTTTGCCGCTGGCATTCTCCCAGGTTTCCTCATGGGCTTAAGTCTCTCTTTATACTGTATTTATCATGGCATTGCTGAAAAAAAAGCCGCTCAAAAAAACCATAACCCCACCAACAATAAACCATTCAATCCATCGGCCATCCTGCCTGCCATGCGCGACGCCCTCTGGTCTCTTGGTGCGCCCATCATCATTCTTGGCGGCATTCTCTCCGGCATTTTCACAGCCACCGAATCAGCAGGCATTGCCGTCATCTACGCCTTTTGCATCGGTCATTTTGCCCACAAAGAGCTCCAACTCAAGGCCATTCCATCGCTCCTCCTCGAAGCTGGCGTCACCTCAGGTGTCATCATGAGCATCATCGCCGTAGCAGCGCTCTTCGGTTGGCTCATGGCCATTGAACGCATCCCAGCCATGCTGGCCCAAGGACTCATCACTATGGGCGGCAGCGGCTGGACCCTCCTGCTCCTCGTCAACCTCCTCCTCCTCGTGGTAGGAACGCTCCTCGAAACAACAGCTGCGCTCATCCTCATCACGCCCATACTCCTGCCACTACTCCCACAGCTCGGCATTTCCCTCACCCACCTCGGCATCATCATCGTCATGAACCTCGCCATAGGTATGCTCACCCCACCCATGGGCGTCTGCCTCATGGTCTCAAGCGGTATAGCCCGCGTCCCACTCGCTACCATGGCTCGCGCTGTATTGCCGTTTTTGGTGGTATTATTGATTGATTTAATGATTGTATGTTTTGTTTGATTGATTGGTTGTTTAGTTAGTTGGTTGGTTGGGAATGACTGGGGGGAAGGGAAAACTTTCTGAAGAAAGTTTTCCCTTCC